>CAZPUJ010000070.1:0-7368 GCA_964589725.1 uncultured Planctomycetaceae bacterium
TCACAACCTCGGAGCACTTCCCGAACCAGAATTCACCCATAGATTCTGTTGAGGAAGCCTCTTTTTGTTCGTGCAGACATTCCAGCACCTTCTGGCACAGCCGGTCATGGAATTCGACCTCCGGTCGTGACGCCGACGGTGAGTGATTTACAGTTGCAAATGGCGAGGAGAACTCGGTGGCTCGGATCGTGAAGAACGTGATGCGTTCCGGATCGGAATAAACCTCGCGAGGCAGCCGCTGATTCTTGGGCTTCGAGTTCATCGTCGTGCCCGAATGATGCCAGACCTGTAGCTCCGGCCCTTGTGGCCGGCTTGATGAATTTCTGACGGAAAGATGCCAAAGAATCGGACCGGCCACAAGGGCCGGCGCTACGGTTCCATTCCCCGGCGACGGGTTCATTTGCCGGCCACGAGGGCCGCAGACGAGGTCACTGTCCGCGAAGATGTTTATCGAAGAACTCGT
The DNA here is from genome assembly GCA_964589725.1 of uncultured Planctomycetaceae bacterium. GTDB lineage: Bacteria > Planctomycetota > Planctomycetia > Planctomycetales > Planctomycetaceae > CAYSHJ01. Next base: position 464 of record CAZPUJ010000070.1, read on the forward strand.
AGGCGATCTTACGGACGTCTTCGGGAAAATCGTGGGCGCAGTCAGGATAGTTGGCTTGGAGCGCGTCCGCCGCACCGAACAACGCGTAGATCGGGCGAGCGGACGCGATCGAATCCTTCACGCCGCTGACCTCGAAGTTGCTGTCACGGAGGGGGCTGCTGGCGAGGAACGGGCGCGGGGCGAAGCTGGCGACGATCTCGGGGAAGTCGAACGGGACTTCGTCCGGACTGTTGTGGTGGCGGCTGTCGATCAACGGCATGTAGCGAGCACTCGTCCAGCCTTTCAGCGCGCCGTTGTAGTATTTGTGGAAGCGAGTGAAGCCGCAGTTGGAGACGAGGCATTTGATGCGCGGCTCGAAGAAGGCCGTGAACATCGTGTTGTGTCCTCCCAGCGAATGGCCGATGCAGCCGATCCGATCCTTGTCAATGTTTGGGAGTGCTTGTAGCAAATCCACGGCACGGATGTTGTCGTAGATCGCCTTCATGCTGCCGCTCATGTAGCCATGAGCTGGCGCGAAGTCGAACGGGTACTCGCCGAAACTCGGATAGTCCGGCGCGAGCGTCACATAGCCGCGTTGAGCCAGATGGAGTGCGTAATGCAGGTTCGGACTGCCTCCCAATCCCGCCGGTTCTGACTTCCCAATGTTGATCGTCTGATGCAGGCACAGGATCCCCGGAGTCGGCTTGTTGTCCGCCTTCGGTAGGAAGAGGAACGCCTTCACACGACGCTCGGTGGAGTCGGTGTGATAGCTGATCTTCTTTCGCGTCAGCTCGCCGACTGCGACTTCCTCTTCGACTTTCGCATCGAGCGGCACCGGCATTTCCGGCCTGGGGAGCGGTCCCATGACCGTCTGCATCCACGCGGCAATGTGCTCGCGCCGTTTGGCCCAGTCGGCGGGCGACTTGATGGGTTTCTTTTGACCATTCGCATCGAGGTAGTACGACAGATCCTGGTGCTCCGCATACTTGGGAGCGGGATCGGCTGCTCGAACCGCCGAGGATGCCGAGATCGCCAGGACGCACAATATCAAGACCCAACGCATGACGAGAGCTCCATCGATCGAGTGACGAGAAAACCTACCGGATGACAGCCTTCTGCTGGAATTGGTCCAGAGTGACGGCCGCGACGATGATGATTCCGAGGATCATGTCTTGCACCGGATTCTTGAGACCCAACTGCGTGCAGCCGCTGGTGATGACGGACATGCTGAGCGCCCCGGTGAGCGTGCCGATGACGAAGGCTGTTCGCTCATGTCGAGTGGATTCATGGAAGGAATGTGACCGTGGTCACTACGGCTTTCACGAGGCGCGGCGGAGCCGCGAGCAAACTGATTTTGGACTGCTGCGACCAGAGTCGCAGCTTTTCCAAAGACAGCATTAGCATTTCGGTTTCCGTGTTACAAACATCGCGTTTTGAAAAACTACGACTCGGGTCGTAGCAGTCCAAATTGGTCGCAGGCGAAACCTCGCTGGTGTCTCGGCTTGCTGGCGGCGGCTTGTTCGCCCATCAGGCGGTAAATCTCGGCCTTCGTGCCCACGTCGATTCCGCGCGTCGGCACGCCAACGCCCGTGGATTGGTCGTCAAGCATGGTAACGGTCGTTGCGGCGAGTCGCGACCAAAGCGAAACCGTCAGGCGGTCGCTTGCGGCAGCCCGCTTGTTCGTCGGACAATCGGCCGCATGGCCGTGGGGTTTAGACCTCAATCAAACGACCCCACTGGGCTTGCCCCAGTGGTTAACGGGATTCTGCACTACTTGGCTGTCGGCGAAACCAACTTGTGATTAGTGCAGAATCCCGCGAGCCACCGGGGCAAGCCCGGTGGGGGGGCGCTGGTTTGAGGTTTCGACCAACGATGATTTGCAAGGACAACATCAAATGACGATGTCACCGCGAGGACTCTGGCTCAACGTCTTGTGCGCGTTAGTTGCGCTGGGCGTTGGTGGTTGTGCTGGTGCGGCCACATCGCCTGAGTCAGACAATAACACAACGGATGAATTCACTGCGGAAGAGGGCTTTCGAACTCTCAGGCTGACAGACTTTGAAGTCTTTGCTGCAAAACCGCTGAAGGACGGCGCACAAACTTGGTCGTCCATTGCGAATGTTATCATCTGCACGGGAAAACCGAAGGGGTATCTCTACACGAAGTCGGGCTTCAAGAACTTCACGCTACGGCTGGAGTTCCGATTCGCTCCGGTGCCGGAAGTCTCCAACCTGGATGAATTCAATCCGAACACCGGTGTGTTGATATACATCGCTGAGCCTCACCGGCAGTGGCCGAAGTCGCTGGAGGCGCAAGGGAAGTTTTCGGAATTGGGGACGATCAAGGCGAACGGCGGCGCGGCGAATTTGGAGATTGTGGATGACGCGACGGCGCGGGAGTCGGCGCGGAAGCCCATCGGCGAGTGGAACAGTTTGGAAATCGTGTCGCAGGCCGGGGCGCTGACCACCGTCTTGAACGGCACGAAGATTTGCGAGAGCCGTCCCGGCGAGCTGTCGAGCGGAGCGATCGGCCTTCAATCAGAGGACTTCGAGGTTCACTTTCGACGAATCCGGATTCGCGAGTCGGCTGAGTGACACCTCTCGTGGTCATGAATGAGACATTCGGCTGTAGCCGAAGTCGTGCGACTTCGGGGTGAGGTAACGGCCAGTCTCCGAATTCTCAAGAATTCGGCTACCCCCGTTCGTGGCCGCGGTGTCGATTGTGACGGTCGCAGGGATTGGTGAAGGTTTGCTGGTGTAAAAACCGCGCGGTCGTACTTGCCTTCAAACAAGCGAGTCCCACCGGGCTTGCCCCGGTGGCTCGCGGGCCTTTGCACTACTCGGCGTCACGCGAAATAAACGGCTCAGTAGTGCAGAATCCCGTAAACCACTGGGGCAAGCCCAGTGGGGTCGCTTGATTGAGGACTGGTTGTAGCGGTTATCCCGAACGGAACGATTTTGTGCGTCCTGTCGCGTCGGCGTGCTCTGGCGAACGAAGAGGTTGTACGGGACGCGACAGTATTACCAATGGTAAGCATGGCAACGGCGCAGTGAGGTTTTGCAGGGTTTTGCCGAAGAGTTGTCGAACAAGACATAGCCGGATTTTCGAGGTGGTAACGCCTCGCACTGACTTGACGACAATTCCTCCCTTGCAGAAGGAAGCCGGGCCGTGTTTTTTACTTCATGGATTGAAGGTTTCGGTCGGTCTTTGAATCGTGGCTCTCGCCGCAAGGACGCTCGGCGCGATCGTCCCGGCCTTTCGAGCGAGCGACTCGAAGAACGCTCGCTGCTGTCGGTTTCCGCGCTGTTTGTCGCCGGGGAACTGAGCATCACGCTGGACTCGACGGACAGTGTCGCGGTCAGCGAGAACCCGACCGCGCCCGGAATCGTGCTGGTTCTGGGGAATGGGTTGCCTGTGTCGTCTGTCTCGGGCATTTCGGCGAGCCAGGTGACGAAGATCTTCATCGAAGGTGGCGATGACGCCAACACGATCGATTTGACCGGCGTGACTGCTTCTGCCTTTCTTAATCCCAGCCTGAGCATTGAGGTTCACGCCGGAAACGGCGACGACACGTTGCTCGGCAGCGTGGATCTGGCCGACAGCCTGGATGGTGGCCACGGCGATGATTTGATCAACGGCAACGGCGGCAACGACACGTTGCTCGGTAATGATGGTGACGATTCGATCTCTGGTGACACAGGCAACGACAGTATCGATGCCGGAGACGGGCAAGACACGGTTGATGGCAACGTCGGTGACGACACGATCCTGGCCGGCGACGGCGAAGACCTGATCGATGGCTCGGTGGGGAACGACAGCATCAGCGGCGACGACGGCGTCGACACGCTGCGGGGCGGCGACGGCAACGACACGCTCAACGGCCAAGCTGGCACGGACGTGGTCGATGGCCAGGACGGAAACGACACGCTGTTCGGCGGACCGGGAAATGACACGTTGCAAGGCGGCTTTGGAGCAGACTCGGTCGATGGCGGCACTGGGAATGACGTAGAGTATGCCGATCTCTCGCCCGCCAATACGCCAACGACCTCCTCGACCATCTTTTCCACGAACTTCGACAGTGGCGTGGCGCCGCAGCTTTCGGGCACAACGACAGTCGCTACCGTTCAAGGATACGCTGGCATAGGAACGGGAGCGAATGTCTTCAGTGGGAGTCTTCTACAGAACAATACCGGAGGCACGTTGGCCATTCCCGGATCGGTTCCACAGGCGCCCACCACGTTGACACTCACGGGGCTGCCCACTCACACCAGCATCGACATCGACTTCCTCCTGGCGATCATCAATTCTTGGGACGGACAGGGTACTCCCCAGGCACCGGACTTTTTCAACGTCCGAATCGACGGTAACGTGGTCTTCCGCGCCAACTTTGACAACGACGGGACTGGAACCGGCATCCAGGGCTACAACCCTCCGCCAGGAGTGGCTTTGACGCCGCGACCGCTCGTGGATTTGGGATTCGCAGGCCAACCAAACCGAGTCGATAGTGCATGGAACGTAGGTTTGGAGCCGTTACTCAACGACATTTCGCACACAGCCAGCACGTTGACAATTGACTTCTTTGCAGACGGGGCCGGGTTTGAAGGCGGCGGGAATGAGTCTTGGGGCATTGACAATCTGGCAGTCATTCTCAACGGCGTTCCGGTCGTCTCAGCGAGCATTTTTGATGACACGTTGCTGGGAGGGCTTGGCAATGACACGCTCAACGGGGCTGCTGGCAATGATCTGCTCAACGGCCAAGGCGAGAATGACTTGCTGCTGGGCAACGATGGCAACGACTCGCTGCTGGGTGGGGCCGGACATGACTCGCTGATCGGCGGGAGCGGCGATGACACCGCCAAAGGACAATCAGGCAACGATACGCTTTTGGGGAGCGACGGTTTCGATTCGCTGGACGGTGGTCTGGGGAACGACGTCGTGGCCAGCGGCGGGAGCGCGGTGCCAATTCTCATTGCGATCAATAATGTCACGGCCATGGAAGGCAGCTCGGGAACGACGAGTGCGGTGTTCAACGTCACGCTGTCGTCCGCGTCGACGGGGACTGTCAGCGTCGATTTCACGACGGTTGACGGCACGGCGTCCGCTCCGTCGGATTTCACCTTGACGTCTGGCACGCTCAGCTTCGCGGCCGGCACGACAACACAGACGATCACGGTGCCGAACGGCGCGGACACGACGGACGAGACGAACGAGGCTTTCACCGTCGTCTTGTCAAATCCGGTCGACGCGACAATCAATGACGCGATTGGACTGGCCAGTATCGTTGATGACGATTCCCCGTCGAGCTTCGTGGCACCTGCCGCGGCCGTTGCCTCGGCCTTCGATTACTTGCAGCAGCAGGCGGAAACGCTCGGTCTGGCCGGCGACGATCTCAAGAACTACGTCGTCACGGACCAGTACACCACCGCGCACAACGGAGTAACGCATCTTTACCTGCGGCAGACTTACCAAGGTTTGTCGATTATCGACGCCGACATCAACGTGAACATCCTGGCCGACGGCAGCGTGCTGAGTGCGAACAGCTCGTTCGTTTCAAACGTCGCCGCGTTGAACCTTTCGGCGATTCCCAGCATCACGGTGGACCAGGCTTTCAATGGGCTGGGGCAAGAATTGGCGAACGAGCTGATCCAGTCTCACGACGATGGTGGCCAATTCACCGGGGGAGACCCGGGCGCCAACCCACCCAGCCGTGATCAATGGACCACAGGCACCCCTGCCGAGGAGACAGTCCCAGACCCATTGCAATTGATCCGGACCGAACTCGCGGATCGACTGCAATGGGTCAAAACGGACGACGGCGGGCTGGAACTGGCTTGGACGATCAACGTTCAGACGGTGAATCAAAACGGTTGGTTCGATTCATCCGTGAGCGCGACGACGGGCGAGTTGCGGCACAACGCCTCGTGGGTTTCGCACGCCACTTACAATGCCTTCGACTACACGCTGGACAATCCGCTGGATGGACCGCGGACGTTGATTACGAATCCGGAAGACGCCACCGCATCGCCCTTTGGCTGGCATGACACGAATGGTGTTTCCGGGGCCGAATTCACTGTGACGAGTGGCAATAACGTGACGGCGGTGCTTGATCGGGCGGGCAACCTCAACGGCACGGGGCCACAACCCGACGGTGGTCCGGGGCTGGTCTTCGACTTCCCGTTCGACGACACGCAGGCTCCCGTTACCTACTCCGATGCCGCCGTCACGAACCTGTTCTATATCAATAACATTCTGCACGACATTCACTACGGCTATGGGTTCGACGAGGCCTCCGGTAATTTCCAGGTCAATAACTATGGGAATGGCGGAACCGGGGGCGACGAAGTCGAGGCGAACGCCCAAGCGGGAGCCGACGTGGGATTCACGGACAATGCCTTCATGGCGACACCTCCCGAAGGATTTTCACCCACGATGGCGATGCTGGAATGGACCTTTACCAATCCGCGCCGTGACAGCGACGTGGAGAACCTGATCATCGTTCACGAGTACGGGCACGGCGTCTCGAATCGTCTGACCGGCGGTCCCGCCAATTCCAATGCTCTCAACGCCCTGCAAAGCGGTGGCATGGGCGAAGGCTGGAGCGATTGGTGGGGCTTGATGTTCACTCAAAAGCCGGGAGATCAAGCGAACGATCCGCGCCCCGTGGGAAACTATGTGTTTGGACAACCGGCCAATGGCCCCGGCATCCGGCGGTTCCCCTACAGTTTCGACATGGCCATCAACCCGCTGACGTTGAACAACTTCAACGGCGGATTTCCGAACAACGAAGTTCACAACTCCGGAGAAATCTGGTCGTCGGTTTTGTGGGACATGAACTGGCTGCTCATCAATGGCATCAACACGCCGGATTGCCAAGGGAACATCACGCCGGGTTATGGATTCGATCCGGACCTCTACAACGGCACCGG
>CAZPUJ010000071.1:0-3929 GCA_964589725.1 uncultured Planctomycetaceae bacterium
TGCACGAAAAGATTCGGATGTTCGAACTGGTCGTCGGCGAAGTCGGCTCGATCCTGGGCAACCTGGACGACGGCGAGGACTTCGAGTCGCTGGTGCTGGACCTGTGGCTGAAGTCGAGCAACGATGTGGAACTCGACCAGCAGTTCGACGGACTGGCCGAATCGCTGCTGCACGCTCAGGAAGAATATGTGCAGACCAAAGAACTGGACGAGGCTTTGTTCGGAGACGATTTCGAATGACGACCGCCGCACTCGCGGATGACTTGCGGGATTTCTCAACCCGGCTGTTCGAACGGACGGGCGGCTTAGTCGAATGGGACTCCGACGACGCCAGCGGCACGGCCATCGTGCCGACCGACGTCGCGCAGCTGCTGCGTCTGCCGGAGACGTTTTCGTTGGTGACTCCGCCGCGTGCAGGTGGGTTGTCGCTGAGCCTCGCGACCGACTTCCTCGACCAAGCCGGCCATCTGTTGGAGGCCGCCATTCCGCGCGTCGGTCACTTTGCCGTCGGCGAACGATACCTCAAGAGAGGCGATCCGCAAGAGGCCGTTGACAATGTCTTCGGCTGGCAAAACGCCCGTGTTCGCGTGGCCGATCATGGTCCCGAGCTTATCGAATACCACACCTGGTGGTTCTCGGCGGCACTTCGCTCTGACGACGTTTGGGAGGACCGCTTCGCGTTCACGATCAACTCGCGGTCGTTGGCCGAAGTCTCGTTCCCCGACCCGCTGAATCTGACCGACGCTCATCCTCGCGACGAGGTACTCGCGACTGCGAACGCCGACCTGGCCACGGAACTTCCTGTCGATGCGTCCGATTCCCAGACCTTCGACCGCGCTCAACAGGTTGCGCGACAGCGATTGCTACGAGCCGCCGCGAGCTTTATCGAACGCTCCGAAGCGCATCGCCAGCGCGACCAAAAACGTCTCCGCGATTACTACCACGCTCTGTTGCGTGAGACTCGCGCCGGGTCGAAGCGCGCAAAGATCGTGCCAACCGACGATGAAAAAGCCGCTCGGGAACGGGCCGTCGATTTAGAACTTCGCCGCAAGCTGAATGAACTCGACGAACGCTATGTGATGGAGGCGATCCTGCGTCCGATCATCTTAATTCGCACATCCGTGCCGACACTGGCCGTGGAACTCAACGTGCAACGCAAGCAAGCCGCTCGCCGACACACCGTCTTTTGGAATTCCGTGACCAAGACCTTCGAGCCATTTCTGTGTTCGCGCTGTCAGGCCGCGACGTTCGCCGTAGTCTTCACCAATGAGACGGTTCAGCCGCTCTGCCGTCGCTGCGGCGAATGAGTTCCGCTGCAAGAATTTTGGATTGGCTAGTCGGTCCCTGGCGGACTACAAGATTGGTCTCGGCGCGGGCGGCGCCAGCCACCAATTTGGGCGAGCCGGAGGGCGCTGGCCTTGGCGCTCACTCGCCCAGAATCCGGCCGGGCTCACGCCGTGAAAACTCAACCGTCCTTGAACAGCGAGTTCTTGACGGCATCGTGAATCGAGTCGAGCGCGGGCATGTTCGAGTTCTTGAAGCAATTGTTTTCTGCGCGAGATGACGGAAACAGGAGTCGTGCTCCATATCCGCGAAGAACTGCGACGCCGTTTGCGACTGGAGAACTGAGCGGCAGGCATTCGGCTGAAAGCCGCTGGAAATCGTCGGCGTGCAGCGTGCGGAGGTCACGGCCTGAGTTCTTCCGATCTGCAGATGTTGAAACGTCGCGAGTTGATTCGGGCTTTGGAACGGCTGGGATTTCCGTGACAGTGCGTTTCATACTAGCCCGAAGCGCAAGCGAGGGAAATTTGTTGCCTGTCCCTCGCTTACGCGTCGGGCTAGTTTGGGTTGGTGCGCAATTCGGGTTCAACGTCTCCGGAGTTGGTCTTCTCGGCGACAAAGCCTGTTCAGCGCGGTGCGGTGTCACGATAGAATACCGCGAACTCACGACGCGGTTTTCGTGGCACGTGCGGCGAAGTAGACCCGCCGTGATGATTGGGTAGCTGAAGTCGTGAGACTTCAGGCTCCGAACAGTCACGAGTTCAGCTACTGCCTAGAGGTCTTTGCGGGTCTACTTAGCCTGTGATCCCTATGCAGGCAAGCCTCCTGCACGACAAAGGCTGCAATGCCTTGGAGCAGACGATGCGCTCACTCTGGCTTGACGATCTTCGTAAGGACATCGCACGACGACGCCTGTCGCGGCGCGACTGTCTGCGGATCGGAGCGTTGAGCTGGTTGGGATTGAACGAACTCTCGTTGTCCGCGCTGCGGCGAACTTCAGCGAGCGAGACACCAACAGCGGTGAAGGCGAAACGTTGCGTCTTCATCTTCCTGTTCGGCGGGCCGAGCCATATCGACTTGTGGGACATGAAGCCGCAGGCGCCGGAGAACGTGCGCGGCATCTTTCAGCCGATCGCCACATCAGTGCCGGGGATTCAACTTTCGGATCAACTGCCGCTGCTGGCGAATGAGATGGACAAGTTGTGCTTGCTGCGGTCGATGACCCATTATGATCCGGTACATGGGACGGCGTGTAGTCAGATGATCACGGGGCGGCCTCACCGCCGGCCGGGGACGACGGACACGTTGGCTCCCGACGATTGGCCGTCGCTCAGTTCGTTGGTCATGCGGTTCGGCCGGTCGGCGGCGAGCATGCCGTCGTCGATCGTGCTGCCCTGGTATTTGATGTTTCCTAGCCAAGGCAAGCGGATCGCCGGCCAGTCGGGCGGCGTGATGGGGGAGCAGTTCAACGCTTTCTTGATTGACGACGATCCCAGCCAACCCGACTTCTCGGTGCCGGGCATTCGCTTGCCCAGCGAGATGCCGTCAACAAGGTTTTTCGGTCGCGAAAGCCTGTTGCGAAACGTCGAGCAGTCGCAGCGAACGGTCCTGGACGGGCAGCGCGGCCAACTGGTCGAGGAGAATTATCGGCAAGCGTTCTTATTGATCGCGGGCACTCAGACGGCGGCCGCGTTTGACCTGCAGCTCGAATCGCCGCAAACGCGCGAGCGATACGGCGCGCACAAGTTTGGACAAAGCTTGCTACTGGCTCGACGGTTGGTCGAACGAGGCACGTCGCTGGTGACGGTCAATTGGGACGACGAAACTCGCGACGAAAAACAGTCGCCGTTTTGGGACACGCACCACGACAATTTTGGCCGGTTGACAAAATTGGCGCCGATCTTCGATCGCGCATTCTCCGCGTTCCTTGCCGACCTGTACGATCGTGGCCTGTTGGACTCGACCTTGGTCGTAGCGCTGGGTGAATTCGGCCGCACGCCGAAGATCGGACAATTCACGCAGAACGCAGCGACCGAAAAGAGCGGCCGGGATCACTGGCCTCACGCCTTCACTGCGCTCGTCGCCGGCGGCGGAGTGCGCGGTGGCCAAATTTACGGCTCGACCGACCGCATTGGAGCCTATGTCACCGATAAACCGGTTACTCCCGCCGACCTCGCCGCCACGATGCTCACGCATCTGGGCATCGACCCGTCGCTCCACTATCAGGCTCCGCAATTGGCCGAATCACACTCGCTGTCGTTCGGCCGGCCAATTCGGGATTTGGGGTGAGTTAACCACGAACGTTACCGCTCTGGCTTTGGTACACGTCGATCGGAAGAGCCTGAGCCTTTCTGGCCGCGACCGCGTTTGGGCTTTTTCTGAGCGAGCGTAAAGCCGGGCTTGGATTCGTCGCCACCGGCGACCGCTTGGCCGAGTCGCTTCTTGAGTTCCAAGATGCGGTCGCGGATTTGAGCGGCGCGTTCGAATTCCAGCTTTTCGGCGGCGACCAGCATTTCGGCTTCGAGTTCGTTGAGGAATTCTTGCGTGATGTATTGCGTCTCGCTGACGCCGGCGGCCTCCAGCACGATGTTTTGAGCGGCGATCTCCTCTTCCAGGCCGCGACGGATCGCCTTCTTGATCGTCTCCGGT
>CAZPUJ010000072.1:0-4393 GCA_964589725.1 uncultured Planctomycetaceae bacterium
CCCCACAGATGCAACCCGGCGACAAACAACGGCGGGTATCGTCGGTGATACAAATGAATCACCACGATCACGGGCAATGCGATCAGCCCCAGCAAGCCCCAAGGGTTGGCGAACGACACGGCGAAGACAATCCGAAATCCGAAAGAATGACGAACCAAGCCGAATTACGCACCAAGTGGTAGCTGAATTCGCCAGAATTCAGAACGCCGATGGACGTTGTGGCTGAATTCTGGCGAATTCAGCTACGCCAGGGTGTCACCGATTCGGCACGTCAGTGTGGCGAAGTCACTCGTCGTCGGCAACCGGTCGCGTGTGTTCCGGGTCCACGTTCAGCTCAGGTAGCGGCGTCAAACCATCGCGTCGGGACGTCAACTCCGGGATTGGATCACTGATCGAGAAATACGGATCGGAACTGGGAGCCGGACCGCGATTAAAGCGCCACAAGCGATGCGGCTGCAGATCGTGCGTGAGCGCACAACCTGTCAGCGAAACGACAAACAAACCACCAACCACCATGTGTGTGAAGCGTCGCATCCTGGCGTCCTCCGGCCGATGAGGGGCGGAACAATAGGCCAAGAGGACAAACCGCACAAGACGACGTTTCGCCTGGAAAAAGGCGGTGATTTTATACCTCGCACAGCCATCCATGAGGCATTCTGGCGAGCGGGGCGGCGTCAGCCTCCCGGAGGATTCGCCGCAGGACCGGGGGGCTGACGCCACCCCGCTCGCCTGTCTCATTCGTGGCTGCGCGAGGTATCATTGCGATTCCATCGTGGGTCACGCGCGGCGCGGCGGTCGCTTGGCGTGCCAATCAGTCGCTTGCTCGAACATACGAGCGGCTCGCAACAGTTTCTCTTCCTCGAACGGCCCAGCCAAAAGCTGCAAACCGATCGGCAGCCCGGAGGAACTGAAGCCGCATGGAATCGACAGGCCGGGGATGCCGGCAAGGTTCGCGCTGATCGTGTAAATGTCGGAGAGGTACATCGCCAGCGGATCGTTCACCAACTCACCAAGTCGAAACGCCGGAGTCGGCGCGATTGGCGAGGCGATGACGTTGCACTTCGTGAACGCCTCATCGAAGTCGTTGCGGATCAGGCGGCGAACTTTCAACGCCTTCAGGTAATAGGCGTCGTAGTAGCCGGCCGACAGCGCGTAGGTGCCGAGCATGATCCGACGTTTGACTTCGGCCCCGAAGCCCTCGCCGCGACTGGCCGAGTACATGCCAATCATGTTGGTGAACTGAGCGGCTCGGTGGCCGTAATGCACGCCATCGAAGCGCGCCAAGTTGCTGGAGGCTTCCGACGCGGCGATCAAGTAATACGTCGCGATCGCGTACTTCGAATGCGGCAATGACAGTTCGACGATCTCCGCTCCGAGCGACCGATAGACGTCCAGCGACTGCTTGATCGCCGCTTCGACCTCGGGATCGAGGCCGGCGACGAAATGTTCCCTCGCGATGCCGACGCGCAGATTCGCGAGCGGCTGATCAACCATCTGCGAGTACGCCGGCACGGAACGATCAACGCTCGTCGAATCGCGGACGTCGTGTCCGGAGATCACTTCCAACAACAGTGCAACGCTGGCGACATCCGTGCCGAACGGACCAATCTGATCGAGCGAACTCGCGTAAGCCACGAGTCCGTATCGAGAGACTCGGCCGTATGTCGGCTTCAATCCCACGACGCCGCAAAATCCCGCCGGCTGGCGAATCGAACCGCCGGTATCCGAACCTAACGCACTTGAAACCATTCCGGCCGCGACACTCGCCGCCGATCCGCCGCTCGACCCGCCAACCGTGTGCGCCAAGTTCCAAGGATTCCGAGTGACCTTGAACGCGGAGTTCTCGGTCGACGAACCCATCGCGAACTCATCGAGGTTGGTCTTGCCGATGATGACCGCGTCCGCTGCCCTCAAGCGCTCAATGACATGCGCGTCGTACGGCGGGACAAAGTTCTCCAGCATGCGGCTCGCGCAGGTTGTCGGTATTCCGCGCGTACACAGGTTGTCCTTGATCGCGATGGGAAGCCCCGCCAACTTGCCGACTGTTTGACCGGTCTGACGCTTCTCGTCAACCGCGCGAGCTTGAGCCAACGCCGCGTCGGCGTTCACGGACAAGAATGCGCCGATCTGATCGTCTTGTGACTGAATCGTCGCCAAGCTCGTTTCAGTCAAATCGACAGAGGTGGTCTCGCCTCGTTGCAGACGAATGAGAAGATCGACAGAGGAGGGATCAGTCATCATGGCAACTCAGTGTCTGGCAATTGCAAATTGCCGATTAAAGTCTTCGATTGTAATTTATGCGCGCCCTGAGCGCAATTTGTCCCCTCTCCCCCGCCGCGGGGGAGAGGGATAGGGTGAGGGGGCCGAGCGCTGCACCGGCCTACGAACCCTCTCCCCCGATGCGGGGGAGAGGGAGCAGGTTGCGGGCGAAGCCCGCGTGATGGCATCACGCCTCTTCCAGGATCTGCGGTACGATGAAGTACTTGCCATCCGACTTAGGTGCGTTCGCCAGCGCGGCTGCGCGGGGTAACGACGGCTGGAGTTCGTCTGGGCGAAACACATTTGCGATGTCGGCGACGTGAGCCATCGGCGCGACGTCGTTGGTGTTCAGTTCATTCAACAGCTCAACGTAGCCTAAGACTTGTCCAAGCTGCGTGGTGAACAACTCCAATTCAGCGTCAGACAACTTCAGCCTCGAGAGCAACGCGACTTTGGTGACAGCTTCTTTCGTCAGCGGTTCGGCCATGAGGTGCTCACCCGGCATCAACGCAAAAACCCGGCTCCCTCAGGAAACCGGGTTTGAAGATTCTCGGACGCGTCGGTTTGCCAGTCAGTTATTTTCAGGCCAGTCAGTTATTTTCAGGATTAATCGTGAACGGCTTGCGTTTCACTCTCTTGCGAACCGCTCCGCTGCGAATGCACTTGGTGCAGGCACGAATCGTCATGGCACCACCGTTGTCCCGTTCGACATGCACGGTTTGCAAGTTGGGGTAGAAATATCGCTTCGTGATCCCGGTTGTCTTGCGGCCGTTACCGCCGAGGTATTTGGCCTTACCGCGCTGCACGAGGCTGTTACCGCGCCCGGCCTGCTTGCTGCAGAGATCACATTTCTGAACCATGTCGATCGCACCTTCTTGAGACGCGCCAAACAATGCAGCGCCAAACAGTGACACGAGAGAGCGGGGGAGTATATTGGTCGCCTTCTGTATTGCAAGAGATTTGTAATTCGGGTCGGTGAATCTTACAGCGATCCTTCGGTCTTACAGAGAGCCTTTTAGCTCGCCATGAATTTTATCAAGTGCTGATTTGACGGAAGGTGAGTCAGATCATAGAGATTCTGATTCAAGTTGTCATCGCGCGCGCAATTACCATCGCGCGGACGTAAATTGGCATACGAATAGCAATCCCCGTGCTCTTGAGGTGAGCGATGGAGACTCACCGAAAAAAGCAACAAGATCACGGCCGTCAATCAGGCATATACGCCGAAGAACGCACGGTCGCGATCTGCAGGGGAGCTAGCCATGTTGGTGCTAACACGGAAGAAGATGGAGACGATTCGCATTGGATCCGACATTGTGGTCACCGTCGTGCAAACCGGACGCGGCCGAGTGAAACTGGGCATTGAAGCGCCGATTCGCACGAGGGTCTTGCGGGGTGAGCTTGCGATGGCCGAAGCGCCGCTGACGGGACTGAATGAAGTCGGCGGCTGCGGATCGGCGGCACAACCTTGGGAATTGGTTCATGAGTTTGGAAACAACTAGCAATCAAAACGTACGCGACGAGGCGTCGATCGGTGACGCGGATCGGCCCAGGAAGGTGGTGTTCTTCGACGGTGTCTGCGGGTTGTGCAACTGGTCTGTGGATTTCATTCTGTCCCGCGACCGTCGAAGAACGATCCGCTTGGCACCGCTGCAAGGCGAAACCGCCGCGCGGTGGATTCCCGATCCGGAATCTCAATTGAGTACCGTCGTGTGGTTAGATCGCGACGGGCGAACCTTCGTGCGATCGGCGGCGGCGGTAAGAGTGCTGTGGCAACTCGGCGGAGTTTGGAGTTTGCTTGCCGCGCTGTTGTGGATCGTACCGCTGCCGCTGCGAGATTTCGGCTATCGAATCATCGCGACGAATCGCTATCGCCTGTTCGGCAAGAAAGCGACTTGTCGGCTGCCGACCCCGGCGGAGCGTGAGCAATTCTTACCATAGCCGAGTTGCGTTGCGTTCATCACTCGCCCGAAGCGCCAGCGAGGGAGAAACCACCCACCCCTTTCAAGGTCGTTGAAAATAGCTACAACCCGCGTGTCGACAGGGATTTGTCACTTAGCGGGAGGTCACAGGGATGTTGCCCAGTGGAGTGTTGGACAAGTTTATCGAGCGGTGCCCGGCGGCGGTGATGGTG
>CAZPUJ010000073.1:0-10901 GCA_964589725.1 uncultured Planctomycetaceae bacterium
GATCCCCGAGAAGTACACCAAACCGAAAGAAAGCGGCTTGTCCTTCTCGGTGTCTGCCACCGGGCGAAACTACTTCGACATCAAACTCACAGGGAGCGCACCTCAGTAAGAACCTGTCCAAGAACAACATCGTGTTTTCAAGAGCGCGAACGGCTTAAGGCCACATTTTCAAGCTGGCCTTTATCCGTGGTCGTGTCTGAATCCGTGGGGGGCAATCAATCAGGTTGACCGACGGCATCGATGCACTGGCGGGCGGTCTGGGCACGGACACGCTCACCGGCAACGACGGCGACGATGTGATCGTGGGACTGCCGTCGGAGATTGACGAAGCGTTCTCAGTCGACTTCAGCGGACAAATGCCTCACTGATCGCTCCAGATCCTGATTGCTCGCTCCGCGTCCGAAGCATTCGAACGAAAGATGCCCCGACTCGCCTCAAGGTTGGCGAGCTTTCAAACGCGACGGTGGTTGTCTGATCGACGTGTCGAGCGGCGAGGTGGTGGCTCGCGGATTCTCGATTCCGCATTCGCCGCGCGTGTATCGCGACCGAATCTGGTTGCTCGATTCCGGAACGGGGCGGCTGGTCACAGTGGATGAGCGAAGCGGAGTCGCCGAAACGGTGGCCGAGCTTCCCGGTTTCACGCGCGGCTTGGCGTTCGCCGGAGATTACGCCTTTGTCGGTCTGTCGCAAATCCGAGAGTCGTCCACGTTCGGCGATCTGTCGATCACGCAACGCCTCTCGGCAGACGAACGCAAATGCGGCGTGTGGGTCGTGCAACTGAGCACCGGTGCGATCGTCGCTTTTCTGGAATTTGAACGCCGCGTGCAAGAGATTTTCGACGTGCAATTGCTCACAGGCATCCGCCACCCGGCTGTGGTCGGACTGCAAAAGGACGACGTGAATCACCGCTACGTGGTTCCGTCGCGGAGTCCACGACCGTAGTCACAAGCTGCCAGCTTGTGAGCCGATCACGCGAATGATCGTTGGAGGCGAATTCGCGCTCGTCGCGCGCAAGCAAGCTGCTTGCGGCTACGAGCTACGGCTGGGCGGCCAGCACTCCCGGCGCGGAGGAGTGGCTGTGGTCGTGGCCGGTGTAGACGCCGAAGTCGGCGAACAGGTATCGCTTCAGCAGGCGGTAGGCCCAGCTCTTCTCCGGGATTTCGTGGCCGGGGTTGAACTGCGACGTGCGAGTCGTCATCGCTTGCAGTTCGGCCAGCGCGGTGTGCCGAGCGGTCGTGTCCTTGGCTCCGTGCAGCACGACGAGGTTGTGCAGCAGGTCGGGGCGTTCGAGCACAATGCAGCCGCGCGTCGTCTTTTGAGCCAGTTCACGGAAATCTTTCAGGAACGTCGACTGCAAGAATTTTTCTCCCAGCGTGCGCGACGTGTCGTGGATCGACTCCGTCGCGAATTGGATGATCGGGCAGGGCTCGATGTCGCCCCACGGGTTGATGTGATGGCTGATGCCGGTCGCGGCCGGGCAGAGTGCTCGACCCTCGCCGTCGAAATAGGCGTCGATGATCGCGATGGGTTTTTTCGCGCGCATCTCGACCACAAACCTTCGGACGCGAAGCTGTTGTTCCGGCGTCAGACACAGGTCCGGACAGGCGTCTGGTCCCATCGGGCGATAGACGTGAAACCAGGTGTAGAACACACCCATCTCGATCAGCCGGTCAACCCATTTCTCGGTGACCAGGTCGTCGATGTTCGTCATGCAGACGCTGGTGCAGACGCCGGTCAGCAAATTGTTTCGCAAGCAGGCTTCGATGCCTTGCATTGTCTTGCTGAGCACTCCGTCACGGCCGCGGCGTTCGTCACTGATGATCTCGGTTCCCTCGATGCTGATCAGCGGAGTAAGGTTGCCGATCTGCCGCAATCGCTTGGCGACTTCGTCCGTGATGAAGTGACCGTTGGTGAAAACTTGGAAGTAGCAATCCGGATGAGCGGCCAGCATGTCGAGCAGTTGCGGGTGCATGAACGGCTCGCCGCCGACGACGCCGAAGAAGGCGTTGCCCATCTCCTTCGCTTCCCGGATCAGCTGATTCCAGGCGTCGAGATCAATCCGTTCTTGCTTGGCCGCGACATCGACCCAGCACCCCTGACACCGCAGGTTGCACGAGTTGATTACCGACACATACAGAAACGGCGGGAAAAATTCGCCGTGCCGCAGCCGGCGTTTGTATTTGATCACCGACAGCGTCCCTTTGACGCCCATGTTCCAGAGGAACTTGGCGACCAACCGCTTGTCGGTCTCGAAGAGCACGCGTTTGGCCATTCGCAGGTACATGGACGAGATCGCTATCACAAGGGGAATCAATGGGAAGTGCTCTTGGCCTTCTTGAGGCGCGACCGGCGTTCCTTCACAGCTTTCCAGAATTCATCACTGGAGAGTCCTTTGCCGGCTTTGATGCTGGCTCGGGATTTATTTAGCAGCGCTTGGAAACGTGGTGAGTAGGCCAAAACCAATCGTTCCAAGTCATCTTCATCCATCGGCACAAGTAATGCTGCGACAGCTTTTCCGTGGCGAGTGATCACGACTGGACCTTCGGTTTGGCATTGATCCACATAGCTACCCAGACTCGCCTGCACCTTTGTTAGCGATGCAATTTTCATGGTTGGAATTCCTTCCCGCCGAAGAACAGACGTTCGCGATCCTTCGTGCCGATGGCCAAAACCGTGACCAAGCAACCGACGGCATTTATTTCGTAAAAAACTCGAAAGCGGTTGAGCGGTCCGCACCTTAGTTCCCACGACGCTTCGTAAGGAGCGGGTTGACGTAAGCGCTTTCGGTTGCGGGTTTCAATTTCGGGAGTATGAGTCAATTGATCGTCGATAGTCTGCTCGATCACGCGATGGTGTTTCGATTCGATTCCACCTAAGTGCTCAATTGCCTGCGGAGCAAATACCAATTTATAAGGGGGCTGACGCGGCATGAATCAGTATCATAGTTCGACTCTCAAGGTCGGCAATTCTGGTGAGCCGATTTACCTGCTTGGTCACAAAATCGTGAACTGTGACAAATCCTCGCCGACGGGGACACTTGTGTCGGCTTCTTGATCGGCGACGTTGCCTTGCCAGCGGCGGCTGATATCGGTCAGCCATTCGACGGGCGGCGACCCGTACGGACGGAACTTTTCGTTCGAGCCTTGATCGACCAAATGCAGGATCGCGCGGTTCGTGCCCAGTTTGCCGGCGAGCGGGGTGTCGATCAGGTTGCTCGAATCCGACGGACTCATTTGGAAAACGATTCGCAGTTCGAATTCGCGCAGCGTTTGCGAGCTGAACCAGCGGCTGACGTTATTGTATGTGTCGCTCCATGCGAGCGTGTGCAGGCCCAGGCCGGGACCGTTTTTAAGCAGGTCGGTGAATTGTTTGTTCGGACTGACTTTCTTTTCGCCGCCGAAACCGGCGAAGCCGAAGTCGTCGTCCGCTTTTCGTAGATCGCGGAAGCGGCCAAGATTGAACACCACCAGAAAGATCGGCGACTCGTTGCGCGCGCCGGCCTGTTCGCGGCGAGCGAGTTCGGCAGAGAGACTCGACAGCACGGCGGGTACGTCGTGTGGGTCCCCAAGTCGCACGTCATGCGGCAGGATGTCTTTCAACCGCCGCCAGGTTTCGACGGACTGTCCGTCGTCCAGGTTGTCATCGAGGATGATAAACTGCGGGGCGGGATGAACGTTCTCTTCTTTGGGCTCGCTTTGAGAGTCGGCAGCCGCTGACGACCCATCTCCCCAACCTTCTTCCCGGCGGAGAGAGGGGGCCGGAGATGACGGGGCGAATTGGCACGCGAGGCTGATTACGCTGGTCGCGAACAGGCCGATCACGGCGGGTTCGTTTTGTCCCACGACCAACAGGTTCTGGCCGCCTTGTGGCCGGAAGCTGACGGCGGTTGGGTCTTTGATCGCGACCGCTTCGCCGAGCCACGTGATTTTTTCGGGCAACGGATGCTCCCACAGCGGCGTTTCGATCAGCGCTCCCAAATCGCTATTGCGGCGTGGGTCGGCGGGGATATTTCCTTCAAAGACGATCGCTGGCGGGACACGCACACCACGACGGCGCATCAGCTCTTGAATTCTGTCGAGATGCACATCGCGGCGGTCGTCGTCGAGCCACGCGATCTGAAATGGGTGATTGCCTTCCATCAGCCCGTTCGCATCGTTGTAGATCGCTTCGCCCGGTCGAGTCAGCAGGCGTGCGGCGGTGTTGTCCTCGCTCAAGATCAAGTGCGCGTCGCTCTCGCTGCACTGCAACGCGATGCGCACCGCCATTTGTCCCAGCGTGCTGCGAGCCAGCGAGTACGCTCCGCCGAGCGTCTGCGATCCGAGCAACACGTGAATGCCGAACGCACGACCTTGCCGCACGAGTCGGTCGAGCAACAAGGCTGCCGTTTGCGAGTGCTTGTCGTCCTCGACAAAGAACTCTTGGAACTCGTCGACGACGAGCAGAATGCGCGGCATCGGCTCGTCGGGACGAGCCGCGCGAAAGCTGGCGATGTCTTGCACACCCAGATCGCGGAAAATGTCGCCGCGCTCTTTCAGCACGCCGTCCAACCGTTCGAGCACGCTGACGCCGAACTCCCGATCGCTTTCGATCGCGATGACTCGCGCGTGCGGAAGTTCGTGTGTCGCGTATGTTTTGAATTCAACCCCTTTCTTGAAGTCGATCAGATAAAACTGGACTTGGTCCGGCCCGTAATGCAGTGCAGCGTTCGTGATCAGGATGTGCAGGAACGTCGATTTGCCGGAGCCCGTCTTTCCGGCCACAAGCACGTGCTGCGACGTTCCTTTGCCCAGCCGCAAGTGCTGCAACTTCGTCGCCCCCGCGCGGCCCAGCGGCACATCCAGCCCGCCGCGGCTGTCGCTCGTCCAGAGTGATGAGTCCTTTGGGGCGATCCGTTCGAAAGCGACTTCGACGCGGCGAGCATCCTTCGATTCGTTCCCGGCGGCTTTGACGAGTCGTGTGAAGAGATCGGGTTCCGGCGGCGCGTCGAATCGCAGCGGGAGTGGACGGAGTTCGGGATCGGCGGTCACGAAGCCGGTCGAAGTCCAATCAAACACCGTCGCGTTGCTTTCGAGATCTTTGAGGTCAAAGTTCAGCGGCAGACGAAGCTTCGTGTCGACGCTGGCCAGCATGAACACGCCGCAGCGCGGGCCGCTTTGAGCGATGCTCACCAGACGCCGCGCGGCGCTGTCGCTGAAGTTGGCGGGAAAGTTTGCGACCACCAAGACTTGATACGGCTCGGCCACTTCTCCGGCGTGCTCGTTGTATTCTTGAATCGAACGGAATTCGTTGCGGAGGTATTTCTGGAAGACGTTTTCCATGTGCTCCGTGAGGTCGACCAGTCGCTGCTCGATGTGCGATTGTTCGGTCCAAATGCGGCTAGTGATCATCAGTTCGTCGTAATCGGCCAGATGCATGAAGGCGGCGAAGTTGTCGCCCAATCCGACCGGATCGAGGATCGTGAACCGAACTTTACCGCCGGGCAATGTCGTCAGCAGACGCAGCATCGTGTTCTGCAACGTCTGCGCGGCGGCAGAGCGACCTTCGTCGGCGACCTTCAACAGCAACGACGGCTGTTCCGGAAACGGCAAGCAAGCAGGCAGCGTCAGCGTCGTCCGTTCGGGCATGAGTTGCGGTTCGGCCGGCAGGCCCTGAGGAATCGCGGCCAAGCTGACCGCGAACGTGCCCAGCCGAATTGCCGGCGGAATCGTGGACGGCAGCTTGAGGTCGTTTCGACCGAGCGTTTCCCAGTCGCGGAACCACTCGTCCGAGAGACGGTTCATTTCGGCAGCGTCGTTCTCGATTTCCTGCCAATGACTCAACCAGCGCTCGGCCATCGACCGCCACGCCGCTTGAAATCTCTTGCTGCACAGATCGACCGCTTCGTCGTGCCTCTTCCGCTCCCGATCGAGATCCCAATCGAAGCGGGTTTTGAGTTTTTCCAATCGCTGCGGGTAATCAGCTTCTGCCGTGCGAAGCAATTGATCGCGGCGCTGTGTGAGCGCGGCGAGCAATGCCGGGTACTTCTTTTGAGCGGCGGCGAACTCGGTCTCGCGGCGGAGTTCGATGCGCTGCAACGTCGTGGCGAGTGCATTGTCCGCCTTCTTCATTCCGCCATCGCGCTTCGCCGTGACAACGCGCTGCCATCCCAGGAATTTGTCCTCGCGCTGCTTGAGCTCCGCATTTGCCAACTTGTCCCACCGCTGCCGAGCTTTCTGCGCGACGCCGTGCTGTTCAAACAAGACTGCGTACAACGCGGACGATTGCCCGCGCCCGACGGCCAACAAAATCCACATCGCAATGACGACGGGGAAAAGCATCACCAATCCGCAAATGATCAACCATTCGACTCGTGACAGTGTCGTTTGCACCGGCAACACAGCCGGATCGATCGCGAAGCCGGAGATGCCGAACAGCAGCGCCCACGCCCCGAAAGCGAGCACGAAGGGAAGCGGCCCACTAAACAGTGCGGGAATGCGCAGCTTCGTGAGTGCGAGTAACTGGCCGCGGACGGTCTCGCACGCTTCGCGGAATTGAGCCAGCGCCGCGTCGAGATCCGTCGTCGGCGCGGCCTTTTCCGGCTCGGGCGGCGTAACTTCGAGGTCTTGTCGGCGACGGCGCATCAAGCTGTCGGCTTGCTGTTTTTGGATTTCGAGTTCGTTCGCTTCGAGTTGCAATTGTTCGCGTGACTTTTCGAACGTCGAGCGAAAGATGTCGAACTGCTGCTTCGGACTCCCCTCGGCCTCTTCGTCGAAGTACGAAAGGACCATCCATTGGTCTTCCTCGTGCTTCAGCTCGGCGGCATCGGTGTCCGTCGTGGCTTGCTGCTGAATGGTGGCGAGGATTTCGTCAAACTCTTGCTTGGCAGTGGAGTAATCTTGGGCGCACTCGGTGCCGGCGTCGATCACCGTCTTGTCGAATTCAGCCTGCAGCGTGGAACGTTCGCGTTCGTGTGTTACGGTCCGCTGTTGGATCGCGGCCTCGAAATCTCGTTCGATCACCGCAGATTCAGCGCGGTACTTTTCGGCCGCTTGTTGCTCCGCTTGGATGCGATCTGCGACA
Source organism: uncultured Planctomycetaceae bacterium (assembly GCA_964589725.1). Taxonomy (GTDB): domain Bacteria; phylum Planctomycetota; class Planctomycetia; order Planctomycetales; family Planctomycetaceae; genus CAYSHJ01. The sequence continues at coordinate 7,060 of CAZPUJ010000073.1, forward strand.
TGTTGATGCAGCCGCTTCAGCCAGGCGCGCTGGTGCTCCGCGGTCAGCGGATACACGCGCACCGGAGCCGGCGGCGTGCTGGAATCGAGCGAAGGGGAATCCGATGTGATCATGGTCTCTGGCCGTCTCGGCGGAGGTATTGGTGCCGAGCATATCTTCCGACGGGACGGCACGCGATGCTCAACCGAGCGGGCTCCAAGCGATTGGATCGAGTTGACCGGTTTGCCGATGTGGGCATTATGCGACACAATCAGGCGCCGTCCTCATGACTTCGTCGCTGACTCCGCTGCAGGCACCGCGCGTGGAAATGACTCCCTCGCCATCACCTCAGCCGCGAGCTGACTCTTCGCTGCTCGAAGACAAAGTTCCCGGGCACATGCAGTTGTCGCGCGCTGTGGCGGGCTTCACGGCAGCGATCGGGCTGTTGTTTGTGTACCTGAGCTATTTTCAACCGTTGTGGCACACAGACCTGTGGGGCCATCTGGCGTATGGCCGCACGATTGTCGTGGCAAACGCGCTGCCGGTCACGGAGCCACTGATGCCGCTGTCGGCTGGCGTCCTGTTCGTCGACACCGCTTGGCTGACGCAAGTCATCGCGTGTGCGGCCTATGACCGGTTGGGCTTCACCGCGATGAGCTTCGCCAGCGCGACGGCGGTTGCTCTGATGGCGAGTTTGCTGCTCTATCGCGGTTATCAGCGGTCGGGGAGCGTGGGGGTGACCTTGCTGGGCGTCATCCTGTGGTTGTGGGGGAGTTGGCAGCATCTGACGATCGTCCGTCCGCAATTGGTCGGGATGGCCTGCTTCGTGTTGTTGCTCACGTTGGTCACGTCGCGACGCCGTCGCGCGTGGCATTGGTTCGCCGTGCCTGCGCTGTTTTGTCTGTGGGCCAACACTCACGGCTCATTTCCACTGGGGTTGGCGTTGCTCGCGGGCATGGCCGCAGGCCGTTCGATCGACTTGGTCATTCGTTGCGGCGAGTTTCGAGCGATCCAGCGCGACAGCCGCGTGCGGCGACTCGTGCTGATGACGGAGCTTGCCGCGGCGGCCGTGTTGCTCAATCCGTATGGCGTTCGGCTGTACGCGGAGGTGCTGAATATCTCGCGCAATGCGAACCTGGCCGATTTGGACGAATGGGCGCCGCTGCAGTTACGGATGTTGCAAGGACAAGCGACGGCGGTGATTTCACTGGTGTTGATCGTGCTCTATCGGGTGAGCCCTCGCCGCGTGACCTCGACCGAGGTGTTGTTGTTGTTCGGCTTCGGAGCGGCGGCGTTGTGGTCGTCACGAATGCTGGTCTGGTGGATGCCGCTAGCGGCCTATTACAGCGTGATGCATGCCAGTGCAATCTGGCACAGCTTCGTCACACCGCTGGAACGCATGACGCCGTCGCCACGGAACGGCCGCTGGAGTTTCGTGACGGCCGGTCTGATCTTCATCTGTTTCGCTGCGACACCGTTCGGCGACCGACTGCTGCACGGGAACAAGGGCCAACTGAAACTCGAAAAATGCGTCTCCAGCGAAACACCGCTGGGCGTCGTCGAGCACCTGAAGAAGCTGTCGAGCGAGAATCGGCTGCCGCGCGGACAGGCCTTCAATACATTCGAATGGGGCGATTACCTACTGTGGGGCGGGCCGCAGGAATTGAAAGTCTTCGTTGCTTCGCACGCGCATCTCGTGCCAAGTGAGGTCTGGAAAGACTATGTCTCGATTATCCGTGGTTCGTCGGAATGGGAGGGTCTGCTGGATCGCTACGGAGTCAACCTGTTGCTGCTGAGCGACGCGTCTGATGGCGGATTGATTCGCCGGCTGAAGGAGAACGAGAAGTGGCGAATGACCTACTCGGATCACACGGGAGCCGTGTTCGTCCGACGAAAGACGATCTAGTCCTCAACCAAGCGAAGTCCCCAAACCCCACCGAGCTTGCCTCGGTGGAGATCGGGCTTTTGCACTACGACCGCTTTCACCTGAAATGCCGCGTCACGTAGTGCAAAAGCCCGCGAGCCACCGAGACAAGCTCGGTGGGGAGCCGACCGGAACACCGGTTACACCCAATTGAAAATCGGCAATCGGAAATCCAGAGGTGAGAGTCATGAAACTGCGTCGCGTGCCGTCGATCACGTTGATGGTGTTACAGATTCCGATCGTGGCGGTATTCGCATGGTCATACGCGTCGCTGAATCCCGAGGCGCAACGGCAAGTGCGGCGGATGATTTCGGCGCATCCACAGCCTGTCGACATCCCTCTGGATCGGGACCAGGCGATTGAGATCACTCCCTTGTTCGACGACCCGGAATTGGTCAGCGACGACGAACTGGCTGCCGTGCTCAAGCAAATCGTCCCACACTTCCCGGCCAAGAAAATGAAGCCGAATCACGTCGAGCACGCGCTACGGACGTGGCATGTCGACGCGAAGTTCGAAGACCCCGACGCACTCTCGGGAATCCAAATGCGCGACTTTTTGGTGGATCACGGACGCTTCTTGGCCTCGTGGGGCGAAACGACCGAGCCGCTGTTGCAGGACCGACCGGACGACGGCATTTACGTTCGCTGGGGCCGCGACGATGGCTCGTCCGTGCATCACGACCACTTGCTGGTGTGCTTGACCGAGGCGGGCGTGCCGCTGTCGCAACCGGTGTTCACGCCGACTCGCCGCGACCTGACGTTTCGCGACGTGCTTCGGGAGGCTCTGCGCGACTTTCGTTTTGACGAGCGAGAGACGGAATGGTCGGTGATGGCGTTCGGCCTGTGGCTGCCGCCGACGAAGAACTGGGAACTGGCGGATGGCCGTGAGATGTCATTCGACATGCTGGCGCAACGGCTGCTCCGCGGGCACAAGCAAATGGGAACCTGCGGCGGAACGCACCGGCTGTATTCGTTGACTGTACTGCTGCGCCTGGACGATCAGTTCGATGTGGTCTCTGATGACGTGCGGGCCAACATCGTCAAACACTTGGAATCCGTACGCGAAATCCTGAAGGTCAGCCAGTTCGAGGACGGTCACTGGCCGTACAATTGGCCCAACGGCGAAGAGGCCGTCAAGAAGCCGGACCTCTCGATTCCGCAGTCCCGACACGTGATCGTCACCGGTCATCATCTGGAATGGCTGTCGATCGCGCCCGAGGAATTGCATCCGCCGCGAGAACAAATCCGGCAAGCAGCGGCCTGGATCATCAAGACCACGCTTGATATGAAAGATTCCGAAATCCTTGACAACTACACCTTCGTCAGCCACGTCGGCAACGCCCTGGCGATGTGGCGCAAGACCACGCCGTCCAAATTCTGGATGGAATGGGAAAAGACTCATCCGTTCGTGACCAAGCCGAAAACGCCCGAATCGGAAAAGCCCACCAAGGCAAAGGACGCCGGAGCGGCGGAGAAGTACTAAGCTGTCAATCAATTGAAAACCCTCAATACCCCGTTCACAGCCGAAGAACTCTTGGTGAACTCACTGTCTTCCGAATTCGGACGGCGGCGATTGGTGATCGGCTGGCGCATCGGCCTGCTGTGCATCGCCCTGGTGTGTGGCTTTGCGGATGAGGTCCCTGCGTCGGGGGAGCAGTTCACGCTCACCGGACACGATTTGCAGGTGGACGTCGATACGCGCTGGGTTGGGTGCAATCACGGTGGTTACTGCCCGGTGCGAGTGCGAGTCGTCAATCGTGGGCCGACGCGAGTGCTCACCTTCCGCATCGTCAAGGTGAATCAGTCGCTGCCAACAGTTCGGCGGACGCTGGAAGTTCCTCAGAATGCGACGCTGTCGCTCACGTTGTCCGTCCCGATGGTCAGCGAAACGATCAACGGCGAGTTTCGCGTCGAAGACCGTGGTGGTGTCTTGGACAAG
>CAZPUJ010000074.1:0-2567 GCA_964589725.1 uncultured Planctomycetaceae bacterium
CTGCCGCCGTTCAAGAACACCGGTCTCACGGACTTCAACAGGCCGGAAAGCAGGAGGGCGTTGGAGGCCGCGCTACAGGCCGTGCGCACTGCCCCGGCCGAAGACTACCCTCTTGTCTTCGGGGGCAGGCGGGTGAGAGGCGACGAGCTCTTCGAGTCATGCAACCCCTCCCACCCTGGAGAAGTCATCGGCCGGTTCGCATCGGCAACCGCCGCCCAGGCGGCACAGGCCGTCACTGCCGCCGCCCGCGCGTGCAGCCTGCGACTCTTGAAGCCGTTGCGATGGCGATGGCCACGCCGGCGAGGTAGCGGCGGCAGCGTCTCGACCACCTGCCCGACCTGGGGGTGCGCTGAAGACCTCTTCACATGAGGACCTCCTGCCGCACGAAGCGGTTCAATGGTGGCCGCCGGTCACGGGCGTGCTCGGCGACCTGGCACGGTTGACGAAATCCCTCGACGCTGCGGACCGCCACACGGCACGGGCGGTCGAGCAGGCAAGCAGAGCAAACTTCCGGCCGACGCTCGGCTGGCTGAACCTTCAGTGGTCTGACATCCTCATCGAACGCAACCGACCAGGCGACCACGAGAAGGCCCGCAAACTTCAAGACGAAGCCCTCTCCATCGCCCGCGAACTCGGCATGAAGCCGCTTACCGAGCGAATCCTGAAGCGGCGGCAGTTCCTGAAGGCGTAGTCATGCGGCCCTGCGGGACCAGGCATCGCGCCGGCATCGCTGCCGCTCATCTCGGTACTCAATGCAGAATCTCCGTCCTCGCAGGCCTCAACCGTTGCAAGACATCGGGGTTCTGTTTGCTTGTGGGTGATAGCCGCTCGTTGATCAGCGGAAATGCGATTTGGGTACGCCGGGTTGGATCTACCCATCACCCTGAAGCAAAGAGAACTGCTCGGTGCTCTGGGTTGCGGTCCTTTCCGATACGGAGTAGGTTTGGCCATCCTGGCTCTGTCTTCAAGCACTGGAGGGTGGTCATGCCACAGTACCTTGTACCGCCTCTGATTTCCTGGACACCGGTGTGATGGTATTCAAGCCGCCACCTCTGGTCTAGTCAGCAGGCTGCGGCGGGCCTGTTCCGGTGTGAGGTAGCCGTTGCGTGCGATCAGCCATTCTCGGTTATAGCGGTCCTTGAACTCCTGGAGTGCCAGGCGCAACTCCTCGGCGGTCTCGAAGGTCCTGAGCCACAGCAGCTGTTCCTTGAGGGTGCGCACGAACCGCTCTGCGCAGCCGTTACCCTCCGGCTCCCTGACGAAGGCCGGGCTGGACTCGATCCCCAAGAACCGGACCTCGCCCTGGTAGTGGTCGCTCATGAACTGGCTACCGTGGTCGTGGCGGAGCTTGAGGCCACAGGCCACGTCACGGCCGTAGTCCCCCATCTGTTCACGCACCGCCTGCCGGAGCGGCTCAAGGGCCTCGAACCTCGTGCCGCGACGTGCGGCGTGGACGCCGACGCACTCGGCGGTGCAGTGGTCCACCGCGAAGAAGATGGTCACTGTCCCTTCACGGGTGGTGACGGTCGAGGTGCCGTCGGTGCCCCACATCTCGTTCGGCCTGGCGGTGATGATGGTGCGGTCGTGCGCCCTAGGGCCGTGCGGCCTGCCGGCCCGCACCGGGGCGAGGAGACCGTTCAAGCGCATGAGCCTCAGAGTCCTTGCCTTCGATGTCCTCGTGCCGGCGAAACGGAGCCGTGCCCACACCTTCCGGTAGCCCTCGCCGTGGAACGGGGAGGCGGCCAGGACTTCGCGGACCTTCACAGTGAGGGCCTCATCGCTCAGCGGCGTCTTGGGCCCGCGCCTTGCTGGCGGCCCCGGCGGTCTCAGGCGCCTGGCCCTCCGGGAATAGACCGTGGAGCGTGGGACCTCCCAGAGGCGGCAGACACGGGCTAGGCCGTACGGCTTGCTGGCGGAGGACGAGTTGGCCTGGCTCATCGCTTCGGCCTCCGCACTGCCAAAGGGAGCCCTGCCTCCGCGGCCCGGGCCCGCTCCCTCAGCAGCTCGTTCTCCATGGTGATCTCGCCGACTTTGGCCCTCAGCCGGCCGATCTCCCCGTCGCGGAAGTCCTCAGGCCGGTTCTTGAGGGCGGCCCTGCCTCCTGCCAGCACCTTCTCCCGCCAGGACGCCAGCACTGCGCCGCCCACCCCGAGCTCGCGTGAGACCTTGTCGAGGTCTTCGCCCCGCAAGAGCCGCAGCACCGCCTCGAGTTTCCGCCGCGATGAGAAGCGGCCCCGGTCTTCGACCAAGTCACCAGATCTCTGCGTAACCATGGACTCCTCCTGCTCGGGGCATCTTGCCCCAATCAGGTGTCCAAAGAAACTCTAGGGCGCGAGAAGATCAGGTTCCAGAAGTCGCTGCTTGAGAGCCAGCTCGAAGCGGCACCCGACGGCATCCTCGTTGTCGACCCCGACAGGCGGTGGATTGCATACAACAGACGGATGCTCGAGATCTGGGACATCCCCGCAGATATTGCGCAGCGCGGCAACAGCCGCGGAGCCGTCGAACTGGTCCGCTCCCTGGTTTCAGATCCTGAGGACTACGTCAATCGCCTCGAAATGCTCTAT
>CAZPUJ010000075.1:0-10953 GCA_964589725.1 uncultured Planctomycetaceae bacterium
GATCTCCGCGTCGTCGCCGCGACCTTGATGCTTCAGTTGTCGCGAGACTCGCTCCAACTGCGAGATCGCTCGCGCGGCCGCCGTGTCGAATCGGCTGAGCTCGCGATCAGCCAGCCCGCCGCTGGGCACCGCGAGCGCCGCCTTCAGCCACTCGCCCACGTTGAACAAGTGCGCTCGGCCATGAGCCACACCGGGACTGATACTCTTGCCTTGAAACAGCATGGTCGAAAGATATCGACCGCGAGGTCATCGGCCAAACACAAACGGCCTTCTGCCAGCCAGGAGCACGACAATGATTCCTACGACATCGCCAAATCCGCCAGCTTTCCGAGCGAAAGTCCTGCAAGTTCGACGACACGGCTGGCTAATACGTCGTTTTAGGCAAACTGTAGCCCGACCCCTTGTGGGTCGGATGATTCGATATTTCCGCCGAAATGTCGCCGATTCAAAATCATCCGACCCACAAGGGGTCGGGCTACAGACATCGCAGATTCACGAATTAGCCAGCCGTGACTTCGGCTTCGGCGACCGTCGGCTCGCCCTGTCCCTCGACGTCTGGTTACACTGATGCTCCTCAAGTGTTGGCCGACGGACGGTCTCGAGGCGAGAGGTTGCCGATGCTGCGGCTGTTGGGTTCGCGAAAAAAACTGTGTGACGGCGTCACGCGACGCGACTTGCTGTGCTTGGGTGGGCTGAGCACGCTCGGCGCGGGAACCGCCAGCCTGACTTTGGCCGAGTGGCTGAGTCATCGCGAACTGCACGCGGCCGATTCCGCGACGGAACCGCATTTTGGCCAGGCGAAGGCGTGTATTCTGCTGTTTCTATTCGGCTCGCCGCCGCAGCATGAGACGTTCGACCCGAAGCCTGACGCACCCGCCGAAGTCCAAGGTGAGCTGAAAGCCATTCCGACCAGCGTGCCGGGCGTCGCGATCGGCGAGTTGTTGCCGCAGACGGCGCAGGTGATGGACAAGATGACGGTTGTTCGCTCGATGTCGCATCCGTATCCCGTTCACGGTGTGGCCTACGCCGTGACCGGCATGCCGACGTACACGCCTGACATCGAAGCCAAACCGCGCGACCCGATGCACTGGCCGTATATCGGCTCGGTGGTGGATTTCCTCAACCGCCGTCGGCTGCGAGCATCACGCGACGCGTCGGTGCCGAACAACATCGGCCTACCGTGGCGATTCGGTTCCAAGTCGGATCTCCCCACTCTTGCCGGACCGTATGCCTCATTTCTCGGGAGTGCGTACGACCCGATCTGGACGGACTTTGATGGCTCCGGCACGCGAATTGTGCCACGCCTGACGGACGCTCAAACGAAAAAAGTCCTTGATCCATTCGGAGGCACCACGCTCGACGGCCGATTCCGTTTATCCGAGACCGGGCCGCTCGAAGGCTTGTCAGCCGATCGCTTCGACGTGCGACGATTATTGCTGCGGCAGTTTGATGTCTCGCGAGCATGGTTGGAGGGACATCGTGGCATCGAGAGTTTTTCTCAACAGCAGCAGACGGCGTATTCGCTGCTGACCACAAACAAGGTCCGCGACGCCCTGGACGTGCAGCGCGAGCCGGCCGAACTGCGACAACGTTACGGCATGACGTTGTTCGGACAATCCTGTCTCGCGGCGCGGCGCTTGGTCGAGGCCGGGACCAAGTTCGTGTCGGTGTTTTGGGATCCGTTCGAACTCTTCGGTGGCAGTTGTTGGGACACGCACGCGAATCACTATCCGCGCTTGAAGGAATACTTATTGCCCGTGTTCGATCAAGCGTATCCCGCGCTGCTGCGTGATCTCGATGAACGTGGGTTGCTCGACGAGACGCTGGTGCTGTGCATCTCCGAGCACGGTCGCACGCCCAAGATCGACTCGAAGCCACTGGGAGCCGCTCGGCATCATTGGTCGAGCGTCTATTCCGCCGCGTTTGCCGGCGGCGGCATCGCGCGCGGCCGAGTCGTCGGCAAGTCGGACGTGCAAGGCGGCTACGTCGCCAGCACGCCGGTCTCGCCCAAAGACATCCTCGCCACAACGCTGCATCTCTTGGGCGTCGATCCGCACGTCACCGTGCCCAATCAACTCAACCAACCCGTCGTCGCCGTCGGCGACGGACGGGTGCGTGCGGAGTTGCTGGGATGAGTACCGATACCACGTCGAGGAATGGCGTTGGTCCAGCCTGTGGCTACGGCAGCCCGAAGTAGTCGTGAATGAATCGTTTCCGGTCCCCTTCCAGCCGGATCAGTCGCACCAACGCATACAGCTTCTGCTGATCGCGCCGCAGCTTATGGGCGAGCCGCTCGCGGTCGAGCAGTTCGAGCGGCAACGCACCAATCAGTTCAATCTGTGCGGATTCGACATCCCCGTCGATGACGCCGTAACGGTCGAGCATCGAGAGCGCGGTCTCCAACCGGCGATCGTGTTTGCCGCCGACGTGCAGTCGCTCGCGCAGCCAGTCGAGACCGTATGCTCGCACCTTCTCAATGTCGTCCGACAAGACCTGAACGATCCGTTCATAGATGTCGGCGTCGGGATTGCTCCACTGGATGAACTGCATCTGCGTCGTCAGGTCGTGTTCGTCGTAGAGCAGCAGGCAATCGGACGGTAGCCCATCGCGACCGGCTCGTCCGATCTCTTGAAACCACGACTCCATCGAGCCGGGGATCTCAGCATGAATGACGAAGCGGATGTTGTCCTTGTCGATGCCCATTCCGAACGCATTCGTCGCCAGCACCAACGGGCAGCGGCCCTCCATGAAGTCATTCTGAATCGCACGCCGCTGTCGCCGTTCGAGGTCGCCGTGATAGCAGACGTGTCGTACACCGCGCTGACGCAGCAGCTCGCTGAATCGTTCGAGCGTCTGGATCAGCGTGAAGTAGACGATGCCGCTGCCGGTCGCATCATGCGAACCGAGATACTGCCGAAACATGGCGAGCATCGCGTCGCGTTTCTCGTCATCGCCCCAGACTTCGCGCATGTCGATCGTCAGGTTTGGCCGGTCGATCCCTTCGTGAAATCGCGCGACTTCCACATCGCGCAGACCAAGCTGGCGGACGATGTCTTCCTGCACATCCGGCGTCGCGGTCGCCGTCAACGCGATTGTTGTCGGGTTGCCGACAAGTTGGCGGAACTCGCTTAGACGTGTGTAGTCGGGCCGAAAGTCGTGGCCCCATTCGCTGATGCAGTGAGCCTCATCAACCGCCAGCAGCCAGACGTGTCGCTGAGCGATGACGTCCAGGAACTCCGGCTTCCGAAAGCGCTCCGGCGTGACGTACAGCAACCGAAACTGCCCGTCGCGCACTTGTTGATACCGCCGCTCGCGTTCGTCGCGCGAAAGGGACGAATTGATGTACGCTGCCTCGATCCCGCGCTGCCGTAGCGCGTCGACTTGATCCTTCATCAGCGCGATCAACGGCGACAACACGAGCGTCAGTGGGCTGCGGCCATCGAGACCGGTCGTCACAACCAACGCCGGAATCTGATAGCACAGCGACTTGCCTCCTCCGGTCGGCATGATGACCAGCGCATGCCCGCCCGCGAGCACTCGCCGAATGACCGCCTCTTGGCAGCCGCGAAAGCCCGCGTAGCCGAAGTGTGTTTGCAGAGCATGAAGTGGTTCTATCACCGTGGCCACTCTGTCTCAGTCGTCGAGACGTTCAGTATTTCTCGATCCAATAACCCTCAAACAAGCGACCCCGCCGACCTTACGTCGGCGGTTTACGGGTTTCTGCACTACAAGGCAGTGGAATTCGAGTGGAGTTCAAGTAGTGCAAAAACCCACGAGCCACTGAGGCAAGCTCAGTGGGGTGCTTGTTTGAGGACTAATACGGTCATCGAAAGCGGTTCGCCAAAATCACTGATGCGTCCAATTGGTCCAGCCCATGTTCTTGCCGGGTCGCGCTGTAGGTGCGGCCGGAAACTTCGTGCCGTACCGCTTGTTCAACAGCCAGGGCTGCCATTGGTCGTCTCCCTCGGCCGGCCAGTCGATCGCGTACAGGAACGTGGCGGCGCGCAGCACGGCTCTATCTTCCCACTCGAAGGCGTCGTAGCCCTGCCGGTGGAGCAACTCCGCCTGCACCACGATGCCCTGCATCGCCTCCCAGGGGTAACCGGTCTTACTCGGCGGCCACTGGAAGCCACCGCCGCGGCGGAGGTCGTCGGGCAGCACACCGTCGATCGAGTGGCCCGACTTCATCGTCCCCTTGGGATTGATACCGACGGGCCGATCCGGGTCGGCCTGCCAGCTCAGGTCGTGGTCGTACTCAAACCCTGCGTACGACGCTCGGTCTCCCACGAACCCGCGGAACACGGCGGCCAGTTCGCCCAGCTCGGCCTGGTATTGCCGCGCGCGGACCTCGTTGTTGTCGGACTGGTAGTAATCGCGCAGGTAGATCACGCTGGCGATCCGCGATGCCCCGGCGTGTGTGCCCCAATTGTTGGGCCGCTTGAGATGCGTGCTGACGAGCGTTTTCCCTTGCAGTCGTTCGGTCTGACAGCGTTCGAGCCAGCCGACGAACTTCGCGTCGCTCCAGCGGACTAGGTCGGCCGCAATCACGTAGGCGCACAGCTCACGCCCCAGAGCCAGCGTCTTGCCACCCTGCTCGGTATCAATGGCCGCCAAACAGTTGTCGATCACCTCGCGGCGGTAGCGGTCCTGGCCAGTGCGCGCGTGAACGAGGGCCTTGGCCATCACGTAGACGTTGTTCATCTGGTTCTGGTCGCTCAGATCGGGTTTGCCGGCCGGCAGATCGGCGGCTTGCTTGAGCTGCGTCCAGGCGGGTCCGGCGGTTGGCAGCGCAGCGACCTCGTCGCGCGACAGCCAGATGCCCTTGGGTTCGGCCGCTAGTATGCCGGTGGCGAAAAGCAGTAGCGGAAGAAGCAGTACGTGGCGCATTGTTCTGGTGCCCTCTTCCCCGCATCGGGGGAGAGGGTCATATTAATCCTACAGCGCACCTTGTCGTAGGTCAGGCTTTCTAGCCTGACTTGTTTTCCCAGTTTGGCTGTTTCTGGGCAGCAAGAGTCAGCCTGGAAAGGCTGACCTACGAACGTGCGCTGTCGTGTTAAGTGATGTGTGCCCCTTTCGTCTCCACATACACGGCGTACAGCGACGTGCTGCCGGTCATGAACAGGCGATTGCGCTTCGATCCGCCGAAGCAGACATTGCTGCAAATCTCCGGCAGCAGGATTTGGCCGATCCGGGCCCCTTCGTTCGGCTCGAAAACGTGAACTCCGTCGTAGCCGTCGCCGACCCAGCCGGCGCCGGCCCAGATATTGCCGTCCTCGTCGGCGCGGATGCCATCGGCAAAACCGGCTTTCTCAACAGACTTTCCAGCGGCATCTTTCATGGCTAGTTCCATCGAGGCGAATTCTTTACTGTTGGCCAGCTTCTTCTCGCCGACGATGTCCCAAACTTTGATGTTCTTGGGAGCGTCCTCGTAGTGCGACGCGCCGGTGTCGGCGACGTACAGCTTTTTGTAGTCGGGTGAGAAGCACAGGCCGTTGGGTTTGAAGATGTCGTCGGCGACCTTTTCGAGTTTCAGAGTCTTGGCGTCGATGCGATAAATCGCTTCCTTCTGGTACGGCTGCAGCGAATCGCCCTTGGCTTTGACCCCTTCGTAGTTCATCAACGCTCCGTAACCGGGATCGGTGAACCAGATGTCGCCGTTGGGATGCACGGCTCCGTCGTTGGGTGCGTTCAGCGACTTGCCATTAAACTCGGACGCCAGCACCGTGACCGAGCCGTCGTGCTCGTATCGGACGACACTCCGCGTGCCGTGCTGAAACGCAATCTGTCGACCGGAATAGTCAAACGTGTTGCCGTTGCTGTTGCCGGCCGGGTTGCGGAAGACACTGACATGGCCGTCCTCTTCCAGCCAGCGCATCTGAACGTTGTTCGGGATGTCACTCCATAGCAGATAACGGCCGACACTGTTCCACGCCGGGCCTTCGGCCCAGAGCATCCGGTCACTGTGGTACAGCCGCTGAATCGGCGTGTTGCCAAGCGCGTACTTTTTGAATCGCTTATCGAGCGTGATGATGTCTTGATCGGGATATCGCGCCGGCTGAGCATTCGGCCCGAAGTCACGAGCCAACGTTTGCCGAGCCACGGCGGTCGTGGTCAGGGCGGCGGCGGTGGTCAGGAAGGAACGTCGATCAGTGCGAGGTGTCGTTTCCATGAAGCGGTCTCCTGGGGAAGTTGGCGGTGAGCAAGCTGTCCGCTTGCACGAGATACAGCCACAAGCTGGCAGCCAAATTGCTCTGACCGCAAGCTCGCAACAGACTATACCTCGCACGTTCGAGTCTGACACCAACCCGAAGCGTAAGCGAGGGCCTATTACCTCTGCCCTCGCTTACGCTTCGGGTTAGTGTGAAGCATCCTCCAAACGTGTCAGATTTAGCCGTGCGAGGTATATCAATCGTGGTCCCGGGCCACAAACACCGCGTCGCCGAAGAATCTGGCTTGCAGGCTGTTGGGTGTGCGTTACGCTGGCTCGCCAAGGGACGTATCCTGGGTGCCGGTTGGAAGGTCAAACCACTTTTCGCCGAACCAGCTACCGGAGACTTGCTCATGACTCCTTTGCTGAAACCACAACGCCGCTCCGAACCTCGCTCGGCGGACAGTCCTCCGCCATTGGAGCCGGGAGACCTGCTGAACCGTGATGAATTCGAACGGCGTTACCACGCCAGGCCACAGGTCAAAAAGGCGGAACTGATTGAAGGAGTCGTGCATATGCCGTCCCCCGTTCGCTGGAACCAACACGCTGTGCCGCATGCCGACTTCATTGGCTGGCTCGTCTTCTACCGCACATACACTCCAGGCGTGATGGCCGGTGACAACGGATCGTTGCGGCTGGACATGGACAACGAACCACAGGCGGACGCCGCGTTGATCATCGACCCCGAGTGCGGCGGTCAGGCACTGCTCAGCGAAGACGATTACATCGTGGGGGCTCCCGAATTGGTTGCCGAAGTCGCGGCCAGCAGCATCAGCTTGGACTTGCATGCCAAGCTGCGGGTGTATCGGCGGAACCAGGTCCGCGAGTACATCGTCTGGCGAGTTCAGGACCAACAAGTGGATTGGTTCGTACTGGAGGGAAGCGAGTTTCGCCCGTTGGCTCAGTCCGAGGATGGACTCTTGCGCAGCCCGGGATTTCCGGGCTTGTGGCTGGATGGCGATGCGCTGGCGCGACACGACATGCCGCGCGTATTGCAGGTGCTGCAAGACGGCATTGCCTCGTCGGAGCACGTTCAGTTCGTGGAACGATTGCACTCCGCGTCGCCACCACGCTCCGCAGGATGAACATGTCATGCGGAGCATGACGCCCCGCGCGGGAGCTACTGCTTCTCGGTCGGTGAAAATTCCGGCAACGGTCGTGGGCTGAACGCGAGCGTCGTGGAGCTTTGCAGACGCTCGATTTCCGCGGCGACTTCCTGGACCGACGACTTGCCGGAGTGAATCGCCAGTTCCAGCCGAATGTGATGCGAGGCTCCGGGGTCCAGTTTGATCACTCGGCCGTTCTGGCGTTCGAAGCCGCGCAGGTTCGGGAAGTTCGTGCCCGGTTCGAGGCCGGTCACGTAGCCATCTTTGTCGGCTTGCGTGTTTTTCCAAAGCGTGAAGCAGGGGAGATCGGCCAGCGAGAATCGCAGGCTCAGCCCAATGTCTCCGGCGGCGTTGCGAAGCATGGCCAGGGTTTGCTTCTTCACATCGCCGGCCAAGCGGAAGTAATAGGCTTGCTCGGCGTAGTCGGTGTTCGGAGCTTCGTAGCTGTCGAACGTCTCGATGCCTTCGGCGGAGCGAGCGTCACGCGGATACAGCTCGCGGATGGGAGCCAGAAACCGAGCGCCGGGATCGAGGAACGGGCGGCCGATGTTCGTGTGATACAGCAGTTGAAACTCGGCCGGTTTCGCCGAGACGTTCGTGACCTCGTCGATGATCGCGCAACGGTTCGAGCCGACTGTGGTCTCGATGGTTGACGTCAGCCGCAAGCAGGGACCAAACATCGAGCACTCGTCGACGACGCCTGTCACCGCGATGCGACCAGTGGTTGCGTCGAGGCTCAAATCCACAAAGTGCGCCGGCGAGTTGGCGATTTTGCCGTGCAGCGTCAGCTCGCCTTGGATCGGATTGTCTTTGAAGCCAGTGTCCCAACCGGGAGGCCCGTTGAATGCCAATCCGCAACGACACAACAGCTCATTGAACCCCGTCAACCAGCCGAGTCCGCCTCGTTCGGCGAGATTCACGAACGCCGGATGCACGGGAAGTTTCACCGGCGAATTCCAGCCGATCGGAATGCCGAGGAATTGGCCTCGCCAAAGCCCCATGCCACGCGTCGGCAAGACGTCGAGCTTGAGCGCTCCGTTGTCGATCTCGACGACATCAACGCCGTCCGACAACCCGCCTCGCAACCGACGTTGCCTTACAGACCAATTCGAAACGCCGTTGAGCGGCAGCGATCGGCCACAGAACTCGGCTCCGTCTTGCCACACGTTGTTGGCGACGTCGATCAATACGCGATGTTCAGTCGGCATGAAAGTCTCCCGGCCGAAACACGTCGTAGCACGACAACAACTCTTGATCGCGGAGGTACAGCTTGCCGTTGCAGACGACGGGGTGAGTCCAAATTTGGCCTTTGGAACTGCGCTTGGTCGTTTTTGCATCGGGCTTGAAGCGGCCGTGCTCTTTCCAACCGTTGGGCGACGCTTCCGCCAGCACGACTTCGCCGGTTCGCTCGTCGAGGCAATACAGCATGCCATCGGCACACGTCAGGCAGCCTTTGCCCAGCGCGCTCTTCTCGGCCCAAACGATCTCGCCGGTTTTGAAGTCTTGACAAATCCAGCCGACGTTGTCGGAGTAGCCGTAGACGTGCTCGCCGACCAGCACGACTCCGCCGTGATGGTTTTTCATCTTCTGTGAGAAATAGACTTCCTCGACTTTGTTTTCCGCGCCGATTTTCACCAGCTTGCACCCAACGCCATAGCCCGACGTGATGAAGACATGGCTGTCATGCACGATCGGCGTGGGAACGACGGCCGTTTTTCCGGGCCAGTCGGTCTTCCAGAGCAGCTTGCCGCTGTCGGTCGCGACGCCGACCAGCGAGTTCATGAATAACTGCACATACTGCCGCTGACCGTTCAGTTCGGTCGGAATGATCGAGGAATACGCCGCTCGGTCGGAGACATCGGTTGCTTGCCAGATCACTTCGCCGTCGGACTTGTTCAGCGACACGATCGCACCGTCCGCGCCACCCGGCGTGCAAATCACGCGCGGCCCGTCGATCAAGACGGATTCGCAATAGCCCCAGCCGGGCTTCTTACCGCCGAGCGTTGACATGGTCTTGTGCCAGAGGACTTCGCCGTTCTCGACCGCGACGCCCACGAGCATCCCTTGTCCGCCCATCGCGAACACCATGTCACCATCCACCGACGGAGTCCCGCGCGGGCCGTCGCCACGACCGTCAACCAATCGTGAACCGATGCGCGCCGACCAACGCTCCGTGCCCGTGTTCGCGTCGAGGCAAATCAAAAACTCCGTGTCCTCGCGAGCACCCATCGTGAACAGCTTTCCGTTCGCGATCGAGAAGCTCGAGTATCCCAAACCCGCGTCGTCAAACAGCCACAGCCGCTGCGGACCATCTTTTGGCCACTCTTTGAGCAGCCCGGTTTCTTGCGAGACGTCGGTCCGATCCGGCCCGCGCCACTGCGGCCAGGAGTAGTCGGCGGCGAGCAGGCCGCCAGTGAACAGCAACAAACCGCCGACGCAGCAAACAATCCGACGAATGAAGTTCATTGGCCAAGTCCCTTTTGCGGAATCACGACCGCGACCCAATTACCCACCGATGCAATACAAGTGCGTCTCCGTGCGGAGCAAAATCCGGCCGTCGGTGAAGACTGGCGTCGCGACGGTTTGAGTGCCATCCAGTTCATTGCCGGCGAGGACTTTGAATTCGTTGCCTTGCGCCAGCACGAACGTCTTACCGTCTTCTCGCGTGAGGTAGATTTTGCCGTTGGCCAGGATCGGCGAGGAACTGTAGGCGTGACGATTCTTCTCCAATTGACCGGACCAAATCTCTTTGCCGGTCGCGATGTCCAGGCAAGTGACGATGCCGCCGTCGTTCAACACATACACTCGGCCATTCGCTGCGGCGGGAGTCGGAACGTCTGTGCCGTTGCCCTTCTTCATCCAAGCGATGTGCGAGCCGGTGACGTCGCCGCTGCCTCCCAGCTTGATCGCCGTGATGGACTCTTTCCGCGCATACGGAGCGACCACGATGCCGTTGTGGACCACGGCCGACGCGATCGAGCGGAAGTATTGGTGTCCCGTCGGATTCAACCCGCCGACGCGCCACAATTCTTTGCCGTTCGCCGCGTCATGAGCCGTCACGTGATCGGCACCGAGCACGACGAGCGTTTCTTGGCCGTTGTCGTCGAGCAACACCGGCGTCGAGTAACTTTGAGCCGCTTCCTGCGGGGCGTCGAGGTTGCGGTCCTGCTTCCACGCGACCTTGCCGGTGGCCTTGTCGAACGCGGCCAGATACGACGGACCGCTGTGCATCACGGCCACGACGCAATGAGCGTTCGTCAGCACTGGCGACGTGCCGAGATCCCACCACAGCGTGTCCTTGCCGTACAGGTCTTGCAGATTCTTCTGCCACACGACCTGTCCCGCGAAGTCCACGCACGCCAAGTCGCCGTTCTTGAAGTACGCGAAGACGTGCTGCCCGTCGGTTGCACACGACGGATTGCAGCCGGTCGCCTTTTTGTTCTTGCCGACGATCTCACTGCCGAATGTCGTACGCCAAAGTTCCTTGCCTTGGCGATTGAGCGCCAGCAAGCCGTTTTTGCCGTCGATGCCGCATGTCAGAAAGATGTGCTCGCTCCAGACGATCGGCGTCGAGGCTCCCTTGCCCGGCAACTCGACCTTCCACGCGACGTTGTTGGTCGCACTCCATTCGGTCGGATA
>CAZPUJ010000076.1:0-2940 GCA_964589725.1 uncultured Planctomycetaceae bacterium
GGCATCTCTCCCGTCCGCGCCGGCGACCGAAACGCTGCCTCCATCATTTCATAAGTCACCCGGCCAAAAAGGAGGGCATCGGCCCGGTTGAGGTTCTCGACCGCGTGACGATGCAACTCTTCGTCCGGAAAAATTGCACCATGATCGCAGCACCCGTCCAATGTGACGTTGATGGAATACCGAAGGGGGCGCATTACGTAAGAGCCTCGCTAGTCATAGGGCAGCCTAACGTATCGGCGTTAACCTGCAAGCGATCTCCTCTTCCTGCGCGAGTTCAGGGCACTCCGTCAGCGGCTCCTGGACGAGCTGAGCCAGAAGCTGGTGGCGAAGATCGGCGCCTCACGTACCGAGGTGCGTGCCGTCACGCGCCTCTTGCGATCCCGCAGCGAGGTCGTCCTGCCCGTGGTGGTGGAGCCTCACGCCCGTCGAGACCCTGACGACCTTCCCGTCCTGGGCACAGCCCTCGCCGCGCATGCCCGCGCCCTGGTGACGGGTGACCTTGACCTGCTCGCGCTTCGACGCCATGGGCGGGTTCGCATCCTGGCGCCGCGTGATTTCTGGCGCTTCGAAGCGGAGCAGAGCAAAGAGTAGTTCCCTTGGAGCGAGTAGCCCAGGTCGTGCAGGCAACGCGCAACCGTCGCCCAGCTCACAGCATGACCCTGCCGTGTCAGTTCTTCAGCGATGGTGCGTGTAGACTTTTTGGTCCACTTCAGCAAGCTCATCGGGTCTCCGGCCGTCGTCTCTCCCAAGATGGCAGTCAGTTTCGCAAGCAGGGCTGGATCACTTTCTTCGACGCGTGGCCCACCTCGCAGGTCTTCAAAATGGCCAAGCAGCAATGGCCGACACGACTCGATCCCGGACGTGGACGTGGTCGAGCTCCAGGGCTCTCGCGGCGATCGCGTCGATGTCGGACTGAGCCTCAGCGGCTCAGGGCCATCGCATAGAGAGCGGCGCCGCGGCCGCCGTCGGGGGCGAAGATCAGGCGCTGGCCGGCCAAGTCGTAGAAAGGGACGCGCTTCCAGGGACGGACGCTGTCCTGCCGTCCCGTGGCGAGATCCAGCCGCCACAGGCCCGTCTCTTTGCCGGCACCGAGGTAGCGCGAGAAGTAGAGGCCGGTGCCGTCGGCGGTCCAAACCGGGCCGTAGCCGTCGGCCAGGACCTGCCGCGGCGGCCGGCCGCCCGGCTCAGCGACCCACACGCCGTTGCTTTCCGGGCGGGCCGAGACCCTGGCGCCGCTCCAGGCGAGGGCCCAGGCGTCCGGTTTGCGGGATCCCGCTGCCGGCCGCCAGCGCAGCCACTCGAACTCGAGGCCCTCCGCGATCACCGCCTCCCGTTCCTCCCCGGCCTGCTGCACGACGATCCGCTGCCGTCCCTCGGGAGAGCGCGTCACGGCGGCGAGACGTGAGCCGGAGGAATCCACGTCCAGCCACTCGGCTACGCCGCGCAACGAGGCCCACCGCGTGTCGGTGCCGGTCGCCAGATCCACCAGCCGCACCTCGGTCGCGTCCGGAGGAGCCGGCGTCAGGTACGCGATCTGCCCTTCGCCGCGCCAGCTCGGATAGCGTGCGGGCCGGTCGCCCAACACCGAGCGCCGCCGGGTCTGCGTGTCGAGGAGATAGAGGTGCCACTGGTAGTCGGGCTGGCGCACAACGCTGGCCACGAGGGTCCCGGAAGGGGAAAGTCGCGGTGTGTAGTGGAACTCCTCGGAGGTGAGGGCCCGCGGCTCGGTGTCGCGCCCGGCGCTGGCCGCGAAGAGGTCCCGCACCGGTTTGAAGTGGCTGAATACGAGCAGGCGGCCGTCGGGGGAGGCCGAGGGGGCTGTGTACTCGCCGACGCCGGCGGTGAGGGGCGAGGGCGGCCCGCCCGCGGCTCCCTTCGCGACCCGCCCGGCCTCTCGCCCCCACCATGCGGCCCCGGCGAGCAGCACGATCAGCGCGCCGCCCGCGACACCGGGGAGCGTGCGGATGGAGCGGAGGCGCGCGGCGTTCAGCGGAGCCGAGCTGTTGGTCTGCCGGCATACGCGAGCCCGCCCAGCGTCGATACCCGAAGGCCGCGGGTCGAGCGGCGCTGCCGCTTGACCGTGTGACAAGCGCCGTTGTCAGGGTGGTTGGTTGCTGTGCTGACGGCACTTACGCGCGGTTGGGCCAAGAGGCGTCAAGCTTGCTTGACGCTGCTGGTCACGACACCGGCCTCACCCTTGAGCGCGTCTCGAGGCCCCGCGACGCCGCCCCGCCTACGCTAGTAGGGCCAGTTCCATAGACCTGTGGCTGACGCCCGCCCCGCGGTCGGGCACGTGGCACGCTCCTCGCCCAAGGCGACGCCGTGTCCGCTGCCGCCCCGACCTCCGCCGACAGCGCCTCTCCGCGCTCCGGTGCCTATCGACGCCACCAGCCCGAGACGACGGCGCTCTACGAAGTCGTGCGCGACAATCTCGAGACGCTGTACGGCGCCATCGACGATGGGGCGCTCGCGGTGCGTATCCCGAAGCACGCGCGGAAGGAGCTCGAGGCCTACCTCGATTGCGGCCTCCTCTGCCGGGGCTTCGCGCGGCTTCGCTGTGCGGAATGCGGCGAGAGCCTGCTCGTGGCATTCAGTTGCAAAGGAAGGGGTTTTTGCCCGTCGTGCATGGGACGGCGGATGTGCGCGACCGCCGCCAACCTCATGGAGCGCGTGCTGCCCGAGACCAACCTTCGCCAGTGGGTGTTGACGTTTCCGTTCTCGTGGCGGCGCCGCCTCGCCCAAGACGGCGCTCTGCTCGGCCGGCTCGCGCGCATCTTCGAGAAGACGGTGCACAGGTTCTACGCCGAGCGTGCGGCCAAGGAGGGTTGGAGCAGCGCCAAGACCGGCTCCGTCACCGTGATACAGCGAACTTCGTCCGATCTCCGGCTCAACCCACACCTCCACCTGGTCGCTCTCGATGGCGCCTACCACGAACAGGGC
>CAZPUJ010000077.1:0-8810 GCA_964589725.1 uncultured Planctomycetaceae bacterium
GAATCCCGCTGCGATGGGGCCCCCTTTTAGGCGAGTCGTTTCCCTGAAGTCACGCCGCCGCTTTCTCGTTCAACTCGAATTCATCGGCGAGGCGTCGCAACTCAGCGGCAACCTCTGCTCGACGTCGCGGGTCGCGTTTGACGACGAGGCGGATGGCTTTTGAGAACGCACGGAAGTGCGTCCGCCAACCTGACGCCTTGGGCTTGTCGCCTGTCTTGCCTTTGAGTGCCTTAGCGACGCGGGAAATCGACGTCTTGCCGACACGAATTTCCTCGACGACTTGCTGCGACAACGTGCCATCGGCGACGGCGGCGAGCACGGCCTTTCCATCGGCGTAAGTGTGCTCGGCTAATCACTCTGTTCAGGAGCACTGTCAAGGCGCTCGCGATAGACTCACGGCAGATCTTTGGAACTGACCTCTCGGACGACGCGACAAGACATGGCAAAAGCGAAAACGAAAGCATCGGTGGACACACCAGTGCGACTCGGTATTGCGGCGCATTGACGCCGATTGTTCGTTGTGACGTGCTCGACTGCAAAGCCGCATTTGAAACTCGAAAACTTCCATGATTGACCCCAACCTTTCTTCCTTTATCTGGTCCGTCGCGGACTTGTTGCGGGGCGACTACAAGCAGTCCGAGTACGGCAAGGTGATTCTGCCGTTCACCGTGTTGCGGCGGCTGGATTGCGTGTTGGAAGCGACCAAGACTGCGGTACTGGCGGAACTGGCGATTCGGGAGAAGGCCAAGCTGAACCCGGAGCCGTTTTTGCTGAAGAAGTCGGGGCAGCTTTTCTACAATACGTCGCCGCTCGACATGAAGAAGCTGATGGGGGATCAGGACCACATCAAGGAGAACCTGTTCGCCTACATGCAGGCGTTCTCGCCCGCCGTTCGGGAAATCTTTGAGTGCTTCGATTTCCACACGCAGATTGACCGGCTGGCCAAGTCCGGGTTGCTGTATCTGGTGGCCGAGAAGTTCGCCAACATCGACTTGCACCCGGAGACCGTCAGCAACGCGCAGATGGGAGTCGTGTTCGAGGAACTGATTCGCAAGTTCGCCGAAATCTCCAACGAGACCGCCGGGGAGCACTTCACCCCCCGCGATGCCATCCGACTGATGGTCAACCTGTTGTTCATCGAAGACGACGATATTCTGACCAAGCCGGGCGTGGTGCGGTCGATGTACGATCCCACGGTGGGGACCGGGGGCATGCTGTCGGTTGGTGGTGAGCACCTCGCCGAACTGAACCCGGACGCTCGGCTGGTGATGTACGGGCAGGAGTTGAACGCCGAGTCCTATGCGATCTGCAAGGCCGACATGCTGATCAAGGGACAAGACATCGCCAACATCATCTTCGGCAACACGCTGTCGAACGATGGGCTGCTGGGCAAGCTGTTCGACTACATGCTTTCCAATCCGCCGTTTGGCGTGGAGTGGAAGAAGATCGAAGCCATCATTCGCAAAGAATTCGAGCAGCAGGGCTACAACGGGCGGTTCGGTCCCGGCCTGCCGCGCGTCAGTGACGGTTCGTTGCTGTTTCTGCTGCACTTGATTTCCAAGATGCGACCGGCCAAGGATGGGGGCAGCCGCTTCGGCATCGTGTTGAATGGCTCGCCACTGTTCACCGGCGGAGCGGGATCGGGCGAGAGTGAAATCCGCCGCTATGTGCTGGAGAACGACCTCGTTGAAGCGATCATCGGCCTGCCCACCGACATGTTCTACAACACGGGCATCAGCACCTATGTCTGGATCGTCAGCAACCGCAAGCCGGCGCATCGCAAAGGCAAGTTGCAACTGATCGACGCCAGCAGCTTTTGGCAGAAGATGCGGAAGAGTCTGGGGAGCAAGCGCAAGGAACTCAGCCCGGAGCACATCGAGGAAATCACGCGGCTGTTTGGCGAATGTCAGGAAGCGACCAAGGACGGCGTGCCGATCAGCCGCCTCTTCAAGAACGAGAATTTCGGTTATCGCACGATCACGGTCGAACGCCCGGAGCGGGACGCGGCGGGCAAGATCGTGAAGGCCACGAAGGGGAAGCTGAAAGGGAAGCCGCAGCCGGACGCCAACCTGCGCGACACCGAGAACGTGCCGCTCTGCGAGGACGTCGAGACCTACTTCAAACGTGAAGTGTTGCCGCACGCTCCCGATGCGTGGATCGACCACGAGAAGACGAAAGTCGGCTACGAGATCCCCTTCAACCGGCACTTCTACGTCTTCCAGCCGCCGCGTGAACTGGCCGAGATCGACGCCGAATTGAAGATCGTCACCGACCGCATCCTGACGATGATCGGAGGGCTGACGAAATGAGCTTTCCGAGATACCCGAAGTACAAGGCCAGCGGCGTCGAATGGCTGGGCGACGTGCCGGAGCATTGGCAGGTGAACCAACTGAAGCGTATCGCCAAGTTGACCACGGGTATGACGCCACCCACTGAGGAACTTGATAACTACACCGATCATCCGGAGTTCCAATGGGTGCGGCCTGAAGACTTGAATGAATCAGGTGCCCCAACAATCGCATCGAAATTCATCACTCAGAAGGGCTGGGAGCAGACACGGAGGGTTAGTTCCACATCCTCGCTGATTTGCTGTATTGGAACGATTGGAAAAGTTGGCTTTGTCGCCGACGAAGTATCGACGAATCAGCAGATAACTGCCGCTTCCTTTAAGCGAAGTGCTCGGTATTTCTACCACTCCTTGTGTGCCGCGAAGACGGAGTTGGAGTTGGCCTCAACCGGAAACGTGCTGCGAATTCTCAATTCGGAGCGACTCGGCAATGTCAGCTTGCCATGTCCTGCGGAGACGGAAGCAAACGTGATCGCGTCGTTTCTTGACCGAGAGACGTCGAAGATTGACGGGTTGGTGGGGGAGCAGCGGCGGCTGATTGAACTGCTGAAAGAAAAACGCCAGGCCGTCATCTCCCACGCCGTCACCAAAGGCCTGAACCCTCACGCCCCCCTGAAGCCCTCCGGCATCGAATGGCTCGGCGATGTGCCCGAACATTGGGCGATACCTGCGGTCTTCACTCGATATCACGCCGTCTTGGGAAAGATGGTCGATGAAAAACAACTGACGGGGACTCACCCAATCTGTTACCTGCGAAACGCTGATGTGAATTGGGATCGAATCAACATCACCGACCTGCCTGTTTTTGACATCGAACCGGATGACGTTGAACGGTTTTCACTTCGGCCCGGTGATGTTCTGATTTGCGAGGGTGGCGCGGGGATCGGACAGACGGCAATTTGGCAGGGTGAGCTTGATCGTTGCGCGTTCCAAAAAGCGTTACACCGTCTTCGTCCGTGGTCGGATGACGAAGATCCGAGGTTCTTCTATTACTGCATGAGAAACGCTGTCGAGACAGGCGTCGTATTGGCTGGCGGAACCGCGACAATTCCGCATCTCACCGGTGAGCAACTTCGGAAGTACAGATTTC
The DNA here is from genome assembly GCA_964589725.1 of uncultured Planctomycetaceae bacterium. Classification (GTDB taxonomy): domain Bacteria; phylum Planctomycetota; class Planctomycetia; order Planctomycetales; family Planctomycetaceae; genus CAYSHJ01. The sequence goes on from CAZPUJ010000077.1 coordinate 3,438, forward strand.
CGAGACCACCGATCAAAGAGCAAAAGCAAATCGTTGAGCATCTCGACAGTGAAACTGACAAACTCGACGCCCTGACCGCCGAAGCCGAGCGTGGGATCGAGCTGCTGCAAGAACGCCGGACCGCCCTGATCTCCGCCGCCGTCACCGGCCAGATCGACGTGCGAGGGATGGCCGAAACGGAGGCCGCATGATTGTTACTCTCAAGACAACGCTCCTTCGCGGCATGTATTGCGAAGGTGACTGGTCGGCGAACATCGAACTCGACGAATCAGCCACCCTCGAAGACCTGCACCACGCCATTCAAGAGGCGGTCGATTTTGACAACGAGCATCTCTACTGCTTCTTCTTATCGAGGACGGACAGGAGCCGGAGTCGCGAGTATTTTGACGAAGAAAACGGGCTGATCTTCAGCAAGACGCTCAAGGACTTGTTTCCCCTGCCGGACAAACAATGCTTGTTCTACCTCTTCGATTGGGGGGATGAGTGGGTCTTCAAAATCTCGCCGAGCAGGAAACGCCCTCACGAGCCGGTGAAACGTGTGAAGTATCCCAGAGTCGAGAGCGAATCGGGAATCAAGCCGGTGCAGTATCCCGGTGCTGAGGATGACGACGAATGATTCTCAACATTGAAGTACTGCACGAACTCTCGACCGCTCTGATCTCCGCCGCCGTCACCGGCCAGATGGACGTGCGCGGGTTGGTCGAAACGGAGGCCGCTTGAAATGAAACCGTACATTCCCGAATCACTGCCACTGACAAACCTCGACCACGGACGACTGATTCGCCTCATCGGTCCGGCCAACGCGGCGCTCGCCCGCTACGACGGACTGCTCCAAAGCGTCATCAATCCCAGTGTCATGCTCTCGCCACTGACCACGCAGGAAGCCGTGCTCTCGTCCAAGATCGAAGGGACTCAGGCCACGGTCGATGAAGTCCTCGAATACGAAGCGGGCATCGAGTTCGACGCCGAGAAGGTCAAAGACATCCAAGAGGTCGTCAACTACCGCTCGGCCCTGACGCTGGCGAAGGAGACGCTCACGCAACGTCCTTTGAACTTGGCGCTGCTCCGGCAGATGCACGGCACACTGATGAGCAGCGTGCGCGGTGCGGACAAAAGCCCCGGACAGTTTCGAGTCCACCAAAACTGGATCGGGCCGAGCGGTTGCACCATCGAGCAAGCCACATTCGTGCCGCCAGCACCGCTACAACTGCTCGACCATCTCGAAGCCTTTGAACGGTATCTCGCTGGCGACGATGTGGACCCGTTGATCCAAGTCGCCGTGGCTCATGCTCAATTCGAGCTGCTGCATCCCTTCAACGACGGCAACGGTCGCGTCGGTCGGCTGTTGATCCCGCTGTTCCTGTTCCAGAAGCGAGCGTTGGCCAGCCCGATGTTTTATCTCAGCGAATATCTGGAAGCGCACCGCGACCAATACTACGCCGGCTTGCGAGCCGTCAGTCAGCAGGGCGACTGGACCGGCTGGATCGAGTTCTTCCTCTCGGCCATCTCCGAACAAGCTCAAGCCAACACCGCCCGCGTGCGAGCCATTCTCGATCTCTACGAACGAATGAAACCAAAAATCTCCAACATGCTGAAGTCACAATACGCCATCCAAGTGTTGGACACGCTGTTCGATCACCCCATTTTCAAAACGACGGATTTTGTGACCCAACTGGGCATCGCCCGGCCAACGGCGTTGCGGTTCTTGAAAAACTTGCGCGAGGCAAACGTGATTCAGCCCATTCGTGAGCAAAGCGGCAGCCGCTCGGCAGTCTTCGTTTTTCGGGATTTGTTGAATTGCGCCGAAGGCCGGCAAGTCTTTTAGGAGTTTGTGTCTCACCGGTGAGACACAAAGTCGTTTGTGTCTCACGAAACGCCACTTCGTGAGACACAAAGTTCGATATGTGTGCCGAAACGCCCCTCGGCCACACATAACGGAGTTTGACTGTGGCAAAACACTCACAAAGTCGGATCGCACGCCGGAAGAGGAGCTCCGATGAGCCTGCACAACGAAATCGAGTTTGAAAACGAAATCTGCGAACACCTCGCCGCGAACGACTGGCTCTATTCGGCCAACGACGACGGCTACGACCGGGCGCGGGCCTTGTTCCCCGAAGACGTGCTGGCATGGGTGCAGGAGACGCAGCCAAAAGCGTGGGAGGCGATCGTCAAGAACCACGGCACCAATGCCGCCGACACGCTGCTGAGCCGCCTGCGCGATCAACTCGATCAACGCGGCACGCTGGATGTGATGCGACAGGGGGTCGAGATGCTCGGCCTGCGCGGCAAGCTGTTGCTCTCACAGTTCAAGCCCGCCTTGGCGATCAACCCGGACATTCTGACTCGCTACGCCGCCAACCGGCTCCGCATCATGCGGCAGGTGCATTACTCGCAGCACAACGAAAACAGCATCGACTTGGTTCTGTTCCTGAACGGCCTGCCGGTGGCGACGGTGGAACTCAAAACGGACTTCACGCAAAGTGTGCAGGACGCGATCGACCAGTATCGCTTCGATCGAAATCCCAAACCCAAAGGCCAAGCCGCCGAGCCGTTGCTCTCGTTTCTGAGCGGGGCACTTGTGCATTTCGCCGTCAGTAACCGCGAGGTCTACATGGTGACGAAGCTGGAAGGGACGGACACGGAGTTCCTGCCGTTCAATCAAGGTTACAACGGAGCGAAGGGCAATCCGCTGAACCCCAGCGGCGGACATCGCACTGCGTACTTGTGGGAACAAGTCTGGGAACGTCAAAGCTGGCTGGAGATTCTCGGTCGCTATCTCGTGGCCCAGAAGGACGACAAGAAGCAAATCAAGAAGATCATCTTCCCCCGGTTTCACCAACTGGACGCGACCCGCAAACTGCAAGCCGCCGTGCTGACCGAAGGACCGGGCGGCAAGTACCTGATTCAGCATTCGGCAGGCTCCGGCAAGACGAATTCGATCGCGTGGTCCGCGCACTTCTTGGCCGATCTGCATGACGCTCAGCACACCAAACTGTTCGACACGGTGCTGGTGGTTTCCGACCGCAACGTGATTGACACGCAGTTGCAGGAAGCGATCTTCGATTTCGAGCGGACAACCGGCGTGGTCGCCGTGATCAAAGGCGAAAGCAGCAGCAAGAGCGGCGAACTGGCTGCGGCACTCTCCGGCGACAAGAAGATCGTGGTCTGCACGATTCAGACATTTCCGTTCGCGCTGAAAGCCGTGCGTGAACTGGCGGCGACAGAGGGCAAGCGGTTCGCCGTCATCGCGGATGAGGCTCACAGTTCGCAGACGGGCGAAGCAGCCGCCAAGCTGAAGGCAGTGCTGTCGGCGGAAGAACTGCAAGAACTCGGCGACGGTGGCGAAGTCAGCACCGAAGACATTCTCGCCGCTCAGATGGCTTCACGAGCGGACGATGCGGGCATCACGTTTGTCGCATTCACCGCAACGCCGAAGACCAAGACGATGGAACTGTTCGGCACTCGGCCTGATCCCAGCCAGCCGGCGAGCAAGGACAATCTGCCCGCTCCGTTCCACGTCTATTCGATGCGACAAGCCATCGAAGAAGGCTTCATTCTGGACGTGCTCCGCAACTACATCACCTACAAGCTGGCCTTCAAACTGGCTCACGAGGGCAAAGAGTGGGACGAGAAGGAAGTCGAACGCAACGCCGCCATGAAGGGGATTATGGGCTGGGTCCGACTGCATCCCTACAACATCTCGCAAAAGGTCGAAATCGTCGTCGAACACTTCCGGCAACACGTGGCTCCGCTGCTAAATGGAGCGGCAAAAGCGATGGTTGTCGTGGGCAGCCGACAAGAAGCAGTCCGCTGGCAACTGGCCATCGACAAGTACATCAAGGATCGCGGCTACGCCATACGAACGCTGGTGGCGTTCTCGGGTGAGGTCCAAGACAAGGAATCCGGCCCTGACCCGTTCACGGAAAACAGCACGACGCTGAACCCGAACCTGCGCGGCCGCGACATCCGAAAGGCTTTCGCCACCGACGAGTATCAAATCCTGCTGGTGGCGAACAAGTTCCAGACTGGCTTCGACCAACCGCTGCTGTGCGGCATGTACGTTGATAAGCGACTGGCTGGCATTCAGGCCGTGCAAACGCTGTCGCGGCTGAATCGTGCTCACCCCGGCAAGGACACGACCTATGTGCTGGACTTCGTGAACAACACGGAAGATGTCTTGGCGGCCTTCAAGACCTACCACACCACGGCCGAGCTGGCCGACGTGACCGACCCGAATCTGGTCTACAACCTGCGGGCCAAACTCGACGCCGCCGGTCACTACGACGATTTCGAGGTCGAGCGAGTGGTCGCCGTGGAACTGAAGCCGAACGCAAAACAGAGCGAACTGGCCGCCGCTGTCGAACCCGTCGTCGATCGGCTGCACAAGAAGTACAAGGCGGCTCAAGCAGCCCTGAAGCTCGCCAAAGACAAGAAGGACAAAGCCGCCGCCGAGTCCGCTCAGAACGAACTGAATGCCCTGCTGCTGTTCCAATCCGACATGGGGGCGTTTCAGAGGCTCTACACCTACCTGTCGCAAATCTTCGACTACGGCAACACGGACATCGAGAAGCGTTCGATCTTCTACAAACAAGTCCTGCGACTGCTGGAGTTCGGCCGCGAGCGTGAAGGCATCGACCTGTCGAAAGTGGTGCTGACTCACCACAAGCTGAAGCCCCAAGGCAAACAGTCGATGCCGCTCGGCGAGGGCGACAATCCCAAGCTGGAGCCACTCACCGAAGTCGGCGGCGGCAGCGTTCAAGAGAAGCAGAAGGCGTGGCTGAGCGAGATCATCCAGAAGGTCAACGACCTGTTTGAAGGCGAACTGACCGACCAAGACAAGCTGGTCTACGTCAACAACGTCATCAAAGGCAAACTGCTGGAGTCGGAAACCCTGAAGCAGCAGGCGACCAACAACACGAAAGAGCAATTCGCCAACTCACCAGACCTGAAGACGGAAATCCTGAACGCCGTGATGAGTGCCCTCGAAGCCCACACCGCCATGAGCACACAAGCCCTGAGTTCCGAGACGGTCCGTGAAGGTCTGAAAGACGTTTTGCTCGGTCCTGCCCATCTCTATGAGGCTCTGCGCGAGCAAGCAAACGCCGCATTAACAGTGCCGGCCTGACTCAAATCCCGCAGTCCTCTGACTTCGATCTTGCCCAACAAGCGCGACCGCGCCTTCTCAACCGATGCCATGTGACCTTCGCTCGTCACATGTCACGCTGCATGCACGCACGCAAGACGTGGGCAAAGCCAGACGCCACGAACCGTCAGAACGTGGGCATGCACAGAATCGACAGCACGCCGGGGCGGGGCGTTCAATAGACCGTCAAGCGATTGAGAAGCTAGCGTCCCCCACTCCACGCTGCGCGA
>CAZPUJ010000078.1:0-5218 GCA_964589725.1 uncultured Planctomycetaceae bacterium
CCGCCGGACGTCGCCGTTACTGAGCATGTACTGGTCGCCCAATGGACTCTTGGTGACGACCGACATGGAACGTGGTTTGATCGGTTGGCAATTCGGCAGCTCGGAACCGGAACGCGTTGAGATGCCCGGACTCGCGACTCCGGCCATCTGCATCGCTTTTCGGCCGGCGGTTCAGCACTTGGAATTGGTGATGGGACTGCGCGACGGGTCGCTGATTTTTCTGGATCAAAAGGGATCGAAGCAGTTCAAGCCCGATCACCGTGGCCCGGTAAAGCACGTGATGTATTCGCGCGATGGCCGCTGGTTAATCACGGCGGGAGCCGATGGGAAACTCATTTGGCGAGACGCGGCGTCACGCAACGTAGCCAGCGCCGTGAAGGCTCACGACGCGGAGATCAGCCAAGTTTTGTTTTCGTCCGACGGACGACTCCTGGTCTCCGCCGATTGGAACGGACAAATCAAAGTCTGGGACGCGACCAGTCGCATGCCGCTGAAGTCATTCGAGCAACCCGAGGCAGTGTCCGGATTAGGCTGGTTCCATTCGCAGTTGGTCAGCAGCGCTTGGGACGGAACGCTGCATGTTTGGTCCTTTGATTCAGGGACGTGTGTGCGAGTCATCAGCACGGGGCAGCCGATTCATGGCTTGACGGTCGACCCGCACACTCAGCGGATCGCAACGGTCAGCCTGGATCGCGCGGTGCGATTGTGGGATCTGGTCGACAAGCGTCAGTGAGTGTCGCAACTGTGGGAGTTCCGACTGTGGCCGTTCCGACTGTGCCGAATGTGGCAGCGCGGACCGTCGCCATGTTGCTTTTCAGGTTCAACTTATGTTGATTTCGGGGGACTTGGTAGAGGACGGCCTATGCTTGAGCAACGGCTCCCCGCTCCTTACTGACTGGCGCGAGATCACAAGGTCTGGTCATGAATCTACCCATTTCCGCTCAGAATCGTGAGTTGTCCTCTCCCCGGCTGGTCAGTTCGTCGACGATCCTGCTGCTGAGCGGCGTATTGTTTGGCTTATGTGTCAGCGAGGCTATTTCACGCGACATCAAGACGACGTTTCTCCTGGCGGGAACCACCGGTTTGTTGGCTTACCTCGGACTAGGGATGGTCAAACGAGCCCATCACGAAACCCAGCAGCGCATCGCCATTATGCATGTCGAAGAGCGTCTCGATCGACACGCAAACCCTGATCCGCGGTCCTCAGATCAAATCGAAACTCCGGTCTGAAGCCGCGCTGGATCAGGACGACTCGCAGACCTCGCAAGGAACGACCGGCGTTGCTCCCGGTTGCGATGCCACGAACGCTCCCAGTCGATTCGCCAACGCCACGGTCCGCGCCGGCGGCCAGTCGTTGAGCCACCCCCACAACAACCCTGCCGAGCACGCATCACCGGCACCGACATTGTCGGCAAGTGGCTGTCGCGGGAATTGGTCAACGGTTCCACGAACGCCACCCGCGCGAGTGAATAACTGTGTGCCGTGCTCCCCGTGCGTGACAACAACCTGCCGTAGTCCGGTGAATGTAAACGTTTCCAACAGTCGCCGCGCTCCGCCGCTCGTTTCGTCACCAAGACACCGATCATCCGACGGTCCGTCCGACAGACCAAGCAGTCGCAAGACGATTGGCAACTCGTCCTCGTTGAGTTTGATGGCCGTTGCCCGTTGGGCTCCCAGCCGCAACGACGGTGTGTCGAAAAAGGTCACACGTAGATTCACGTCAAACAATCGAACGGCTTGTGGAGCGTGCTCGAGAAATCGTTGGATCGTGGCTTGCGAGACTGCGGATCTCTGCGCCAGCGTCCCGAACACGACGGCGTCACATGCCGACGCAAGCTGCTCCCACGCTGGCGTCCAGGCTAAGTGGTCCCACGCCGTGTCTTTCAGAAACGTGTACGTCGGCTCGCCGTCGCGCAGCGTGATGTCCACGCGACCGGTCGGATGCTCGGAGTCGACCTGAACGAACTCCGTCGACAACCCGTGTTGTGTCAGTTCGCGCAGCAGTCCGCGCCCCAGGTCATCGACTCCCACGCTGCTGGCGACAATACCACGACCGCCACCGGCCGAACAGAGTTGATGCGCGTGGTACGCCACGTTGAGTGGTGCTCCACCCAAAATGGCTCGATCGGGAAACACATCGAACAAGGATTCGCCCAGTCCGACGATCGTGAAAGCTCGCGGCATGAGATGTCTGGCTTCCTGGCAGAACCTCAGCGACGGTGAATCGCGAACAATCCGTTGCCTACTAATTCGTCCCGCTGGCGAAGACGATGACGGCTTCTTCGTGCGTAAGCGGCTTACGGAACTGATCGGACCGGAGTTCCACCTGCAACTTCGAGTCGCCCGCCTCGACCGCTTGGAACGAAAGGTCCAGCGCGACGTTTCCTTGACCGCCGATTTCGGAGATTGGCTCAAAGATAATTTCCCGGCCGCTCAAGGTGTGGCTAACCGGGCCACGCGCGGAGAGGAATTGCAACTCCGCCGGAACCGTCACTCGCACCGACACGTTCGAGGCCGCGCCGGAGCCTTTGTTCTTGATCTGCATTCGCACGCTGAATTTTTCACCCTTCGAATAGGCTTCGGCCTTTTCGGTGAAGTCGACTCCCAACACGGCGACGCCGATCGCGCGGAATTGGTAATCGATGGCCGCGCCTTTGCGGCCGCTTTCGGTAATCTGCACCGAGCCGGCATGATTTCCGATCGACCTGGGCACGACCTTCAACGTCAGCGACAACGTGTCCGTCGGCGACAGCAGCGGGATGTGCCACGTGACGGTACGCTGTCGCGTGTCAAAACGGCCGCCGTTCGAGGCGGAGATGAACTCGACGGAGCTGGGCAGCGATTCGACCACGATCGTGTTAGCCGTGGGATTCAGCGAATTGTTCGTCAGTCGATTCTCAAATTCGATCGGCCGGCCGACATACCAACTGGTTTGGCCTTGTCTGCTCAGGCTGACCAGTTGTCCGATAACGTTGATCTCGACTTGCGTCTCGGCGGAGGTGGCTCCGTCGGTCGACAGCACCGCTTTGTTGATCGCTTTGCCCGCTCGAACGGTCGACAGCGGCAATTGGATCGTTTGCGTCTTTCCCGCTGGGAGCGTGCCGATCTCGTATTCGATATCTCGTTCGGACACATCGGGCAGTTTCAGATTTTCGGGAATCAGATTCCGGAGCACAACACGATGCGCTTCGACGGTGCCGGTGTTCTTGACCTCGAAGTTGAGCGTCACGGTCTCGCCCAAACGGGCTTGCGGAGCAGCGGCCAATTTCATCGTCAGCTTGGGAGAGCCGACCGTCGTCTTGGCCGCGATCTCCGTCTGAAAGTTGACCCTCGCAATGCTACCGACTTGGCCTTCCGTCACGGGAACGACCTTGACCGAAATTTCCTTTTGAGTGCCTGGCTTGATCTCGGAAAAACGCCAGATCAGTTTCTTGCCGGACAGCGCGGCTTGCGGAAACGTGCCCGACAAGTTGGTTCCCTTTGGAATTTGATCTTCGACCACGACTTCGCGAGCCGAACTCTCGCCGACATTCTTGATCACGATCGTGTAGACCATCGGTTGACCGAGCGTCGCGTTGGGTGGAGCGATCTTTTCGATCTTCAACTCCGGTCGTTGCGGGCCGCGCGGCGCGTCGGAGCGGAGCGTCCCTTCGCCGCTGAGCGTTTCCGACTCGGCGTCCATTTCCAGAGGTGCGGCGGTGACGGGTTTAAGCCGGCCGGGCTGAATCGCATTTTCAGCACGGTCACTGTTCGACGCCGGTTTGCGGAAACTGGAATCGTTTTCGTCGAACACAGGCGCTGACGCTGAGTTGTTGGCGTTAAGCGTGCTGCGCAGCGGCTTGGGTGTCGGCATATCGGCGTCCGGAAACGGTGCCAGCTCCGGTGGGTCTTCGGCCGGCGGAACAGGTGGATCGGGATTGAGTTTCTGGGCACGAGACGGCTGCGGTCGGTTGTCGGCGAACACGTTGTCGTCGTCATTCGATGGCGACTTTTTCGTCGACGCTGCGGTCGGCGTGTCCGCGAAGGCTGGCACGGCCGGCACAATTTCCGAAACCGCTGGTTCCCGCTGACCGCCGGTCAGCATGATCGGCTCACGCGATAACGAGGCCGTCTTCGCTTCGGTGTTCGTTGTGAGGCGATCAATCTCGGCGAGCACCGCTTCCGGCGTGTCTTCGATCAGTTCATACGACACGGGGATATCGGCCGCCTCTGTGGCTTTTTGTCGAGCATCGTCGGTCAGACCGGCGTCGAGCAGTCGCCGCGCCTGCTGTAACAATTCCTGTGCTCTTTCCTTCGCGGCCATCCTCGATTTGGAGCGTGTTTTGGCCGGCTTGTCTAACGCAGCGGCATGTGCCGGCATCTCCGGCGCGGTGGTGGTTTGTTCGTCCGTGGAATCATTCAACGTCAGATCGACGTGCGGAGCCATATTCTTCGGCTTCGGTTCCGACTGCTCGCCGAACGGGTTCGCATCGGTGTCGTCCAGATCAAGCGACGGAAGTCTGCGACCCGTCGTGCCAGTGCGGCTCGCGGCCGTCGAGTTTTTCGCCGGGAGATCATCCAGTGCTGTATTACCGATGTCTTCTTCGGCGAACGGATCGAGCTTGCGGGGCTGTGCCGTAAAACGGCGCGGCTCGGTGTTGCCTTGCGGGACGTCGCCATCGGCCGCGGTTTTGTCGAGGTCGTCCAGTTTCGACGGCGGCTTGAAATCCTCCAGTCGCTTTTTGGCATCGCCGTTGTTGGTCGTGCTACGGTCGAGGTTGCGTTGAACCTGCAGAACAATCAGCAGCCCCAACCCGACGACGCCCGCAAGCACCGTCAATTTCCAAATCGAATTTGAGCTTCGCATGGGATTCCTTTCCCCCGTGGTCTGCGGCCCGCTCTGCGAGCCTCGCGACAGACAGAATCCAAACACTGGCAGCGTTACATAGCAGATGGGCGAAAACCGGAAAAGCCGAGTTTCAGGAAATCTCGGCGACCGCTTGGTGCTTTGGCAGATTGACGATTACAGTCAGCGTCCATGCCGATCGTCCTCATTCGACAAGCTGGACCACAAGACGAAGAGGTCATCGTCGACTTTAACTGCCGGCTGGCTTCCGAGAGCGAGAACCTGCAACTCGATCGGCCCACCGTGCAGATTGGCGTGCGAAATCTGTTGGCCAATTCGCGTCACGGCCGGTATTTTGTGGCGAGCCTTGGTGGGCGCATCGTTGGACAAATG
>CAZPUJ010000079.1:0-6549 GCA_964589725.1 uncultured Planctomycetaceae bacterium
GTCCGCCGCGGCGGATTCACCGTCTCGTACCATCCTCCCGCGCGACTCAAAAGCCAACACCAAAAATCAGGGGGCATCACCCCCGCCCGACTTGACTTTCGACGTTACATCTTGCGCTTATAGCTTTTCCCCGGTGTCACGGCCGCAGCGGGTGAACTTGCGGAGCCTTTCAGCGGAGCTCAAGCAAGTTCGCCTGCGAGGCAGCGGCCGTGGCGCGCGGCTGGAATTGTTATTCTCTGACACCAGTCACGCCGGCGGAGTGTCACGGATTGCTTGCGCTGTCGCAGTAGACGACTTCCCGAAGACTTCCGGACACTCCGCTTGGCTTCGATCTCTGACGAATCACTCAGATGTGGTCCACGAGGACTCGACTATAAGCCTTTCGCACGATCGAAGTGGCGTGATGGTGCTTGGTCTCGGGTTGGCCTGGGATGTTCCCAGGTTCGCCTGAGCAGAAAGATTTTCTCAGAAGGTGCGGCCATGAGCAATTCTCGACACAGAACGTCCACGGTTGCGGCGACCAGGGGGCCGACCAATGTTCCGACGACCAGCGTTCCGGCGTTGTTTGTCGGCATCGACTGGTCGGACAAGAAGCATGACGTGTGCTGGATGACCGCCGACGGGCGTTGCGGTCAATGCGTCATCGAGCAGTCCCCCCAACAGATCGAGGAGTTGCTCGCCAAGTTGACCAAGCTGGCGGGGGGCGGGGTGATCGCGGTGGCTTTGGAGAAGTCGCGCGGGCCGTTGCAGCACGCGCTGATGGGACGCGAGGGAGTGCGGCTGTATCCGCTGGACCCCAAGCAGGTGGCCCGCTATCGAGCCAGCTTCCGCAGCAGTGGAGCCAAGTCCGACTCGAGTGACGCCGGGCTGCTCGCGCGGCTGTTGTTCGAGCGTCACCGGGAGTTGCCCCCCTTGCGGCTGGACGACGAACCGACGCGCCGCCTGGCTCACCTCAGCCAGACTCGGCGGCTGCTGGTCGACGACAGCACCCGATTGCGGCTGCAATTGCAGGCGCTGTTGAAGACCTACTTTCCGCTGGCATTGACCTTTGGCGACGTGGACAGTGGGTTGGTTCTGGAGTTGCTCCGGCGTTGGCCTGACCCCCGCGAGCTCCGCCGGGTACATCCCAAAACACTGGCCGGCTTCTTCCACGAACACCGCGTGCGGAACGAGGAACGCCTGCAAGAACTGATCGACTGCATCCGGCAGACGCCGCTGATGACCACGGACCGACCACTGATCGAATCGCTGGTGTTCCGCGTGACGGCCCTCGCCAGCCAGTTGCGGCCGCTGCTGGACCAGATCCAGAAGATCGAAGCCGCGATCGACCAGGCCATGGCCGCGCATGCCGACGCCCCCCTCTTCCAGAGCCTCCCCGGCGCCGGCCGCGCCTTGGCCCCCCGACTCTTGGCGGCGCTCGGCTCCGACCGCGACCGCTACGCCGACGCCGATGAGGTCTCCGTCATCACCGGCATCGCCCCGGTCACCAAGCAAAGCGGCCACACCAAAATCGTGACGCGCCGCCGGGCCTGCTCGCGGTTCCTCAAGCAAACCTTCCACGAATTCGCCGACCAGGCCCGCAAATGGTGCCCCTGGAGCAAAGCCTACTACGCCTGGCAGCGCTCCAAGAACGTAAAACATCAGGCCGCGCTCCGCAAACTCGCCAGCCGTTGGATCCGTATCCTCTTCCGAGTCTGGAGATCGCGGACTCCTTACGACCCCACGCGATATCTCCAACGTCTCCAACAACTCAACCACCCGCTTCTCGATTTCCTCAAAACCGAAGCTGCCTTCGCTTGACAAGGAACCTCAGATGTCTTCGGGCTTGTAGGCCTCGACAGACCACGCAACCGGACGAATTAGCCGGCCGTGGGAAGTCGGCTGGTGCGGCTTGACAAGCGCCGCGACCGTCGCCAATGTGCCATCCGGCAGGATGGAGTATCTCTCAAATTATCCGAGGCTCTGACGGCCATTTGGTCGCCTGCGATGCGCACCACAATCCGCGTCCATTTTTGACACGCCGAGGTCCGCCATGCACATGAGCGAATTTGATGACGCCTATGAAGATCAACAACGCATTCGGGGAGCCATCATGGAAACCCCGATCAGCGATCTGCCGTTACGCGACCCAATTCTGATCGACGCCACAGCCACTGTGGCCGATGCCGTGAAATCCATGAACGACCATCACACCGGCTGCGTGCTGGTGGGGAGAGACGGCAAGCTGGTCGGCATCTTCACCGAGCGGGACGTGTTGACGAAAGACTACTTCCGCGCGGACAGCCACACAGTGGCCGTCGAAACCGTGATGACCAAGAATCCGGAAACGCTCGAAGCCGACAACAGCATCGCGTTCGCGCTCAACAAGATGAGCGTCGGCGGCTATCGCCACATCCCGATCGTGGAGGAAGACAAGCCGGTGGGAGTGCTCTCGGTGCGGGACGTCGTGGATTTCCTCGTGGAACTCTTCCCCGCAGACGTCCTCAACCTGCCCCCCAGCCCGAAAAACGCCATCACTAATTCGATCGACGGCGGGTAGTGGAGCGATCACCGCAAGGGTGGCAATTTGAGTTCGGGCTGTCGCTGCCGCCAGAGGACTTCGAGCATTTGCGCTCGGGGGTTGTGTGTTGTATTCCAGGGGTTCGGCTCACTGGCAGAGTACACCACCTAGCGCCTATGCCAAGAACTCGCGTTCGTCGAAGCCGTACAGGAACGGCTTGCAGACTCCGTCTTCGTGTTGGCTGTAGTAAGCACACAGGATTTCGGTCGGCGTTTCGACCAGAAACGGGTACGAGCAATCGCCCAGGCTATCGACCACGGCCCACGGCTTGAGCTGCCGGTCGGCGGTGAAGTCGTAGATCAGCGTGTACGAGCGGCGGTTGTCGAAGATGGGCGGGTTGTCGTTCACTTCGGCGTGGTCGCCGGAGTAGTTCGCTCGCGAGCCGAGAAACGTGTGGCCGCCCAACTCGAAAAAGTGGTGCCCTTCGGCGATCACCGGCAGGTCGCTCATCTCCCACTCGGAGTACGGCGGCTTCGCGGTCGCGACCATCGCCGTCCAGCCGCCAAGATCGCTCATCGCACGCGTCCATTTCGGTCGCCGCAATCCGATGATGGCATCCGATGTGATCACCTTTAACGTCCGCTCGCCAGGCCGATGCTTGCCGATCTCTGGAAAGCCGGCGAACGATTTGTCGGCGGCCTGTGCGGTGCTCGTCAAAGACGGAACGCCGGCCACGGCAGTCAGGCCGACCAAAGATTGCTGCAAGAACTCGCGGCGGTGCATGGCAAAGTCCCTCGTGTGTGTCAGTGGCTCGACCAAGTCACTAGCAAGGATGATATGCTCCGATCCTTTGAAAAACGCCACTGGGCCTGGAGGCTCGCGCATGATATCTCGCTACGCCACGTTGGTGTTGTGTCTGATCACGGCTGTGATGGCTTGGGGTTCGGCGGTGACCTTGATCGTTGCCAAGTCATTCGGGATCGCGGAGGCGGCGTTGATCGCTGTCGGTTGCACCGCTGCAGCCGGAGCCTTCTGTGCTCGGCGTCGCGTCACGGACGCGGATCGGGATCTCACGGATGAACGTGAAGCGAACAAGGCCGAGCGACAAGAGCTCGCCAACCGACGTGCCGAGATCGAGCAATTTCTGGAAACGACCAAGGATCAGCTCACTGATCGTGCTCGGCAGTTGGATTCGCGAGAGCTGGACCTAGCCAATCGGTTGGTCAACTTTCGCGAGTGGTTGGAATATCCGCAGGCGGACGACGACACGCTTTCGGAAGATACGGCAGTTTCGCCGCGAGAGTTATCCGCGCAAGACCAACGTGTGTTGGAGATCATCAGCGAAGAGTCTCAGCGGCTTTATCGACATCTGCGAGAGGGGCACTACAAGCCCGAGGGCAAGCTCGACGGCCGCCGCATCCGCGATGATGCGCACGCCTTCGTGATCCGAGTCGCTCAGGTCTATCGGCCCGGCGTCGAGAACCCGTTGCTCGAAACCAGCCTGGACCAATTACTGCGTGCGGGCAGCCGAGTCTGCCTGCATCTGCTGGTCGCGCTGGAGCGGCTACCGCTCAACCCCAAAGATCAAAACATCAACACGCTGCACGGCTACTTACAGAAAGCGTTGAAGGCCTACGATCTCTACAACACGGCGCAGCCGTATTTTGGCTACATGCAAACGGTTTCGTACTTTGGCCGCTGGTTGGCCGGGGCGACTCCGCTGACATTGGGTCTCTCGTGGGCGCTGACGGAACTCGGCAAACGCGGCACGAAAGCGGCTGCAAATTGGCTGATCGATCAACAAGCGGTCGCATTGCTGCACGAAGTCGTGCGCGTGATCGGCTTCGAGGTGGCCAGCATCTATGGCGGCGACTTCCGGCATCGCGATCCGAATTGGGTCTTCGCGGCGGAACTGACCGACCTGATGAGCCGCTTCCCGCTGTCGCGAGAAAACCTCGCTCAAGCGTTGCGTGAAGTCGGCTCGCTGCACCTGCGCAGCGAGTACGACCGCGTCTTCCTCTATCGCTGCTTGTCGACGCATCACAACGTGCGGCCACTTGTTGAAGCGCATGACACGCTTTCACTTTCCGATCGACAGCAAATCGCGCGGCGGCTGGAACGTTTCTTCGAGTCGTTCATTCATGGCAAGACTCGCAAACTGATCGACGACTGGCGCGGCGGCGTCGAGAAGCGGTTGGGCCTGAAACTTCACCTCGCCGACACGCTGCCAGCGACCGCGCATGAGAAGACGGTTGTTGAACCTCACGGCGAACAACTCAAAGCCACGACGTCGCTGGCCGCGTTCTTGATCTGCGTCAAAGGCTGCCCGCTCGATGACCTCGACACGCGGCTGAACTTCGCCGATTTGTTTCGCAAACTCGATGAGCATCACCGCCGCGGCCTGCTCGAAGACATCGCCGCAAATCCGCCGTATGCCTTCGAGCCGCCCGATCTTGATGTCTCGCTCCCGACCGTCACGCAGTACGTCGCGGATTTGTGTCGCCTGGCCGTGCGAGCACGTCCATGGGACGTACAACCGGATGAGATCGTTCTGGAAGCCGCCGTCTTCCTCGGCCAAGACTTCGTCAAAACGAAGAAGCAACTCGACCGCGAATACGGCGACGCCTTCGCTTCGTTGCTGTCCAAGGAGGCTCCCGGCTCGAATCTCGAACTGCTCGTGGCCAAAGTCGCGCTGGCCGAGTTAGCCGCCGATGAAACCATTCAATTCGCATACACCAGCACCGCCATCGCGTGGCCCGTTCAGGTCGCACTGCCTGTCGGCGAGCGGAAGAGTGGTTTGGTGGGCACCTCGACTCGGCTGCTGTTGATCGAAGCCAGTGAGTGCGGATTCGTCGTTGCGACGAGCCGCTTCGCGAAACTGAAAATTCAAAAGCTCGCCGGTCGCATGATCGACGACTGCGAAGTCTCCGGCACCGCCTGGAAAGTGGAAGGCCGCGACGGCTGCGCCTCGCTGAGCGTGCGCATCTCTGGCTCGATGATGAGCCGACACGACTCGTACTTCCGCCCGCTGATCGAGGCTCTCGGCCCGGTCAGCCTGCACTGATGCCGCGACGCGGTGTGGCAGAGAAGCCTGGAAGTTTAATGATCCGATGCGTGCTAGCGATCGAAGCGGCATGCCGCTTGGATCGCGTGCGGCTGTGCCCAGAACTCGTCTGACACCGGGGCGGATATCACGCCCCACATATAGAACGGTTTGTAAATAGAACGGCTTCTTGTAAACTGGCTTCGCGTCGGTCCACTTCACGCCCTCGGTCGAAGTCCGCACGCGTGGCTGCGTCTCATCTTTGTTCCGGTCGTAGGCGAAGAACTCGGTCGCGAGCCACGACCAGTTCCGGCGCGAATTCAAACGGCGGATTGGGCAACCGCTCCCGCGTCTTCCCATAATCGCGAATGGCCAGAGCGTGCATCTCGCCGGTTGCCAATCTCCGGAAAGCCGGCGAACGATTTGAGGGCAGCGAGTGCAAGGACGGTGAAAGACGAGGCTGCCGTCGCGGACAGGCCAAAAAGTTCTATTGGTGTCCTCCCGCCTCCAATTTCTTTCGAAATCAGCCCTTCGACGAGAACGTCGAAGGGCTCGTTTGTTTTGGGGCAATGGGTTGCGTTGCGCTGCCATCGGATCAATCGTGATTTCGGTTTGGTGATTCGCCGTAGTCCGATCTTCGTAAGTCGTGTCCAAAAAATCGGTTGCGGAGTTCAATTCCCGTAGCCTGTGTTCCGCGGCTGGGTGGCAGGCATTTGTCCATCGCGCTGACCATCAGGACACACTTGTTGCGTGTCTGTTGACCACGATCAGCGCACCGATTCCTCTGTTGACTCCTCGGGTGACCAGGCCGACGACGTCGCGCAGCTCGTGCTGAGTGCCAGGCGAGTTTTTCACGATTCTCGGCACGTCTGGCTAATTCTTGAATCTACGGAACCTGTAGCTCAGGCCCTTGTGGCCTGCGTGATGAGACTTCTGCTTGTTTTCCGACGAATTCAAATTAAACCGGCCACGAGGGCCGGGGCTACAGATTGCCCAAGACAACGAA
>CAZPUJ010000080.1:0-3743 GCA_964589725.1 uncultured Planctomycetaceae bacterium
TCGATTGCAGCGCTGGACCGCTCGCTATTTGCACGATGCGCGGTTCGCCGACTACTTCGCGGAGCGACTGGCTCGTGGCTTTGTTGGCATCGAAGGAGGTCAGTTCATTGTTTATCGCCGTGATCGGTTTGTCGCTTGGCTCGGCGATCAGCTCAAAGTGAATCGTCCGTACAACGAATTGGTCCGTGAAATGATCTCTGGTACGGGGCTGTGGACCGATCAGCCGGAAACCAACTTCGTGATGGCGGGCTATGACGACGGCCAAGGCTTCAATGAGAACAAACTCGCCGGCCGCGCGGTGCGGGCGTTTCTGGGCCAACGCATCGACTGTGCTCAATGCCACGATCATCCATTCGATCACTGGAAACAAAACGAGTTCGCCGGTCTCGCCGCGCACTTCGGGCAAGTGAAGCTGACGGTCGTCGGCGTGCAAGAGGGTCGTCAAAAGGAGTTCGAGTCCGAGGACCGCGAGACGTTGGAGAAAACGGTCGTCGAGCCATCAGTGCCATTTCATCCGGAATGGGAGCCGAGCGAAGGCAACCGTCGCGAACGGCTGGCCGCCTGGATCACGCATCCGCAGAACCGCCGCCTGGAACGAGCGATCGTGAATCGTGTCTGGGGCCTGGTCTTTGGCCGTTCATGGATCGATCCGGTTGATGACCTGCCGGATCCGCCGGGCGAAGAAGTCGCGGCATCCAAGGTCGAATGGAAGCACGCGAAGGCCGCAATCGGCGACGGACCGGATTTGCTTGACCTGTTGGGAGCCGACTTCCGTGAGCATGGCTATGACCTGCGGCGGCTGATCGAAGTGATCGTGGCCTCGCGACCGTTTTTGTTGGAGTCGCGACTCGACCACGACGACACGTCACAGCTTGACCAGTCGAAGTCGCACTTCGCACTCTTCCCGTTGACCCGTTTGCGGCCGGAACAAGTGATCGGCGCGTTGCTGCAAGCCGCATCGCTGAAGACGATCGACCAGAATTCGCACTTGATTCCACGGACGATGAAGTATTTCCGCTCGCGCGATTTCGTCAAGGAGTACGGCGATCTTGGCGAAAACGAATTGGAAGAACGAGCCGGTACGATCCCGCAAGCTCTACTACGCATGAACGGCAATCTTGTCAACGACGCGATTGACGCCACTCCGCTCGCCCTCGCCGCTCCGGGTCGCATCGCCAGCATGTCACCCGACGACCGCAAATGTTTGGAACTCTGTTACCTGGTCTGTCTGACTCGCCGCCCGACCGACCAGGAAGCCGAACACTTCCTGCCGCTGCTGCAAGAAAACAAAGGCAACCGCCGCGGCCGAGCCGTCGAAGATATTTACTGGACCTTGTCCAACTCACCGGAGTTCGCCTGGAATCATTGACCCATGATGTTCGGTCCCCTCTCCCCCGCCGCGGGGGAGAGGGTTAGGGTGAGGGGGCGGAGCGCTTCACCGGCCCATGAACTCCCTCACCCCGGCCCTCTCCCCCGATGCGGGGGAGAGGGAGCAAGGTTGCGGGCGAAGCCCGCGTTAGAGTGAGGAGTCGAGGAAGTCTCTCGACTCTCGTATCCCGAGCACTTCGTCACATGGAAAACGCCATGAAGCAAATTTGCTCACCGGTTTTCTCTCGCCGCGATCTCCTCAAAGCCGCGATTGCTTCCGGCGTTTCGTTCGCTTTGCCCGGACTCGATCTGCGAGCAGCCGGACGTCGCGGCGCGGAGCGTGCGAAATCGCTGATCGTGATTTGGTTGGAAGGTGGTGCTAGCCAGTTGGAGACGTGGGATCCGCATCCGGGGACGGACGTCGGCGGACCGACGAAGTCGATCACGACAAAAGTCCCCGGACTGGAGATCGCCGACTTGTTTCCGCGCGTGGCCGAACAGATTCACGAACTGAACGTCATTCGGTCGCTCGTGTCGAAGGAAGGAGATCACGAGCGGGGGACATACTTGCTGAAGACCGGTTATCGCCCGGACCCGACGCTCGTGCATCCGTCGTTAGGTGCGATCGCCTGTCACGAATTGCCTAGCGAATCGCTGGAGATTCCGGCTCACATTTCGCTGATCGGCGGTCAGTGGCCAGGTCGCGGCGGGTTCTTGGGCGAGGCGTTCGATGCCTTCAAGATTTATGACCCGGGCCACGGCATCCAAAATCTGAGACCGCGCGTCGGCGATGATCGGCAGGAGCGGCGGTTGAAAGGGCTGGAGATCGTCACGAAAGCGTTTCAATCCGGCCGCCGGCTGGCGGTTGAGAATACGCTGCATCAACTGACAGTCGAACGCGCCTTGAAAATGATGACATCCGAACAACTCAAAGCGTTCCAAATTGACGAAGAACCACAGACGCTCCGCGATGCGTACGGCGACTCGCTGTTCGGTCGCGGCTGTTTGACGGCGCGACGTCTTGTCGAAACCGGAGTGCGTGCGATCGAGGTCACGCTGCACGGCTGGGACACGCACGCCAACAACTTCGAAGGCCATCAAACCCAGGCGAAAGAACTGGACCCGGCATTTGCGACGTTAATCAGCGATCTGAAGCAGCGTGACTTGTTGCAATCAACCGTTGTACTTTGCATTGGCGAGTTCGGTCGCACGCCGAAGATCAATCCGCTGGACGGCCGCGATCATTGGCCGAACGGTTTTAGCTGTCTGATCGGCGGCGGCGGACTCCGATCGGGAGTCGTCATCGGTAAGACCGATGCGACCGAGGAACCAAAGTCTCCGACCGACCCGATCGAAGTGCCGGACCTGTTCGCCACGATCCTGAATCAACTCGGCGTTGATTTCGCGAAAGAGATCGCGACTCCGATCGGCCGCCCGATGAAGTACAGTGCCGGACAGCCGATCGCGCGGCTTTTGACGTAGAACGGCCGCGCCGTGGAGAAATTCCCGGAAAACTTCAACACAATTCGCTTGTCGCTGGCTCCGGCGGTGACGCTGACTAACACCGTCGCGCTGCTGACTCGCACCGCCAGCGCCGGACCTTCCAGTTTTAGACGCGGATGGGCCGCCGTCAGAAATAGGACGTTGTGCTGTTGCAGCATCGTTTTCGCATCGTTGATCGGCAGCGCGAATCAGCCACACCAAAACTCGCCTCAAAGAACTGGAATTGGCCGGATTCTCAGTCGACAAACTTCGACGCTGCCGACCCGGTTGAAACGACAAAGTGCGCAGTAGTGCCAAGCTCACATGCAATCGGCCAACCAATCGGTGAATCTCGACCTTGGCATTGGATCGTTCATCCATGAGGTGTCTGGCTTAGGGAGCCGTCTCGCTTCGTCAACGGTCAACCAACCACGAGGCAACTTCATGTCTCGAAGGCCCCCGTTTTTTGTCAGCCAGCGAAGGCACCGCTGCGCCTCGCTGGCACGAACAAGGTCCAAAGTGGCTCGGACGTCTTGAGACACATAGTCGAGCACGTCATTCGTTCGGCCTTCCGCCCAATGCTGCGGAGCCATGTACGGCTCGATGGCCTGCGACTTGCCTTGTAGCTTCATGCCCTTTGCCGCGCGATCCAACCCGATCGGGAAGCCAAGTTCGCAGAACGAGTGGAACATCATGTCTACATGTCCGCGTGCCAGACGTTTGCATTCATCGGCCATTGCAGACTCTTCGGCAAGTGTAGTGCTCTTGTTGAAAACGAAGCGTCATTTAGTCAATGTCGATGGGTTGCCGTACCAGAATCCGACGTGCCGAACGCGACGCGATGGATTTTGGAGGCATGCCTCCGATGTCCAATGGCTGACAAAAGCTCTCAG
>CAZPUJ010000081.1:0-9649 GCA_964589725.1 uncultured Planctomycetaceae bacterium
AAATGCAACACGGTAGCACACCAGAAAATGGAAGGCTCCGTCGACCGCGATGCCCATCGCAATGCTGCCGGACATCATCATGCCAATATCCACCGGGCAGTTGATCCAGCCCAGGAATCCAAACACGACGGCGATCGGCGCGAGGTTGGGCAACATACCGATGAAGCCGGCTTTTACCGACCGCAACGCGACGATGAATACCACCATGATCAGCCAAAACGCCCACACAAACGAAGACCAGAATCCATCGTAAATGTCTTGCTGAGCCTTCTCGATCAGAGGCGCGATGCCCGTAAATGTGATTGGCGCGTCGTCGACTAGTGCTCGCAATTCTTCAAATGTCTGCTCCTGTTGGCCACGTTGATCCGCGTGAATGTGGGCCGAGATGCGCCAGAATTGTTCGCCGCCGGCCAAATAGTCATTGTCGTCTTGCCGTTTCATGGCCCGATTGAGCAACTGTGTCAGTTCGAGCCCCGAAGGCATCACGCTGGGAAATAACGTGGCCAGCGAAGTGGTGTGAGTGACCGTGGGATGCGAAGCGATTTTGGCTTCCAGTTTCCGGACATATTCCAGCTTGCCGACGAACGGCAACATGGCCAACTTCTCGTTACGACCGAAGTCCACGGTCGCTTCAATGGTGTCTGTGTTCGTGAGATCAGTCCGTATGCGCTGCACATCCCGAAGCACGATGTTGTTCTTCGGGAAGAATCCCAGGGGGTCCAGATGCGAACGCAGCCACATCAGACCGATCCCCATGAAAAGCACCATGGCCACTCCGACCGCGACCACTTTGCGGCTGCGGACCAGCAACCAATCGGCCACTCGCTCGAACAAACGGTGCGAGTTGCCAGACATGCCGCGACGTGGAGGACAAACCGCGATCACGGCCGGCGTCAGCATCACCCCCACCACAAACGCTGTCACCGAACCAAGCGCTCCGGCCCAACCAAACTGACGCACTGGAACGAAACTGCTGGCACACAGCGACCAACTGCCAATCGCGGAAGTGAATGCCGCCAGAAGGCAGGGCCAGAAGACCATCCGAAACGCAGTTCCGATTCGGTCCGGATGGTTGGCCTCCAGGTTTTGGTAGTAATGCAACACGTGGACCGAGACTTCCAGCGTGAAGACCATCACCATCACCGGCAAGGCGTCGAGCACAAAGTTCATTTCCCCGCCGAAAAATCGCAGGGTGGCCACCGTCCACTGAATCGCGAAGACGGTCAGTCCCATAATCAGGCCGGTCAGTCGCCAATCACGCAGCTGGTAGTAGACCAAGCCCCCGCAGATCGCGAGTGAGATCAAGAAGAAGACTTTGTTGCTTTCGCGTCCGCCCAACCGGTTCAAGTCGGCAATCACGACCGGCGCACCGGCGATGTTGACGGCTTGGCCGTCCAGTTGGCAGTACTTCAAGACTTCGAGAATGTCCGCGACCGTGCCGGCCCGGTCGCGAATTCCATGTTCCGACAACATCACCACGGCGCCGATGCGTTTGCCGTCCCGCGAGACAAACAATCCGCTCAGCCGTTGTGTAATGTCTTCGTCGTTGACGCTCAGTTCCCGCATCACCGCATGCATGCGTTGAGGGGTCCAGCAGTGCCGCACGCCGGGCTGACGCTCGATCCGCCCCGCAACGCTCTCGATCAATTCGTCGCCGAGCTTGCTATCCAGGCCGATGAGGATGACTTCCTCGGCCCCGAAGCGAGTCTTGAACTCCTCGTAGGTTTGCCGGACATCAGACTTCTCTGGCAGCCAAGCCTCGATGTCGTTGTTCGACGGGATCTTCTCGGCATACACGTACAGGGCCGGAAAGGCGCAAGCCGCCAATAAAAGCAGGCGCAATCCCTGGCGCTGGTAGAACGTCGTGATCATGATCGCGGCCGTGCGGGTCGAGTGGCATTCACGACGGGCCGGCTTCCAGGCAGTCGCGAAGTGGAACAGTCGATCTAACCGGCAATGTCCACTCCGCGCGCAAGACAGGCGCGTCGCACATTACCTATCGAGCCGTTTCCGCCGTACGCCGAAGTGCATTTCTCGTCACTTGCCGTCGCCCCCAAGAGTCGCTGACCCGAAGAGGAATGTTCGGAAAAGTCTCACTCGTCTTCCGAGCCGGCTGTGTGATCATTACGGACAACTTGCCCGGGGCTTCCGCGCAATTTATTTACGAACGAACTGTCGTGACGGTCGTGTCTACACCGTGTCCGTGTCCGCCAGCTTTCTGAGGAACCGGCCGCCGCTCAGAAACATTCCGTTGTCGGTGGGACGGCACCATTCCAACATGACGCGATATCGATATTCGCGAGTGTCGCTGGCCATCTTCACGGTGACTTCTCCCAGCGAGACAGAGCCACGATGCAACAAGCCGATACCGAAGCGGCTGATTTCGCGAGTCATCGCGGGGATAATCGAACCACGCGACGTCAGTACCTCGGCCGGGACTGACAGCTCGAGGCGTTCAGCGGCTCGATCGTGAACCGGTTCCAGCCGCTCGATGCTCTCTAAGACATCTCGCAGGTCATCCAACGTCGGTCGGCTCCACGGATCGCCAGCCATTACATGCTCTCCTTAGTCGCAGTTTCATGCTCAGAGGCCGTTCATCGCGCCGCTCGCCTCACGGGCGCTGAGTTCGCTTCAAACATAGGTCATCTTTCTGGTCAAGATGGCGAGCCCGTGACAAATTGGCGATTCAGATGCACATCGCGAGCGACGTCTGCGACAGAAGGCCGAAAAGTGACCTTACGAGTTCGCCGCAGGAGAAGTCCGGTCGTAGCGAAAATGCCAACCGTGCGCCGAGGAAGCGGCCAATTCGGTCGAGGGAGCGTTCGAGCATCAGCCGTGTGGATATGTCGTCGGATCGTCGGATTGAGCACGTGAGTGTGACGACGGATGGGAGACGCGAACCGGCACAAGCTGCTGCCGCCGACGCAAGCCAAGCCCCACGAAAATCGCGGAGGAAAAACAGCCGATGACCAGCAGCATCCCTTTCCAACCACGTACCGACAGCGCGTCGGATTTCTCCAAACCCCAGTCGATTTTCGGGGCGGACGAGGTGATCGTGGAAGGCGGTTGCACCGACTGCACATCATCGTCAATCGGCATCAGCTTCGGGCCAGTTTCGCCCGACGAAGAGAAAGTTTCAGAGATGCCCGCGCCCGCGACGTTTGATCCGTGGGCCGGCAGCGGCGCCGAGCCGTTGAGTTGCCTTGCCCGTTGATCAAATTGCTTGAGGTGGGCATTCGATAACCGAGACGAAGAAGGCTCGTCGTTCGAGCCGGCGAACGACTGCAGCGCGATTTGTCCCGACGGTCGATGAGAGTACGTCTGCGACGACCTCGGGACGATATCGATGTTGGCTCCGGTGTTGGAATGCTGACGCCCTTGTGAGTCACCGAAGGTGCTGCGACGGCTGCTGGCACTCTGATCGTCAGACAGTCTGCCGGGAGTCCGTTGGAATCGCGACGGCAGGCTCGACGTATCGAGAATCAGTTCGCCATTCAATACGGCGCCTTGTGACTTGCGCGGCGGTTCGAAGTCTTCAGTCCCGAATGCTGGCACTCGATTGGACGGGTCTTGAGAATTGAAATCGTTGTCGCGGACTTGTGACCGATCGACGGGAAGACTCGCGCGGGCCGCGGTGTTCGGCGGCGGAGCGAATACGACTTCACCCGTAACGTCGGTCCGGTCCATCTCGCGCCGCCAAGTGTCGATCGTGTTCTTCAACTGCTGCCGACGCTCGCTCAAAACGCCGCTGCCGGCATTCGCGGGTGTGCTCAAACTGAGCGACGGGCCGCGCAATGTTCCATTTCGGTCGCTGGATTCGAAGGCCGACTGTTCCAATTCATCCGAAGTAAGGTCACGCGCGGTTTTTTTCGGCGTACGCTCCAGCCGGTCAATTTGCAGCGCCTTTGATGACGTCGCCGCGACGGGAGAACTGTTGGTCTTGTCGAGATCCTCCGGCAAACATTTTTGTTTGGCTTGGACTGACGCTTCGATCACTCGCCGTGCGACCTGCGTCGAATCGGATCGCGCCGCAGTCGCGCTGCCGCGAGCGGCAGTCTGCTGCATTTCCGCGAACTCTTCGGTCTCTTCTTCTTGCACATCATCCAAATCGTCGAACGCATCGTGCTTGAGGGCGGCTATTTGTGCGGTGCTCCGATTCTCCGCCGCGCGACTGACGACGGCGTCTTTGAACGGATCCTCGTCAATCGCGGAAGTCTTGGCCACGGATGCGGATTTGGCAGCCGGCGCCTGGGCGACGCGCGCTGTGGAAGCTTGTTCGTCCAACGGAAAATCATCGAGCAATTCACGGACGGTGGGTTGGGCGGTCTGGCCGCCGGTTGTCGAGGGAGTTTTATTCGAGTTGCCGTCGCGATCGGTCGACCGAGACTTGGTCGCCACTCGGTCATCAAGCTCCCTCAACGCCGACCTCGGACGTTCGGTGGATCGGGTCGGCTTGGCAGAGGTCGTCGTGGATTTATTCGTGCGAGTTCCTGCAGCGTCAGCGAGCTCTGGTCCGCCGCGTTTCGCCGATGAGTCTCCCCGATTCGCCACCGAGCGGTCTTGGTTGGCCGCCGAACGAGATAAGCTCAGCGCTCTGATCTTCTCCGGTTTCTTCGCGTCGCCCCGTGAGATTCGCTCACCCTCAACCTGTTCGTCCGTGAAATAGTCTGATTCGGGGCGCAGTCGCTTGCGATTGATGAACTTGCCTGAGTCGGCCAGTTCCTTCTTGGCCGATCGCTCTTCCGGATGGGCGCGGTCGCGCTGTGTGAACAGTCGCGGGCCGGCATGACATCCCAGGAACGAGGCCCCCATCAATAAGGTGAATCCGACCACTGCGGCCCGACGTATCGACGATGAGCGACCGTTCACGGCTGACTTCCTGTTGCTCGATGAACGTAAAAAAGACCTCCGGCTCCGTCCGAATGGTCTGTCTCCGTTTCATCGACGCTGCGGGATAGGTCGCCTTAAACACCCTTTCCAAGCTGTGAAGCTTTAACGGAGCCCTGCAGTCCACGTGTATTGCCTGGCTTTTCTAATCGTCGAGCTCATTGCCGATTCGGTACACTCGGGTCGCCGTGCCAGCAGGATGTTTTGGCGGAACTACATCTCCCCGTCTGCCCGATTCGACCACCACGGTAAACTCACCCCACCATCGATTGTCAGCGTGCTGCCTGTCATGTAGTCAGCGTCGTCGCTGAGGACATAACTCACACCCTTGGCAATCTCTTCCGGATGACCGAGCCGGCCCCATGGAAGCTTCATCCCGCCGACTTGAATCTGGTCTTCCGAGAAAAATTTGCGCTCGCCAGGCGTGTCGATCCAGCCGGGATGCACGATGTTGACTCGGATGCGATGCTTGGCCAGTTCGATCGCGGCCGTGCGAGCCATGTGGTCGATCGCCGCTTTGGACATGTTGTAGGCCATCGCCATGGGAATTGGGATCACTGCGTGTGGCGAACTGACGACGACGATCGAGCCGCGCGTTCCTTGCTTGAGCATCTGCTGAGCCGACGCGCGCACGCCGTAAAACGCACCCCACATCGTCACGTCGATTGTCCGCCGAAAGCCTTCCATACTGGCTTCGACCATCAACTGCCGATCGCTGTAAACGGCGTTCGAAACGAACAGGTCGAGACTCCCGAAGGTGCTCGCCGACTTTGCGACCATCTCTTCGACGGCCGCTTGCTGTGACACGTCCGCCTGGAGCAAGAGAGATTTGCGCCCAAGTTTCTCGACCTCGCTTGCGACTTCTTCGGCCTTGTCGCGATGCGAGCGAAAGTTGATCGCCACGTTGGCCCCTTCCTTCGCCAACTCAATCGCGATCGCTCGCCCAATGCCCAACGAGGCTCCCGTGATCAATGCGTTCCGCCCCGATAGTTTCATGGTTGTTCGTTCCGCGTGAACAAAATCAGCCGGCAGGACGAATCCCGTCGGCTGGTGAATTCAAACACTCAAATCCGATCGTGCGACCTCACACCGAGAAACTGCTGCCGCAGCCGCAGCTCTTCTTGGCGTTCGGATTGTCGAACGTGAAGCCGCGGCGTTCGATGCCGTCGTAGAAGTCGATCGTCGTCCCTTCGAGGAACATCGCACTCTTGCGATCGACCGCCACCTTCAAGCCGTGCTGCTCCGAGACGACGTCGTTCATCTCGTCGCACTTGTCGTCGAAGCCCAGGCTGTATGAAAAACCGCTGCATCCTCCGCCGGCCACTCCGACGCGTAACACGGTGGCGGCGGGCAGTTTCTTCTCGGTCAACACACGATTCATTTCCGCGACGGCTTTCTCCGTGATCGTGATGGCGGCTGACCTGGGACTGCCAACAGCCCCGGCGACATTGTCGCTCGCAAGATCATTCTCTGTGGTCGTGATGGTGGCTGACATAGCGTCTCAATCTCCTCGGTCAAATGAGGGTCCATGATTCTTCATTTTTGGGTTGGCGAACCGTGTGGGATTATAGACGACCAGTCCTCCGACTGGAAACTGAGTTTTCACATCTTTGCCTGCGAAAAACCGACTTGTAACCTCACGGCCTCGTTCCCAAGCCAGAATTTGGGAAGAAGCGGACCAAGTCCTGTCTGTCACAGACTGCCGGCCGGTCGCGAAGTTGGTACAGTGGTGTTGATTATACCTCGCTCGGCCCAATCTGACGTATTTGGAAGAGACCTTTAATAACCCGATGCGCAAGCGAGGGCCGAGACAACCGTGCCTCGCTCGCGCTTCGGGTTAGTGTGAGACTCGGCCGCGAGGAATACCGCCGTGAGAGGTCCATCATGCAGAGCCAATTGCGTTTCGAGCCCAAAGATTCCCGGTCAGAGTCGAAGGCCCCTCGTCTGAGCGAATTGCAACCGAAGCAGGTCGCCGAATGCTTCGTGCTGCTCAGTGGCAAGGAGCGAAACAAGACTCGCGAAGGAAAACCGTACTTCCGCGTGAACTTCCGGGACAATGTCCGCACTGTAACGACAATGGTTTGGAGCGATTCGGCCTTCTTTGCTGACTGCGACGCGAGCTGGCAAACCGGTCACTTCTACAAGTGCCGTGGCCGGTATGTCGAAACCGATTACGGGCCGCAGTTCGAGCTGGAACGCATCCGACCGCTCGAACCCGGCGACGAAGCGGCTGGATTCCGTGCGAGAGATCTTGTTCCGGCCACTCGTTTCGATGTCGAGGCGATGTTCTCCGAGTTGCTCGACATCGCCCACAAGCGGATCATCGAACCGTTGCTGCGAAGGCTGGTACTCGAACTGCTCGACGAGCATGAAACCGACATCAAACAAATTGCCGCCGCGGCCAAGAACCATCATGCCTTCACCGGCGGGTTCTTGGAGCACGTGTTGTCGGTGACACGAACGGCCATCTTCTTCGCCGACAAATATGCCGACTACTACCCTGACATGCAGCCGCCACTGAACAAGTCGCTCGTCGTGGCCGGCGCGATCCTACACGACATCGGTAAGCTCCGCGAACTGACGTACCAACCGCAAGGCTCGACGTATTCCGCCGAGGGCCGGCTTATCGGACATATTCTGCTCGGCCGCGACATGATCCGCGACAAAGCACGTACGATGCCTGACTTCAATCCCGAGACGCTTCTGCGATTGGAACACATCATCGTCGCGCACCAGAACCTGCCGGAGTGGGGTTCGCCGATCGCGCCCCACACGCCGGAAGCGATGCTCGTATTTCACGCCGACGATCTCGACGCGAAGTTTCACGAATTGGCTGTCATGCTGCAAACCCCGCCGCAAGCCGGCGAAGAATTCACCTCGCGAGACAATCCGCTGCGACGTGGAATCTTTCGTGGCTTAGCCGCCGTGGAGGCGAAATCCGAAATCCGAAATCCGGAGTCCGAAACTCAGACATCGAACGCGTCCAAATAGTTTTCGCCCCTCGTTGATTCTTTCCTGTCGTTGGCGCCTTTTTGACTGGGAACTGGGAACTGCCATGCGATTCACCAAGATGCACGGTGCCGGCAACGACTACGTTTACCTCAACGGCTTCGAAGAGCGCCTGCCGGACAACCTCAGTCAACTAGCTATCGAGCTCAGTGATCGGCACACGGGCGTCGGCGGCGACGGGTTGATTCTGATCTGCCCGTCGGAAAAAGCCGACGCATGGATGCGGATGTTCAACGCCGACGGCAGCGAAGCGGAGATGTGTGGCAATGGAGTCCGCTGCGTGGCGAAGTACGTTTACGATCACTACATCGCTCGCAAGGAGACGTTGCGTATCGAGACCGGTCGCGGCGTGTTGACGCTGCAATGCCAAGTCGAAGGTGGCCGAGTTCAACAAGTCCGCGTCAACATGGGCACGCCGATTTTGAAGAGTGCCGACATCCCTACCACCCTACCGGGCGATCCGCCAATCCGCAAAAAGCTACACGCCGCCGGCCGTGAGTTCGAAGTCACATGCGTCTCGATGGGCAACCCGCACTGCGTGACCTTCGTCGATGCGATCAACGACGACTGGGTGCTGCGCGTCGGTCCTGAAGTCGAGTGTCACCCGGCTTTTCCTCGCCGAGTCAACGCCGAGTTCATCCAAGTGATCTCGCCCACCGAGTTCCGCATGCGCGTTTGGGAACGTGGATCGGGCGAAACGCTCGCCTGCGGCACCGGCGCGTGCGCGAGCGCCGTTGCCGGAGTCCTCGCCGGCCTGACCGAACGCAACGTCCTGGTCCATCTTCGGGGCGGTGACCTGCAACTCGAATGGGCCGAGTCTGGCGAGGTCTTCATGACCGGGCCGGCGGTCGAAGTGTTCAGCGGCGAATATTTCCCGGCTTGACGTTGCGACCATTGGCCGCGTTCCAGGACACAAAGACCCATTGCCCGTCAATCTTCTGGTAACGGCGTCACGAACAAGCCGATGACTTTCAGCAAGATTCGATCCATGGCTCTCCTCCGAGAGCTCACAACGCGCGCCGACCTACACCTCGTCGAGGCGTTCCGTCGAGTCCCCGAATTCCTTGAGATGCACTCCGGCTTTATCGAGCAGCGACAAATACAAGCTGCACATCTTGCGGTTGGGTTTGCCGAGATAGTCGAGCACTCGGCCGCCTTGGATTTGGCCGCCGGCACCACCCAGCAGCACGACTGGCAAGTTGGTCGCGTCGTGGCTGCCGGTCAACATGCTCGAACAGTACAGCAACATCGAGTTGTCGAGCGCGGTTCGTTCCCCTTCTTGAATCGCGTCCAACTTCCGCGCGATGTAGCCGACCTGCTCCAGGAAAAATTGGTTCACCTTCAGCCAGTCGGCGGTATCCGAGTGCGACAGCAGGTGGTGGATCATGTAGTCAACGCTGAGATGCGGGAATCGCAGCGAGCTGTGATCGTTGTTGAGCTTTAGCGTGCAGACGCGCGTCGTGTCGGTTTGGAAGCCGAGCACCAGGATGTCGCACATCAGCTGCATGTGGTCGGCGATATCTTGCGGGATGCCGTCGGCTGGACGCGGGACGTTGGGCTTGTCGAGCGTCGGCCGCCATCCTTGCAGCTCGCCTTTCTTCCCGGCTTGCTCGATGCGCTGCTCGATCTCGCGGACTGAGTCGAGGTACTCGTCCAGCTTGCGTTGATCTGCCGTGCTGACGTTCTTCCGGAAACTAGTCGCATCAGCAAGCACTGCGTCGAGCACGCTCTTGTCGCCGCGCTGCACTTCGTC
>CAZPUJ010000082.1:0-14566 GCA_964589725.1 uncultured Planctomycetaceae bacterium
TCCTCACAGCCAGACTCCTTTCAAGCTGAAGCGTTTTCAGTTTGGTTCAACGCGGAGTCTGGCTTTTTTCATGTTTCCAAATTTATGTAAACCCCTGATTTTATCGTTTCAAAATACTTAACGGCGTTGCCCGCTGGGGTCAAACCAATGTCCGATGATGTTCCGGGGGCGTCGCTGCGCTCAGCCCCCGGCTAATGGCTGCAAAGCCTCCGGCTTGAAGACTTGCGGCTGTCAATATTCAGACCGTTCGCTAACCACTTTTCCAATGCACTCACGTTGCGGCATCGCTCGCGTTGCGACAAAGCACGATCCCAATTAGTTTTCACCCGCGGTTTCAGTACGGATCGATTTCGGGTAGTGGGTCAATTTGAAGAAGTCCCGGGTGGCACGCCCTGCTAAGGGCGTGGATACTCGCAAGGACAATTCCACGCCCTGCGATGACTCAGGGCGTGCCACCCAAACTGACCCACTACCCGATTTCGCAGGCACGCCGAGCCGCTTGCATCGGTCTGAGGGTTGTGGTGTGATCAGCCGCTCGCGTTTCGCGTGCGAAAGGAGGCACCATGATTCGTCAGCGTGACGGTTGGCTGAGGACGCTTGTTTTGCTCGCTGGTGGCTTGGCTTACTGGCCGGCTTGGAGCGTTGCTGACGAGAACACGGCGGCTGAGAAAACCACGGCTCCGCGCGAAGTCGAGACGGTCGAGATCAAAGCCGAGCCGCTGAAGCTGACGGCTGGCGGCCCGCTCAGTACGCGGGCGTTGGTGGCTCGACCGATCCCAATTCGCGGCGTGATGAGTTGGTCTCTCGAGACGCGACGTCATCGCGGAGCCATCTTCACCGTGACGATCAGTCCCGACGGAAAAACCGTGGCGACGGGTGGCATCGACGGCACGATTCGATTGTGGGACGTCGAGACCGGCAAGTTCCTGAAAGCGCTGATCGGTCACGACAGTTACATTTACCATCTCGCGTGGTCGCCGGATGGACAGACGCTGGCCTCGGCCGGATTGTGGGATGCCACGGCGCGGTTGTGGGATGTGAAGTCTGGATTGCTGCTGCGCACGATCAAACACGAGAAAGGTTACGTGTCGCTGGTGGCATGGTCGCCGACGGGCACTCGGCTGGCGTTCGCTGGTGGCGAGAGCGGCACGGTCAACATCCACAACGTGACGCCGGGCGAGATCGTCAAACCGACCGCGCTCGGCGTGCCGGTCAACACACTCCGTTGGGCACCGGATGGTTTGAGTCTGGCGTTCACCGCCGCGCAAACGCCGATCAGCATTTGGACGCTCTCCGGCGGCGAGACTGGCAAAGGCCGGGGGATCGACACGAATGGCGATGTGACAAATTCGTTCGCATGGTCGCCGGATGGCAAGTCGCTCGCCGCGGGCGGAGCGAAAGGGATACGTGTTTTCAATGTCGAATCGGGCGATGTGGTTCGCACGATCGAGGCCCCGGCCGTGACGGTCGCGTACTCGCCCGACGGCAATACGTTGGCCAGCGCGGCCTCGGGCGCGGCCGTGCAACTCTGGGAAGCCGCGACCGGCAAAGCGATCAAAACGCTGACGGGCAGCGCAACCACTTTTCTCGCCTGGTCCGCGGACAACTCGCGGCTTGCCACCGGCACCAGCACGTCCGCAGCCGTGTGGGACGTGGCGGCGGCGAAGCTCAAACAAGACTTTGACGCGGGAGGCATCTACCCGCCTCAATGGTCTCCCGGGAAGCCGATGCTGACTGGGATTTACACGGCGACGCTATCGGTGTGGGACGCAAATACAGGCAAGCGCATCGGCAAACTCGAAGGACACAAGGGCGGCATTCTGGCCGCTGCTTGGACGCGCGACGGCAAGACGCTTGCCACCGGAGCGGCCGACAACACGGTGCGGCTGTGGGATGTGGCCGCAGGCACGTCGTTCGCCACGCTCGAAGGGCACACCGCGGCGGTCCATGCGGTGGCCTGGATGGCCGACGGCAAAACGTTAGCCTCCGGCTCGGCGGACAAAACCATTCGAGTCTGGAAAGCGCCGGAGCACAAATCATCCAGTACGAAGTCCTCCGCCAGCAAATCGACCACGAACAACACGGAGGAGAAGCCTGCCGCCGACTCACCTTCTCCAGCGACGGACGCTGCCGCGACCAAATCGGCGGCGAGCAAGAAAGCCGCCGATGTCTTGTTGCAAACGTTCAAAGGTCACGAAGGCCCGGTGACACATCTGGCTTTTGCTCCAACCGCCAAAATGCTCGCGTCGGGCAGCACGGACAAGTCGGCTCGGCTTTGGAATATCACCACCGGCAAACAAGTCTCCTCGATGAATGTCGGCTGGCCGGTCTACGCGTTGAGCTGGGCACCGGATGGCAAAACTCTCGGCACCAGCGGCGCGGATGAGCGACTGAACTTCTGGAATCCGGTCAAGGGAGAGTTGCTGCAACATCTTGATTATCCCGGCAGTCCACCGTCGGTGTCGTCGATCGCCTGGTCTCCGAACGGAGGCGTGATTGCATCGGGACGTCGGAATCACACGCTGCAGTTGTGGGACGCGCGCGGCGGAAAAGACCCGGTTCGCAGCCTGGCGGCGATGGCACCGGTCGTGTCGGTGACATGGACGCCCGGAGGCTCGACGATCGCCGCCGCTTGCGAAGACCGCAGCGTGCGGTTCTGGGATGCCTCCAACGGGCAACTGCGCGGCCACCTGATCGCCGAGGACAACGAGATCGTCGCCATCGCCGCCGAGGGACACTTCCGCGCCGATCCAGGAATCGAAACGGATTTGTTCTACGTCGTGCAGACGGAGAAGACGCAAGAGACGCTGAGCATTTCAGAATTCGTCGCCAAATCCAAATTGAAGAATGTTCCCGCTCAAGCCAAGATCATGGGGAATTGAGTTCGCATGACAAATCGAGCCAATCCCAGCGACCTCCGCATCGTTCTCGCCGGTAGCGTCTCCAGCAGCCGGGTCATGCTGGAGGCTCTTGTTCGCCACCAGGCCCACGTGGTTGGCGTGCTCGAACTGCGTCCGGACGATCCGGCGGCCGTCAGTGGGTTCGCTCGGCTGCATGACGTCGCCGAGGCAGCCGGTATTCCCTGCGTCGGCTTTCAAAACATCAACGCGCCGGAGATTGTCGCTCAAGTCAAAGCCTGGCGGCCGGACTTGCTCTTCGTCGTCGGCCTGTCGCAGATGGTGAAGGCCGAGTTGCTGTCGGCCCCGAAACGAGCGTGCGTCGGCTTTCATCCGACACACCTGCCGCGCGGTCGCGGCCGCGCGCCGGTCGCGTGGTTGGTGCTCGATGCAACTCCCGGTGCGGCGACGTTCTTTGTGATGGATGAAGGCGCCGACTCCGGCCCGATTCTGGTGCAAGAACCGTTCGCTGTGCATGCGACCGACGATGCCGGCGACGTGACGAAGTCGCTCGAACAAGCGATCGTCCGCGCGCTTGATTGTTGGTTGCCGCGATTGCTTGAAGGTGAATGGAATCCGCAGCCGCAAGACGACTCGCAGGCGACGTATCACGCCAAGCGAACTCCCGAAGATGGCTGGATCGACTGGACGAAATCCGCTCGCGAGATTCACGCCGTGATCCGCGCGGCCACGCGACCGCATCCCGGAGCTTACTCGTATCTGAAAGACCGCAAACTTCTGATCTGGCGCGCCGAAATTGCCACGACGACACCATTTCGCGGCGTGATCGGCAGAATCCTGACGACCGATCCGAAACACGGAGCACTCGTACAAACCGGCGACGGCCTGCTGTGGTTGACAGAAATCGAATGGGCCGAGACTGACGCGGCCCTGCCGCATATAAAGCTGGCAGTGGGACAGCGGCTGGGCTACGTCATCGAAGATGAACTGCAAAGGCTCAAGCAGCGCGTGGCGAAGTTGGAACGGATCATCTTGCAACTGCGCGACCAACAACTGACAACTGACAAGTAGATCGACTGTATGAGCGTGCCTTGGCCCCCAGCCAGCTTGCCTGGCTGGTGCCGAAGATTGACGAGCTAAGATACCGCCCCTTTTCCTCGCCTCCCCTTTCTTCTTCCCCTTTCTTCCTCCGCTTGCCGCCTTTGGCGGCAAGCGGAGGAAGTAAGGGAGTGATGGGGAGGGTTTCTTGCTAACTCACCAGTCTCGTTCACCAGCCAGACAAGCTGGCTGGGGTCAACTCATACAGTCAAACTGGCAAAGGACACACGAATGCGAGTCGCCGTCATCGCCCCTCATCCGGACGACGAAGTGCTTGGTTGCGGAGGCGTCATGGCTCGGCATGCGGCTGAGGGAGACGAGGTCTTCGTGATCGTAGTCACGCGCGGCATTCCCGAACTGTTCGCACACGATTTGGTCGAGCGGACTCGGTCGGAAGCGCGCAAGGCTCACGCGTTGCTTGGCGTGCGCGAGACACGATTCCTCGACTTTCCGGCTCCACGACTGGATGCCGTTCCGGGACATGAGATCGCCGACGCGCTGGCCAGGCAATTTCAAGATCTCCAGCCGGAACACGTCTATCTGCCGCATCACGGCGACATTCATTCGGATCATGGCCGCGTCTATCACGCGACGCTCGTGGCCGCTCGGCCGCTGGCCAATTGCCCCGTGCAGCGACTGCTCTGTTACGAGACCTTGTCGGAAACCGAATGGTCGCCCCCGATCGATAGCGCGGTGTTTTATCCGACCGTGTTTGTGGACATTTCCGCACACTTGCCAAAGAAGCTTGACGCGATGGCCTGCTTTGAAACTCAGATCAAACAGCCGCCGAGTCCGCGATCGTTGCAGGCGATCGAGGCTTTGGCCCGGTATCGCGGAGCCACGGTCCACCTGCACGCGGCGGAAGCATTCGTGCTGGTCCGAGAGATCGTGCGTTGAGAGTTTTTTTTCGGATTTCGAGTTTCGGATTTCAACTGCGCCGCGTTACGGCTTTGCGAGCACCTCCACGATGGCTTCTTCGACACAGCGTGATGGCGGATCGACTCTCAGCAATCGAGCCAATGTCGGTGCGACGGCGGCCGGACTGGTAGGCATCGAGTACCGGCCGGGCTTCAACAATGGCGAGCGACCGAAGCCGAGCATCAACAACGGGACGTGAGTGTCGTACTGCCACGGGCTGCCGTGCGTCGTGCCGACCGCTTTGCTGGCTTGCATCTGGTACGGCGCGAGAGCGAACAAAACATCACCGCTGCGCGGTGCATAAAACGAGCGTCGGAAAGCCGCGTCGAGTTTGCTGGTCGCCGTGCCATCCAGTAGTTGCTGACGAGTGACCGCCGCCACGATTGACTCGTGTCGTAACAGCCAATCGCGCGCGAGCGATTGAGCGAGCGCGCAACGTCCACTCGCCAAGGCCGAGTGATCCGGCAGCAGGTAAACCTGATTGTCGGTGACGGCTTGCACCAAATCTCGATCGGGGTCGGACACGCTGAGCTGCTTTCGCAAAAACGCTTCGAGCGGGGCTCGCAATGCTTCGATGTTGCCGCTCTTCGAGTCCGGATCACCCAATGGGTTTCGTTTCGCTGGCAGACCGAACTTCGCGGCGACTTCCGGAATTGGCGCGACGCCGTGATCGCCGGTGATCGTCATGATCCAGGAACGGCCTTTGAGCTGTTCGTCCACGAGGTCGGCGAATTTTCCCAACGCGATATCGGTGCGATACATGATGTCTTCGACTTCCAGACTCTGCGGCCCGAAGGCATGTCCGACGTAATCGTTCGACGACAAGCCGATCGCCAGGATGTCGGGGAATTCGTCTTGCCCCAGTTGCTCGTTGAAGAATACGGCCAGAGCCGCGGCCACGGTGACGTCGTTGCCGAACGGTGATCCGGCGACTTGCTTCACCAGATTCTTGTCACCCTTCTGCGGTAACGTGTGCGGGAAGTCGGCGGTCATGCCGGCAAATGGTTTCTCGCCGAAGCTGTCTTCCTGCGGTCCGTGTTGATACCTGTCGGCTGGCAAAAGTCGATCCCAAGTTTGGCCGCCGAGACTTCCCACTGGGTCCGACTGATTGACCTCGTCGAGGTATCCCGGCAAGCGGTCGCGATAGGCATCCGACGTGATCCACTCGCCGGCGTTGCTCATCCAAAACGCGGCGTCGGCCAGACGTCCGACCATCAAGATGGCCGCTCGGTCTTTGATCGCGACGCCAAAGACTTTCGACTTGCCACGCGTGACGAGTTTCAGTCGATCGCCGAGCGTGTCGGCTAGCAGCGATCGCGGCGAGACCGGTTTGTCATCGGCGATCTTTCCGACCAACTTCGCCGTCGGGTCGAACACGCAATAGACGGGCAAGCCCTTGGAGCGATCGAACCAATCGTTCTCGATGATACCGTGTTCGCTGGGATAAGCCCCCGTGAGTTGCACCGCATGCCCCGGTCCGGTCAGCGTGAAGGCATGCCGATGGTGACAGTTGTCAAACCACGCGCCGTGTTTCTCGCAACGCCGCAAGATGCCGTTTGGCGAGAACCCGGCCTGAAACCGTTCGAGGTACTCGTAAACGAATTGATCGACGCTGACATGCACGATCAACACCGGCCGTTCGGCCGCGAAGGCAGGACGGGTATCGTTCCACTCAATCGCGACAACGGTCAAAACGATCCCCAGCAACGAACGGTGAAACATGGATGCGGTTCTCCCAATGGCGAAAAGGGACGAAAAGGTCGGGTGTGCAAATTCAAGTTTCCTGACACTTACACATTCCAGATGCGAGGGTTTTAGCCCCCATCCAGCTTGTCTGGATGGAGCCGACGATGGTGAGCTAGCAGCGACAAACATCCGCCTTGTGCGGATGGTGAAAGAGATCACTGGTCGGCGTACGCCAAGGAATCTTCTTCACCATCCAGACGAGCTGGATGGGGTCCGCCAGAACGAGCTGTTGCTGAGTTAGCACTCCATCTTTGGATCCATCCAGGCGAGCTGGATGGGGAACAAGACAAATCCCTGGAATTCGTTAGCGTCGGCAAATTTCAAATTTGGGTCGTGGGTCAATTTGCAGAAATCCCGGGTGGCACGCCCTGCTCAGGGCGTGGGTACTCGCAAGAACAATTCCACGCCCTTCGATGACTCAGGGCGTGCCACCCAAACTGACCCACTACCGAAATTTGAACATCCGATTCTCGGCTTTCCAACCGAGGCTTGTCGTTGATGCTCGTTTCGTTCCACCGTATTCTGCGAACCACTCGTTGAGCGGTGATAGTGCTGCCGAATTGCCAAGGAGTCACGATGAGCGTTCGCGTCTGTATCCTGTTCGTCCTGACTGGTCTCGTGGCGGCATCTGCCTCGGCAGACAACTGGCCTCGCTTTCGAGGTGAGAACGGTTCGGGGCTGGCGGCCGTCGGATCGAAGTTGCCGACCGAGATTGGGCCGGACAAGTGCATTGTCTGGAAAGTCGAGTTACCGCCGGGACATTCCTCGCCCACGATTCTCGGCGATCGCATGTACCTGACCGCGGAACGCGACATGAAGCTCGTCACGATCGCGCTCGATCGAGCGACGGGTAAGCCGCTGTGGGAGCGAGAAGCTCCGCACCAGAAATTGGAAAGCGTTCACGGCATCGGCAGTCATGCTCAATGCAGCCCGGCCACCGACGGCGAGCGAGTCGTCGCGCTGTTTGGGTCGTGCGGACTGTTCTGTTACGACCGCGATGGCAAGGAGCTTTGGAAGATTCCGATGGGGCCGTTTAAGAACGAGTTTGGAGCCGGCAGTTCGCCGCTGATCGTGGACGACTTTGTCGTTCTCTGCCAAGACCACGATTTGGATTCGTTCCTCGTTGCCTAAGACAAGCGAACCGGCCAATTCGTTTGGAAGACGGATCGCTCCGAGTTTCCGCGCAACTACTGCACGCCGCTGATTTGGTCCGTGAATGGCCAGCGGCAGATCGTCGTGGCCGCCACGTTACGAGTCGTCGGCTATGACCTCGCGACGGGCCACGAGCAATGGACCGTGCGCGGCATCGCACGTTTTGTCTGCATGAGCCCCGTGGTGGGTGACGACAACACGCTGTACGTCGCCGCCTGGGCCGCAGGGGGCGACGAGTCGGAACGGATCGCCGTCGAACCGTTTGCGGTCGTGAAGAAAGATGTCGACAAGAACGGCAACGGAACGTTCGAGGAAGATGAACTGCCCGAGGGTGCGATCAAACAACGTTTCCCGCAGGTTGATCGCGACAAGAACGGTTCTCTCACCGAAGCCGAATACGACTACTTTCGCAGATTGTTCGAGCAGGGACAAAACGGCGTGATCGCGATCAAGCCCGGCGCGAACGGGGAGGCGACCGAGTCGCATCTGCTCTGGAAACAACGCAAGCTGGTTCCGTTCTGCGCGTCGCCACTGTTCATCGACGGACACCTCTTCACGGTTAAGGACGGCGGCATTCTCGCGAACTTCGACGTGAAGACCGGCAAGCACCTCCGGCAGGGCCGCGTGTCGGGCAACGACAACTACTATGCCTCGCCCGTCGGCGGCGACGGCAAGATTTTTCTGTTGGATGAAGAAGGCCACCTGACGGTCGTCAGCGCGACCAAAGACTGGCAAACTCTGCACACCGCCGAGTTCAACGAGAAGACCTACGCGACTCCCGCCATCGTTGACAACAAGATCTATCTCCGCACGAGCGGGCATTTGTATTGCTTCGGAGAGTGATCCAAACATTTCGCCACCCCACCTGGCTTGCCCCGGTGGCTCGCGGGGTTTTGCACTACTTGGAACTTAGAACGCGGTCTGGCGCGAGATGAGTAGTGCAAAGTCCCGTGAACCACCGACGCAAGGTCGGTGGGGGGAGCGATACCTTCAATGAGGTCTTGCCATGACGCGCTCGACTTGTGTTGGTTTGTGTGCCGTTGCGATGTGCTTCGCGGCTTTGAGCATGTCGGGGCAGGAGCAACTGGCCAAGCCGACGCCGGCGAACAATGCTCAGCCAGCGGAGCGGAAGCTCGAACCTCAGCGGATCGAAGTCCAACTCAACGGCCACACGTTCTCACTGCCGGAAGGTTTTTCCATCGAACTCGTCGCTGGGCCGCCGCTGGTCGATCGGCCGATCAGCGCCAGCTTCGATGAGGACGGACGGTTGTACGTTTCCGACTCGTCGGGCACGAACGATCCGTCGGCGAAGCAGCTCATCGACAAGCCGCATCGAGTCGTCCGCTTGGAAGACACGGACGGCGACGGCAAGTTCGACAAGAGCGTCGTGTTCGCCGACAAGCTGATGTTTCCGGAGGGGACGCTGTGGCACGACGGCTCGCTGTACGTGGCCGCTCCGCCGAGCATTTGGAAGCTGACCGACACCGACGGTGACGGCGTGGCCGATCAATGCGAAGAGTGGTTCAAAGGCAACACACTCACCGGCTGCGCGAACGATCTGCACGGCCCGTATCTCGGCCCCGACGGATTTTTTTATTGGTGCAAGGGCGCGTTTGCGGAACAGACCTACGAGCGACCCGTTCGCAACCAACGTGAACCAGGCGAGCGGGGCGGCGTCAGCCCCCCGGTGAATTCGTCTGACAACAACGCGAACTCAACGCAGAACAACCGGGGGGCTGACGCCGCCCCGCTCGCCAAGACGGAAAAGTGGACCACAAAAGCCTCGCACATTTTCCGCGCGAGACCGGATGCTCCGCGAGACTCAGAAACCGGCAGCATCAAAACGTCGACCATCGAGTGCGTGATGACCGGCGGCATGGACAACCCGGTCGATGTCGTCTTCACGCCGACCGGCGAGCGAATCTTCACGACGACGTTCCTGGTCCATCCGGGCGGAGGCAACCGCGACGGCCTGCTGCACGCCGTGTACGGCGGAGTCTATGGCAAGGACTGGAACGTGATTGATTCCCCCAGCCACCCGCGGACCGGCGACGTGATGCCGGTGCTGTGCCACCTCGGAGCCGCCGCCCCCTGCGGCCTCGAACGCTTTCAGTCCTCCGCCTGGGGCCACGAGTACCAAGACAATCTCTTCGCCTGCTGCTTCAACATGCGCAAAGTGACGCGCCACGTCCTGCAACCTCACGGAGCGACGTTCAAAACCGAGGCCGAAGATTTTTTGATATCGAACAACCTCGACTTCCACCCAACGGATGTTTTGGAAGACGCCGACGGCAGCCTGCTGATCGTGGACACCGGCGGCTGGTACAAGCTCTGCTGCCCGACCTCGCAGTTGTGGAAACCCGATGTGCTAGGAGCGATCTATCGCGTGCGAAGGTTGGAAGTTGGAGGGCGGAAGGCGGAACGAATTGCTGATCCGTATGGCCGACGGATTGACTGGCGGAACCACACACCAGAGGAGCTCGCCAAGCTGCTGATCGATCAGCGCACGTTCGTCCGAAAGCGAGCAGCGAACATGTTGGCGAAACACGGCGTTGAAGGACTTGACCACGTCGTAGCGGCAATCAAGGACCAAATTCAATCTCGCAGAGACGAGACAGTCCCGAATCTGAGCAATGAGCTTCGACAGGACTTGGTTCGGTTGCTTTGGTCGTTGGTTCGAATAGATGACCCACGAGCCCGGGAACTCATGCTAAAAGTTCTTGAGCTACCCGCTAATGAAGCTCCGGAGATTCTTGCCATTGCCGCGTATGACGTCAGCTTGTGGCGAAACAAGGAGGCATCCCCGCAACTTTTCAGAACACTGTTGCGCAGTACGCCGGCTGTTCGCCGAATTGCCGCCGAAGCGATTGGTCGAATTGGTGCTGCGAACTCCGTTGGGGATTTGCTCGGAGTCGTTGCAGAAGGAGAAGAGGATCGGTTCCTAGCTCATTCAGTCACCTTTGCACTGATTGAAATTGCGAACCCAATCAAGACTCGCAAGTACCTGTTACCGGGAAGTCCGGAATCTATGAAAGTCGCGTTGATCGCACTCGACCAGATGCCGGAGGGTAAATTGATGCCGGAAGACGTCACCGAGTGTTTCGCCTCGTCACAGCCGCTGTTGCGGGAGACGGCGGCGTGGATCATCAGCCGGCACGCCGATTGGGGCGAAGCGCTGGCCGGCTACCTCCGCGAGCGATTGGCCTCCGGCGAACTGACCGACACCGAGCAAAAAACGCTCGGCCAACAACTGGCTCAGTTCGCGAAGTCGGCGGTTTCGGTTCAAGAACTCCTCGCCACGACAGCTCGCGATGTGAAGCTGCCGCCTGCCGTGCGACTCACCGCGCTGCGAGCGATGCGCGACTCCGGCGCAAAAGAACTGCCGAAGAATTGGTCCGCCTCGTTGCTGGCGGTGTTCGGCGAGAACGACGCGGCGTTGATCGAGCTTGCGGTAAAGACGGTTCGCGCAAGCCCGCCGCACAAAGACGATGCCGCCGCTTGGCGTGCGCCGCTGCTGACTC
The DNA here is from genome assembly GCA_964589725.1 of uncultured Planctomycetaceae bacterium. Taxonomy (GTDB): domain Bacteria; phylum Planctomycetota; class Planctomycetia; order Planctomycetales; family Planctomycetaceae; genus CAYSHJ01. The sequence continues at coordinate 11,294 of CAZPUJ010000082.1, forward strand.
TGGCGAGCGGGGGGCGTCAGCCCCCTGATGGGTCCAAACCATCCAACGCTCCGAAGACAGGAACGCCGGTAGACTCGAACGTATCAGGGGGTTTACACCCCCCGCTCGCCGTGTTGCGTCTCGACGCTCTCGCCGCATTGCCCGGTGGACTGGCGGCCAAGGAAACCGACGACAAACTGTTCGACTTTCTGCTGACTCAACTCGCTCCCGAATTTCCCGTCGTTCAGCGAGGCACTGCCGCCGAAGTGTTCTCAATGGCGAAGCTCTCGCCCGCGCAACTCACTCGCCTGACGGAACAATTTCAATCCGCCGGCCCGCTTGAAGTCGATCGGCTGCTTGCGGCGTTCGAGCAATCGACGGACGAGAAGGTCGGACAACAACTCGTCGCCGCGTTAAAGATGGCTCCGGCGCTGACGGCTCTGCGAGCGGATGCCATCAAGACGCGATTGGCGAAGTACAGCTCGTCGGTCCAAGATGCGGCGGAGCCGTTGTATGCCGCGCTGAACGTGGACATCGGTAAGCAAAAGCAGAAGCTGGAAGAGTTGCTCGCGTCATTGCCGCCTGGCGACATCCGGCGCGGGCAGGTGGTGTTCCACAGCGAGAAAGCGGCCTGCAAGGCCTGCCACGCGCTGGGCTATCTCGGCGGCAAGACCGGTCCGGATTTGACGCGTATCGGTCAGATTCGCACCGAACGAGATTTGCTCGAATCCATCATCTTTCCGAACGCCAGCTTTGTGCGCAGCTTTGAGCCGGTGATCGTGGTCACTCACGCGGGCAAGGCGTTCAACGGGTTGATCCGCCACGAAACGGCCGAGGAGATTGTGCTCGCCACTGGTCCGAACAAGGAAGAACGAGTCGCTCGCGTGGACATCGAGGAGATTCGGCCGAGCAGTGTTTCGATCATGCCGGCCGGATTGGATCAGCAGCTCACGCTGGAGCAACTGGCGGACTTGGTCGCCTTCTTGAAGGCGTCGAAGTAGCCGCGGGACTCCAAGGCGGTGAAAGAATTGGTAGCCGAACTCGTGAGAGTTCGGTCGTTCCCGAAGGAACTCGGAAGTCTCACGACTTCCGCTACGAAAAATTCACAAACTTAGAAGAACCAGCCTACTTTAATCGCTATCGCCCCTGTGGACTGTACGGCCACATCTCGACGGATGGTTGAGCGGGCATCGCGGGCGAATTCCACGTGGGCGCGGAGGGACTCCAGGCGGGAATGCCTGATCCGCCGCTGGCAGGAACGAAGGCTTGTGATCCCATCATAGAAGGGCTGGGCGTCCCGGTGGTGATGATAGGCATCGCGCCGGTCGTCGTGGTGGTCGGACGCATGGCTGCGGCTTGTTGCTGATACGTGACTTGTTGCAATGCCGATTGTTGCCGCAATTGTTCCTGTTGCTGCCGCAATTGATCCTGTTGCTGTCGCAATTCTTCCTGCAAGACGGCGACTCGCGCTTCCAGTTCCAACCGATGCTGCGATTGCTTGAAACTTTCATCGGAGAGCTTGGATTCCTGATTGGCCTTTTCGCGTTTGGCTCGTTCCAGACGGGCCATCATTTGTTTGATGGCTTCGTCTTTCGAGGTGGCCGGCTTCGCCGCCCTGCCGGACTTGGTCTTGGAAACTGACTTCGAGGCCGTATTGCTGTCAGAGCGACGCACGGAAAACCAACCGCGCGTTCTCGCTTCAGCTTGCGGATTCACGCGGATGTCCTCGGGTTCCGGCGGCGGCGCCGGCGGCGGAAATTGCGAAGCTTCCGGCGAAGGAGTAGTTACTGCTGCGGGCCTGGGGACGGCGCTGTGTTCGCTTTCGGTCGGATCGGCAAAACGATCCGAGTCACGACTCGTGTGTTTCCACATGTTTCCGTGAGGACCAAAATGACAACCAGTCAATCCCAACAACAGCACGCACCCAGCCAGCGTCCGCATGAGAGCACCTCCTGGGACACAAGGCCTCCGTGGAGGAAGTCCGTTTCCCAATTCTTCTTATCGGACCTTATCGGGCCGCGCGACTCGCACGTTGAATGCGACTGGCGCGCCAAGCCTGATCGGTGCAAGCTGACGTCCTAGGTCGAGCACAGCCTTCGTGATCGGTAAAGTTTCGCAGGCGAAAGTTGTCAGTTATGCTCCGGCAACGGACCGTCCGGACCTACGGCGGGTGAAGTCTCATCATCTACAGCATTTACTGCCGGAAGAACAAAAACGTCACCGCCACGAACGTCGGCAGCAGAATCAAACCGGAATAACCCATGTAGCCGAAGAAGCTGGGCATCTTCACGCCGTTCTCTTCGGCGATCGCCTTGACCATGAAGTTGGGACCGTTGCCAATGTACGTGTTGGCTCCCATGAATACGGCCCCACACGAAATCGCAGCGAGGATGGCGGCCGAGGCGTCACCGTGAGCCAGCAGTTCCGGCAGGCAGTGACCTTCGAACGGGATGTTCTGCATGCCGCACGCGGTCGCAGCGAACGTGAGGTAAGTCGGCGCGTTGTCGAGGAAACTCGACAACCCTCCCGTGACCCAAAAGAACTCCCATGGCTCGTCGACTCCCAGTCGGTTCCCGTAATGGTTGAGGATCAGCAGCGCCGGCGTCATCGTCACAAAGATTCCCGCGAAGAGAATCGCCACTTCGTTGATCGGCCCAAAAGAAAACTTGTTCTTCTCGTGAATCTCTGGCCGAGTGCTGAAGTATGACGCCGCGGCCAAGCCGAGCAGACAGCCATCCCGCCACCAATTGTGAGCACCTTCCGCCGCGAAATCTCCCGTGCCGAGGATCGTGGTCACGATTCCCAGCAGGAGCAAGATGTTGTGCAAACCGTGAATCCGTAGCGGTTCGTGATGCAGAACCTCGTCCAGCACGTCGTCGCGCCCTTCGGCCTCGTCGCGGTTGAGCGAAATCTGGTCCCAGAAGTTGAAAATCAAAAGCAGCACACCATTCACGAACAGCCATTCTGGCCACAGCCGCAACGTCCACTCGAACGGCACGCCGTGCAGATAGCCCAGGAACAGCGGCGGGTCACCCAGCGGCGTCAGTAGTCCCCCGCAATTCGATACGACGAAGATAAAGAACACGACGATGTGAGCCTTGCGGTGGCGTTTGACGTTGGCTCGCAACAGCGGGCGGATCAACAGAACAGACGCTCCGGTCGTGCCAACGAAATTAGCCAGGACCGCGCCGAGACCGAGGATCGCCGTGTTGAGGATCGGCGTTCCCGACAGCGAGCCTTGCACATAAACTCCGCCCGAGATGATGAACAGCGAACCCAGTAGCGACATGAACG
>CAZPUJ010000083.1:0-3360 GCA_964589725.1 uncultured Planctomycetaceae bacterium
GTCGCAGAGGTGCGTGATGACGCAATCCGGTTCGGCGGCGAAGCTGTGCATCACCGAGTTGCCTCGGCCACGGACGCCAATGCAAGCGACGCTGATCTTCTCGTTGGCGGCCACCGCGCGGCCGGACGACGCGGCACTCACACCCAGGCCGATCCCCAGAGCCGCCGTCTGTTTCAGAAACCTGCGACGTGTGTTTCGGGACATGCGATTTCTCCTCTTAACGCCACGGGACGAAGTCAGTGTCGGGTCAGTGGAGCGAACGGTAGCAGCTTAGCGTTGTTCAACGTGAAGCGCAACTTGACCGAGTTCATTCCGCAGGTGCGAGACTCACTTTGCCTTGGCATCGGTTGCCCGGCACGTCCCCATCGACCTTGCGTCGATGGAGCGCGAGATGGAGTGCTAATCCGAAGCCCTGGGCGTGGTCCGACCCCATCCGCCTTGTGCGGATGGTGAATGAGATTGTTGGCTCGCCGAACGCCTCGAAATCTCCTTCACCATCCGCACAAAGCGGTTGGGGTCTGTCAGAACTCACCGAACTGGCTAGCCCACTATCGTGTGCTCCATCCAGACAAGCTGGATGGGGGCGGGATGGATCAACGCTTCACGGCTTCCCCGCGTCAAACAGCGTCACCTCGTCCACGAAGAGCTGTGCTTCCTGGCCTGGCTCCGGCTTCACGAAAAAGAAGAGGTCATCGACCTTGTGGCCGGCGGCGAACGGGGTTTGCTGGCCGTCGTTTCGCTTCGCGTGGTTCGTGAAATCGAGAATCGCCCACTGCCACGCGCCGGACTTTAGACCCATCAGGTGGATGTGCCGATTGTCCTGGTCGGTGGCGTCGAAGACTTGCACGGTCATCGCACTCGACCCGTTCAGCAAGTAACGAAAGCGCAGCTTGGTGTGAGCACCCACCGGCCGAGGCGGCGAGATTTGCAGACGAATCCACGGCTCGTTCGTCTTCGCGTGTAGCACAGACCGGGCCACGCCCCAGTAGGAATCGTCAAGCGCACCCCTCGTTTTCGTCACAATGTCCAGTTCGCCCGGCCAGTACTTCGGCTTGCTCTTGGGGTCGATGCCGGTGTCGAACGCCGCTTGGAAGATCACGCGGTTGGGAAACGGCTCCTGCTCGCGCGGCGCGTCGGGGTCATCGTCGAAGAAGATGATGTCGTCGAGGTACAGTTCATAATCCTTACCGTCGTCAGGCTTGCCCACGAAGACCTTGAGGTCGTCCATGCGTTCGCCCTTCTGAAACGCTTGGGAACTGCCATCGTTCCGGGCCGCATCGCGAGTGAAGTTGAGCGTCAGCTCCGACCACTTGCCTTCGGTCAGCCCGGACACGCGGATGTGGTTGTTGTCTTCGACCGACAGGCTGAAGTGTTGAAACGTCGCCTCCGTGCCTCCTTTGAGATAGTAGCGGCAATACATCTTGTTGAGCCGACCCATCATCGGCCCCGGCACCGGGTTGATGCCGGTCATCAAGGCGCTGAAGTTCCGATACGGCTGCTCCTTCACTCCCAGCACCGTGATGTTACCTGGATAGTTCGGAATGTTCTTGGTCTGCGTTGGTCCGAACCAAGCATAGTCGGGCGTTTGCCCCTCGGAAGTCGCACGCCGCCCAGATGCGATGCGGAAAATGAGCAGGCCGCGTCTCCTCCGCCGTCGCAGCCCCGCGTTTCCTGAGCGGTTCCGGCTGACGCTCTTGAGCCTGCGCGCGCAGGTTCAAACCAAAGCCCAGCAACACGGCCGACAGCACGAAGCCCAAGAGTCGTCGCATCGAAACACCTCGTTTGTCGTCTTTCGTGGAGCGAAACGTGACATTCATTTTCCCGTCGCGAAGTAGGCCGGATTGGGCGTGTCGTACACGACCGACGCGCGGGGCGGGACTCGATCCGCCGGAGCTTTGCCAACGACCAATTCCATCGAGATGCCGACCGGATACCGGCCGAGACGATAATTGAAATGGTGGTCGCCGGCGGGTGTGCCGTAGGCGTCCCCGAGCGCGATGACGTCGAAGCGAGTGAAGGCGTTTGCCTGGCGGTCCCAAGTCAGATAGCCCAGGACTTTCGGCTCGAAGCCCTGGACCGATCGGCCTTCGCGTTTCCCTTTGCGATCCTCTTGGTCCGCCGTGGCAAAGTCCGCTCCCAGCGCGGCCGACCCTTCCAATCGGAGTTGCACAAGCTCGGCGGAAACATCGGTCACGGTCAACGTCAGCGACCGCGAGCGCACGGCGTCCTTGCCGCAGATGCCGCACTCGCCGTACGCCATGCCCACGATCAAGTGAGCCCGCGTCATGCGATCGGCCACGGCGTCGAGCAGCGGATAGGTGTCACCCGGCTTCGGATCAGGCCGCACGATCGCCTGCCACTCGGCTGCCTTGATCCACATGAAGTCCGGTTGTGCTTCCCAGCGTTCGCCGTAATGGGTGAGCCAGTCTTCCGGCTCCGTCAGCGCGGGATAATCGCTCCGCTTGGCCTTGCGGAGGCTGCCATTCTCCTCGCGCGTCAGCAAGCGGTGATAGGTGCGCAGAATTAAGGCGTTGGCTGGCGGTGCGATCGAAGTCACGTTGGCAGCCACCGGAACGGTCGCGTCGATCTTGACCGCGCCGGGTGTGCGTTCTTCTTCAGGCAACGATTGCCATTTCTTCAAGATGCCCTGCAGATCGCGGCGGTTATGTTCCGTCCCACCGGCGGCGTAGAACGAACCGAGTCGAATGCCGCTGGCGGTTAAGCATTCCAGGTTGCCCCCCGCGCCGGCGAGCTTGATGCCGGTCTCACGCAGGAAATCCCCTTCCGCATCCTTGCGTCCCATCGCGACGTGTCCGGACACGGCCACGGCGACGAACTGCTCCTTGATGATCTTGGTCATCTCGTCGGTCCACATCGCGGTCCCACGGACCGCACGACCGCCGCTTCAACAGCCACCCAGCGGCGGTGCTCCGCCGCCCGACCACAACAGAATTGGTTTCCCCTCCGCCGCGGCCCGCTGACGTGCTTCTTGCAGACTCGTCAACCACTCGACCTCGCGCCATCTCGATTCGCCAACGTGCGGGCGAATGAGTTCGCGCAGCGAGCGAAATCGATCGGTCGGGAGACTGTCCTGCGCGTCCAGCGCCGAGGCCGCTGTGTAAAGAAGAATGGCTGCGAACCAAATCTTGCTTATCGACATGCTTGTTTTCTCCGATTTCGCGAAAGATCGTGTTCGGTCGCAACCGTGCCTGCCGCCGCAACAAGCTCCACGCCAAGTATTTTTCAGCCAACAAGCATCGTTTGGCAAGTTTCGCTTCCAAACTCAGCCACGGCCGCCCAGTGCATCCTCATCAAACCGCTGAACCAGCCGCTTGGGAGCGGTGTTTCGCCAAGCTTCGA
>CAZPUJ010000084.1:0-2702 GCA_964589725.1 uncultured Planctomycetaceae bacterium
GCCCCCCGGTGAATTCGCCGAAAAACGATTCAAACACATCGCCGGACAATCGGGGGGCTGACGCCACCTCGCTCGCCAAGGACGTGGGGCCGACTCGCGTGCAGGCTTTGCGCAGCGACGGCATCCGGCTGACGTTTTTCCCCGAGCAATTCGCCGACAAGGCCCTGTCCGGCAAGAGCGATGTGCTGGGAAACTGCCGAACAGCAATGGATCAAGTCGATCAACTGCTGATCGGTGCCGAGATCGAAAAGTCGGCGGCGGACTTGGCCTATCACCGTTGGAAGTTGCATCACGCGGTCGAACCGAAGATCGCGCAGGATGTCGATGGCTCGAACCCCGACGGCCGCACGCCGGGCATCGACTCGCCGCTGGTCGGAAAGGCGGCTCCGGATTTCCAATTGGAGTTGCTGGGCAGCGGCGGCAAGAAATTTCGCCTGGCCGATCAGAAGGGTAAGGTGGTGGTTCTCGACTTCTGGGCGACGTGGTGCGGACCCTGTTTGCAATCGATGCCGCTGGTTGAGAAGGTGGTTCACGAGTTCGACGGCCAAGAAGTGCAATTGATCGCCGTCAACTTGGAGGAGCCGGCGAAGCAGATCACCTCGACGCTGGAACGTCACAAGTTACACATGACCGTCGCCATGGATATCGACGGCGTGGCCGCGACGAAGTACGAGGCGACGGCGATTCCACAAACGGTCATCATCGACCGCGAGGGCAAAGTTGCTCGCCTGTTCGTCGGAGGCGGACCGCATCTCGGCGACCAACTGCGCGATGCGCTCCGAAGTCTGCTGGCACTCGGCCTCCCCAAAGAATCGGGGCAATAATCCAAATTGTGCCACCAATTGGTAGCTGAGTTCGCCAGAATTCAGAATGTCGATGGAAGTTGTGGCTGAATTCTGGCGAATTCAGCTACGACACGGTGTCACTGATTCCATTCGTGACAGCCACTTGATAATGATGCTTAATACTGCCGACGTTGCCGCGAGGAAGGAATGTTCAACTTCTTGCGGTACTTCGTCACCGTCCGTCGCGCAAGGTGGTAGCCGAGCTTTTTCATTTCCTCGACCAACGCGTCGTCGCTGAGCGGATCGTTCTTGTCTTCCTTGTCGATGACCTCTTGCAGCTTGATGCGAATCACCGACCAAGCGACGTCCTCATCGCCATCGTCGGACTTCGTCCCGCCGCCAAAAAAACGCTTCAACGGGAACAGACCGCGCGGGGTCTGAATCCACTTGTCGTCGACCGCTCGCGACACGGTCGTCACATGAACGCCGACCACGTCCGCGATCTGTTGCATCTTGAGCGGAGAGATATACTCCGGGCCACTGTCGAGAAACGCGGTCTGCCGATCCACAATCGCTTGCGACACTCGTTTGAGCGTGTTCTGCCGCTGCTGGATCGACTCGATCAACCACTTGGCCGATTCGATCTTCCGCTTGATGTACTCTTTCGTCTGCGGATCGACGCCGTTGCGGAGCATTTCGATATACTTCTTGTTGATCCGCAACTGCGGCACGCGCTCATTGTGCAGGCCAACTTGATACTCCCCATTCGCGCCTTGTTCGAGAAAGACATCCGGCATCACCGCTTGCACGGTCTGATGGCGGAATCGCCGTCCCGGATGTGGGTCCAGAGTTCGGAGTTGCTCCCAACCCAGTTTGATCGTGTCGATCGAGTAGCCGGTCTTGCGTTCGATCACCGGCAGCCGGTTTTCACCCAGGTCTTCCCAATGCGATGTGATGAGCGTGATCACGACATCGCGATACGGCAAATCGTCGGGCACTTGTAACAGCAGACACTCACGGACGTCACGAGCCCCGACGCCCGGCGGGTCGAGCTTCTGAATGAGCTGCAAGACCTTTTGAGCCTCTTCGTATGTGACTCGCTGGCCGAAGACTTGCACGATTTCCGCGAGCGAACTTTGCAGACGGCCGTTCGCGTCCAAATTGTCGATGACGAATTCGCCGAATTCGCGTTCGTTCGGTGGCAGATCGAAGAAATGGAACTGCTCCAGCAGGTATTCCATCAGCGTTTGTTCTTCTTCCGGGATGCTGGCCATCGTGTCGAGATGACGCTCGCCGTCCTCGGAGATACGATTGGCCGAGGAACGCGATTCCCACGCGAAGCTGTCGTCGTTGTAGTTCTCGGCCATTTGCACGAGGCGTTCGAAGTCGGCCTCGTTGTTCGTATCGCTCTCGACTTTCAACTCACGGGCCTCGACCGGAACTTCCGTCGCCTCTTCCTTGGCCTTGGCGACTTCAATCTCACGTTCCGTTTCCGAGGCATCCGACAGTTCCGCACCGTCCGCAATCGTGGGGTTCTCGACGAGTTCCTGCTCGATCCGTTCCAGCAGTTCCATGAGCGGCAACTGCAAGATCTCCATCGACTGAATCATGCGCGGAGCCAGAATCATCTTCTGGTCCATACGCTGACTCATCGAGGTGTCGAGTCGCATATCTAGCCCCAGTGGTCAGTGGCCAGTGGTCAGTGGCCAGTGTCAGTGGCCAGTCAAGACAGTGGTCAGTGGTTAGTGGCCAGTCAGTGGTTAGTGGCCAGTGGTCAGTGGTTAGTGGCCAGTGACCACTTATTCCGCAGGGCTCAAGGAATTCGCCAGACCGTGAATCAGTCTTCCCACTTCGCTGGAAAGCGCTAACACGGCTTTGATTTCTTCGGGCCCGATATACCCAAGTCTCTCCGCGATC
>CAZPUJ010000085.1:0-12282 GCA_964589725.1 uncultured Planctomycetaceae bacterium
AGGAATCGCGCGCAGATCGAGTGAAACGTGCCCAGCACGACGTCGTTGGCTGTCTCGGCGAGTTGCACGCCGACGCGCTGGCGCAATTCCCGCGCGGCCTTGTTCGTGAATGTGACGCTAACGATACGCCATGGCGCGACCACGACTACATCGACCAGGTACGCGATGTGGTGCGCGATGACGCGCGTCTTGCCGGATCCCGGACCCGCCAGGATCAACAAGGGCCCGGCGATCGTCGTGACCGCTTCGCGCTGAGGCTGATTGAGGTCGGCGAGGAGATGTTCGGCGGAGACCATGAGGACTCAGCGTACCGGCACCGGCGGACGCCGCAAAGCGCGCGTTCGGAGCGAGCTCCGCCGGAGACCATGCTATAATCGCTCAGTTTTCGACGCCGCAAAGCGAGGAGGCTGGCGCTGATGCTGCTGGCGATCTGGGATGGTGGCGATTGGCAAGATCTGGCGCGCATGGCGGCCATCGGCGTGGTCGCGTACGTCGTTGTCCTGTGGGTGGCCGCATTGGTCTGGACGTACCGCGACGTTGCGGCGCGCACGAGCGACACCTTCTTGCAGACACTCGCGCTCGTGTTCGTGCTGGTCTTCAACATCCCCGGCCTGCTCATCTACCTCGTGCTGCGCCCGAAGGACACCCTCATGGACGCCTACGACCGCCAGCTCGAAGCGGAGGCGCTCTTGCACGAGATCCAGGAGCAGGCGACCTGTCCGCGCTGCCGCCGGAAGGTTGATGCGGACTTCATTGCATGTCCCTACTGCCGCACGTCGCTGCGCACGGCCTGCGGGCAGTGCGGGCGCCCTCTGACGGAGTCCTGGGTGCTGTGCCCGTACTGCCGCGCGGAAGCATCTCGACCGGCGCCCCCTGCTGCGGCCACCACCGATCGGGCGGTCAACGTGCCGGCCGCACCGCCGGAGCTACCCGCCCGCGTGAAGCGCGCGAGCACGGCGACATACACGCCACCCGCATCCGCTCCCGCTGCGGCCGATGGGGCTCCGGAAACGAGGAGCTGACGGAGTGGCTGCGCGGCCACAACGGCGCCTGCCGTCAAGCCACGCTGGCGCCTTCCATCCGCAGTAGTCGAGCCTTTACGTCCAGGCCGCCACCGAAGCCCGTCAAGCTGCCATCGCTCCCGATAATCCGATGGCACGGGATGACGATCGGGATCGGGTTGGTCCGCATGGTGTTTCCAACGGCCCGCGCGGCATTCGGGCTGCCCACACGCCGCGCGAGGTCGGCGTACGTGGCAACCTGGCCACGCGGGACGGCAGCACAGGCCAGCAGCACCTGACGCCGAAACGGCGTCACCCAGGACAGGTCGATCTCTACATCGAAGGCCGTCCGTTTGTTGGCGAGATAATCTTGGAGCTGCTTCATGAGCCGCGCAACCTTCACCTCGCGGCGTATCAGTTCGAATGCACCGTGGAGTTCGTGGTGGAGCGCCTCGAGTGCCCGCACCAGCCCTCGCTCGTCCACGCCGAACTTCACGGCGACGAGACGCCGTCCTTCGCCCGCCACGAGGAGGGAGCCGATGGCGCTGTCAGTGATGCCGTAGTAGGTCGTGATCGGCGCCACCAGATCGTCTCCTTGCCCAGCGAAATGCTCCACAGCATGGCCGCGGCGCGAACCTAATCGTTGCCTGGTCGCTTGTAGTACTGGACGCCGCCGTCCATGAACTTCCCGAGGCGGTCCTCCATCACCAGGTAATCGAGGTGCGACAGCGTCTCGCCCAGCGCCGCCCGCTGCATCCAGGGCGAGAATGTTGCCAGCGCGCCCGTGACCCACTTCACGCGACCGGCGATATCAAACGCGGTGCGCGCGCCGCCTCCGACGCACTCAACGATCTCGTTGAGCCGCTCCACGTGATGTTGCTCGATGCTGCGCAGGCGGGCGCGGAGGTCCGGAAAGCTGTATTCATGAGCCGGCAGCACGAGATCAACGTCGAGGTCCTCGAGCCGCTGCAGCGACGCGATGTAGTCGCCGAGCGGATTACCCTGCTGCTGGACGTGCAGGCTGATGTTCGGAGTGATAGTCGGCAACACGTGGTCACCGGTGAGGATGAACTTCTTCGCCCGCTCAAGGAAGCAGATGTGGCCGGGTGAGTGTCCCGGGGTCCACCAGACCTCGAACGCGAAGCGGCCGATCTGCAGCTGCTCACCGCCCCAGACGACTTCGTCCGGCTCGACCGGGTCGACGAATGCCCGTACGGGCATCGCCGAGGTCTTGAGGTCGTCCATGCTATCGCGAGGTACGCCGTGCATGATCAGCCAGTCGCCCATTTGAGCCAGGAGCTGATCGGGGTTCTTGTAGCGCGAGCGGATGAGATCCCGCTCGCGTTGATGAATGACGATGGTCGCTCCGCTGCGCTCCTTGACCTGCCCCGCGAGGCCGTAATGGTCGGGGTGGACGTGCGTGACGAGCAGCGTCTTCAGATTCTTGAAGCCGACGCCGGCGTCATTGAGCTGCTGCTCCAGCGCTTCGAAGGCCTCCGGCACGTTCCAGCCGGAGTCGACCAGCGTCCAGCCGTCCCGTCCTTCGATGAGGTATGGCAGTACCCAGCCAAGGGGATTATTCGGGATCGGAACCCGGAGCTGGTACAGGCCGTCCATGACGCGGACGGGGAATGTCGTCTCGATGGCGGCGGTCATCTCGCTGCCCCTTACGCCGGCGCCGTCTGCAGACGCGCCATCGCGGTGAGATCGCTATCTACCATCATCTCGATGAGTTGCTTGAACGAAACCTCCGGCTTCCAGCCGAGCTGCTTCCTGGCCTTCGACGGATCGGCGATCAGCAGGTCCACCTCCGCCGGGCGCATGAACTGCGCGTCGCTGCGGACGTACTCTTCCCAATTCAGGCCGACCCGTTCGAAGGCGACCTGCGCGCACTCCTTGATCTGATGGGTCTCGCCGGTTCCGATGACGTAGTCGTCCGCCTCGGCCTGCTGCAGCATCAGGTGCATGGCACGCACGTAATCACCGGCGTAACCCCAATCGCGCCGGGGCTCGAGAGCGCCCAGCACGAGCTCGTTCTGCAACCCCAGCTTGATGCGCGCGGCGCCAAGCGTGATCTTCCGCGTCACGAACTCCGGCCCCCGATGCGGCGACTCGTGGTTGAAGAGGATGCCGCTGCAGGCGAAGATGTTGTAGCTCTCACGGTAATTGACCGTGATGTAGTGCGCGTAGGCCTTGGCAACGCCGTAGGGGCTCCGGGGATGGAACGGGGTCTGCTCGTTTTGCGGCGTCTCACGCACCTTGCCGAACATCTCGCTGCTTGATGCCTGGTAGAACTTGATGCCCCGCGCCGAGTTCGCGCGCGAAGCTGACGCCCCCGCTGTGAGCCGGATCGCTTCCAGCACGCGCAGCGCGCCGAGACCCGTGATCTCGCCCGTAAGCTCAGGCTGGTTCCAGGACAGCATGACAAAGCTGATCGCCGCGAGGTTGTACACCTCGTCGGGCTGCACCTTCTGGATGACGTTCATCAACGACGCCTGGTCAAGCAAGTCGCCATCAACGATGTGCACGTCGGGCAGCGTCCGCTCCAGCGTATCTCGCTTGGGGTTCGCCTGGCCGCGGATCAGGCCGTACACCTCGTAGCCCTGCCGGAGCAGGTGCTCGGAGAGGTAGTGCCCGTCCTGGCCGGTGATGCCGGTAATGAGCGCACGTGGCATGTCGACAACTCCCTTCCCTGACCGGGCTTCAGCGAAGGATAGCGGATGGCAGAGCTACATCCCCCTACAGGTTTCGGGCGATAAGCTTGCCGCATGAGCCTCACGCCTATCCGCGCAGTGGTGTTCGACGTTGGCAATACGTTGTGGTTCGAAGCGCGTCGCCCCGAGCCAGCGGAGATCGTACGCCTTCAGGCGCAGCCTCTACGATGGCTGCTGGGCACCTGGAACATAGCGCTCTCCACTCCGGCAGAGCAGATCGTACGAGCGGTTCATGACGCCGGCGATGCGGCGGAGCGTGCGGAACAGGCGCGCGGCTCGTTGCGCGAAGTGAGTGGCCCGGTTCTCATCAGAGCCGCGCTCGCTGACCGATCCATCGACATCAGCGCGGACCAGGCAGACGAATTGTGGCGCGCGACGTGGATCCTGGAGCGCAACTTCGGCGAGCAACTCTATCCCGATGCACTCGATGTTCTCTCCGCACTTAAGGCACAAGGCCTGCTCATCGGTATCAATACGAATCGTCCATGCACGGCGGAGATGCACATGCCAGGCCTCCGGGACTTCGGGATCGCGTCCTTCGTCGATGTGGCCGTCTGCTCTGGCGACACCGGATTCGTGAAGCCACATCCGTCGACGTTCGAGCTCGTGCTGGGTCGCCTCGGCGTGGCGCCGAGTGATGCGGTGATGGTCGGCGACAGTGCCGAGGCCGACATGCACGGCGCGAAGTCGGCCGGCATGCACACCGTGTGGAAGCTCAACGGAAGGTACGGTCTGCCGCCGTGCCCGTATGCTGATTACACGATCCATGACCTCGCGGAACTGCTCTCGCTCCCCATCGTCCCGTGTCAGCGTCCACCGATTCGCGCAGAAAGCCGGACGCCGCACGCAGATGAGAACGAAGATCGCTACTAGGCCGGTGGCGCGAGCAAGGAGAGGTACACTGCCGCTATGCCTCAGATACCTCGCGTGTATTCCACGCCAGCAATTGTGCTTCGTCAGCGGCGGCTGGGCGACGCCGACAAGATCCTCACGCTGTACACAGCCGGCCTCGGCAAGATCGATGCGGTGGCCAAGGGTGTGCGGAAGACGCGGAGCCGCATGGCCGGACACGTGGAGCCGCTGTCGCAGGCGATGTTTCAGCTCGCGAAGGGCAAGACGCTCGATATCGTCACGCAGGTTGAGACGATCGAGTCGTTTCAGGCGATACGCTACGACCTGGAGCGGATGAGCCGTGCGCTCTACGCCTGCGAATTACTGGACAAATTCACCGAGCCGCACGAGGAGAATTTCGCGTTGTACCGCCTGCTGTTGGATACGCTACGGCGCATGACAAGCGGCAATGAGATCGAAATCGCCGTGCGCTTCTACGAGATGGCGCTGCTGGATGCCACCGGGTACCGGCCGGAACTCGAGGAGTGCGTGACCTGCAGGGCGCGCCTTGCGCCAGTGACGAACTACTGGACGGCTGCCGGCGGCGGCGTCGTGTGTGCGTCCTGCTCCACGGAAGATACGGCCGCGCGGCCAATCTCCGCAAACGCCGTCAAGGTGCTGCGCCTCCTGCTGCATGGCCGATTCAGCGATGTCGCGCGCGTGGCCATCGGACCGCAGCTGAGCGCCGAGCTGGAGGGTGTGTTGTTGGAGTACGTGCGATGGGTGCTGGAGCGCGACGTGCGTTCGGTGGCGTTCATCGATACCCTGCGCAAGCGGCGGCCAGCGCGCCGCCAGACGATGTCGGCAGCGACGAGCGGATCCGCGTAAGCGCTGCAACTCGAGGAACGGCTTGATGCCTGTCTACGAATACCTCTGCAAACGTTGCGACGGCGTGTTTGAAGCGATCCTCCCGATCGCCAGGGCGGCCGAGCGGGCGCCCTGCCCGGTGTGCGCGAAGAAGGGACACCGTTTGCCACCGAGCTCGTTTTCAGCGTTCACGATGCGCGAGGGCTATCCCCGGGCCATCCCCGACCGGGGCACGTACTGGCATCTGGAGAAGGAAGTCAAGCGTCCGGTGACCGGCGCCGTGCGAATGAACGAGCACCCCGAGATCAACCAGCCGGAGCCGAAGCGCAGGAAGACAAAGGGCGAGCAGGCCATCAGCACGGAGCGCAAGCGGCTGGAAGCAAAGGAGAAGGCGCGCGCCCGCAAGGACGGCATGCCGGAGATCATCGATCGCACACGGCGCAGCGACAACGATTAGTCGTAGAACTGGCGGTCGAAGGTAGTGGTCCGTCGCCGAATGGAGCAGCTCGCGAAGGATTCGCTGCTCCGCTTCGATCGAAAGCCCGCATCCATCCTTGACAACTGCGTAACGAACGACTCAGTGGCTACCGCCCCGCGAGAATTTCCTCCTCCGACGTCGGGCGGAGGTGCGCGCCATCCCATTCGAGGAAGAGTTGCCCCTCCACGTGCGGCGGGTGCTGCTGATATTGCGCGCGTGGAAGGTCGAAGGCGACGGCATCGCCGTAGAGCGCGCGCGCGACATTCGGCATCTCTTTGTATTGGGACAGCGGCTCGGTCCAGAGGCCGTCGACGATCCAGATCGTGGTGCCCGGGGCGACGCTGGGGTAATTCGCGCGCAACTCGTCGACGAGGATCCTCCAACGATCGGTGTCGCGGCCGGACTTCGCATTGTTGGTATGCGACTGCCATGCGTACAGGGCAGCTACGGCGGCCACGAGTGCCAGCGCAAGTATGTTCGCAGGGATCCGCGCGTGTCGATGCAGAGCGCGCACGCGCTCGTACGCCCAGGCCGCGCTGATGGCGGCGAGCGGAGCGAAGAACGCGACGGCGCCGTACGAGTACCGTGACGTCGTCCACACAACTGGCACGAACGGCAGCAACGCGACGAAGACGCCAGTCGCCGCAACCCGGGCGATGTCCGGCCCGCGCACGGCGAAGAACAGCGCCGCGGCGGCCATCAAGGCTCCTAGTACCCAGCGCAGTGTGTCCGGGTCGAGCGCGATCGTGTGCGCAGGGTAGAGGAGCCATGACAGGTAGAGGGCGTAGCCGGAGAAGAAGTGCGTACCCCAGGTGCCGTCCGCGAACTTGATCCCAAAGTTGTCGGACGACTGGTAAAATACCAGCCAGCCGGCGGCGAGCGCGACAAATGGCGCTGCGTGAAGCACCAGACGCAACGGGCGCAGCGGCGTCCATTGTCCGGAGAACAGCGCGTACGCGGCGACGAGCACCACCGCGTACGCGAAAGCACTCTCGTTGGCCAGGAAGCCGAGCGTGAACAGCACGAACGAGAGCGCGAAGGCGGCGAGATTGCGCTCCCTGTCCTGCGCGTATGTCACGAGCGTGAGCAACGACGCGAGCACGAAGAACGTCGCGAGCACGTGCGGGAGTGCCGTGACGTACGTCACCGTCTGGTAGTGCGCGCCCGACACGCCGAAGAGGAGCGCCGCGGTCGCCGCGACGTCGGACTTATGGAGAGTACGCATGACAAGTGCGTACAGCAGCGTCATCGAGGCGAGGTGCACTGTGAGGGCGAGCGCACGCCACGGCGCTGCGTTCAAGCCGAAGGCCCGCCACTCTGCCGCATATACGACGGCCGACAGCGGCCTCCAACTCGGCACGTAATCCTCCAACCGGAGCGTGTCGATGAGGAACCCCCACGACGAGCCGCGCCACTCCATGTTTCCGAGCAGGATGAAATCGTCGCCGGCGAAAAAATAGCGGAGCGTCGGGGCATGGATGAGCAGCGTGAACGCCAGCGCGGCGAGGATGCCCCAGTGTCTGCGCGTGAACCGCAGGAGCGCGCCGTCGAGCGACAGCAACGACGCAATGCGCGGCCGACGGCCGGTGGCCTCCTCGGGTATCGCCGCGATCTGGTATCTCATTCTTCGGCTGTACTGTAACGAACGCCGCCCGTCTGCCGTGCCGGACACCCGGCAACCCGGATTGGACTCGCTGCCGAACGCCACGCGGGACCGTGGGCCATCGCCGGAAGCAGGACCACGCGTCGACACGCGCGCAGCGGCTACGTGCAGCGCATGACCGCGACTCTTACACTTAGCCCCGTGCAGTATCAGGACAGTCAGTCCCGAGCCTCGTCGGCCGCACTGGGGCCGATCGACCGGACTCATGCGCCCCGCGCGCGGGTCGAGCTGACGCCGGCGCAACCTCGGCGCGGGCTGCGACGCATTGCACGATCAGCCTTGCGTTCCCCGGCGCTGTGGATGACGACCCTCGTAGTGGTCGGACTCTCGCTCCGCGTCGCCTGGGTGATGTACGTGGGTACGCTCCCGCTCGGCGGCGATCCGAATTGGTACTACAACGTAGCGACGAACATCGCGCATGGAAACGGCTTCGTCGCGGACCACCACCGCTCGCTGTTCGACGAACATCCAATTATCGGCCAGCCCACGGCCGCCTGGCCGCCTGCGTACCCCTTCGTGCTCGCGGCGATGTGGAACGTCGTCGGGATCAGCGTCACCTCGGCAAAACTGTTGAACGCCGTGCTCGGCGCGCTCACCATCCCATTCGTCTATCTGCTCGCCCGCTCGATCTTCGGCAAGCCGGCGGGATGGCTCGCCGCGGTCGCGTTTGCCATCTTTCCGAACGCTATCGCCTGGTCGTCCGTCCTCTTCCCGGAAGAACTCTTCACCTTCGCGTTTGTCATAGCGTTGTGGATGTTGGTCGACCGCGCGGCGTTGCGCGGTAACCGGTGGCTCGGCGCTGTCGCCTTCGGGCTTCTCACCGGTGCGGCCACGCTCACTCGCGGCGAGGGCGTCGTCCTGATACCGGTCGGCGTGCTGTTCTGGCTCACTCGCGATGGCTGGCGAGGGTCGGTGCGGCAGACAGCGCTCGCCGCCCTGGGCGTCGCTACGGTCGTCTTGCCCTGGACCGTGCGGAACTGGAGAGTAATGCACGCTGTGATCCCGGTATCGACGAGCAGTGGTATCGCGCTTCGCATCGGTCACAGCCCTCAATCCACGGGGACGACAGAAGCGGTCAACCCGCCCGAGCCAGTGGACGGCGTCTCTGTGTGGGAGCAGGCGTACTACCCGGACACGGAGGTGCGCAGCTACCGCGCCTACACAAGTCGCTCGATCGCGTACGCGCTGCATCACCCACGGCGCGAGCTCGACCTTAGTGGCTACAAGATCTATCACCTATACCGATCCGACGCGTCGTCGCTCATCGATTGGGTGAAGCTCGGAACCGCGACCCCGATCCGCTCGGAGACGCTCGAACATGGGCTGTGGCGTCTGTTCGACGTGTCGCACTACGTCTTGATGGTTGCGGCGGTCGCTTCGGCCGTACTCTGGCTACGCCGCGATCAGAGCCGGCTGCTGCTTGCCAACGTGATCCTCATGTGGACGCTGTTCCACATCCTGTTTTCGGCGGAGCCGCGCTACCATGTCCCGCTGTTCCCGATCTTCGCCGTCGCTTCCGCCGGCGGCATCTGCGTCGCGTTCGATGCGATGCTACGGCGCATTCGCAGCGAACCCGCCCGGACGACCCTCGTCGCTCGTCCCCTTGACGATCGGGGGTAAGCATGAGCGCGAGACGCGGCGGCCACGTCATCCAATCGCGCCGAATACGAGCCCTCGACGGGGTCGCCGGCAAGCGCCGGCATCGACGCGACATACCCTTCATCTATTGGCAAAGGGGGTCGGTGCCAGCGGATCACGATACGTGACCACGGCGACATGTTGTTTAGTTGTCGAGCTGGCAGTCGAGGGCGTTGAGATCCGGGCGGAGCGCGCTGAAGATCGGGAATCGCAGGTGGCCATCGCGGGACCACTCGCTGAACCGCACATGGCAGACGGCCTCTGGCCGCGTCCAGTAGATGAGGCGAGGAATAGGTGGCGGGTCGTGAAATGGCGATTGGTCCGTGTGGAGCGGCTCCAGCCGCGAGATCAGGTCGCGCGCTTCGCTGTCGCTGAGACCACCGCTGACGGCTCCCACGTAGTCGAATCGGCCGCCGTCGTAGCCTCCGAGTAGCAGCTGGCTAAACATCTCGCCGCGCCGTCGCGCGCTGCCGATGGTGTAGCCGCCCACGACAAAGTCACCGCTGTGCAGGGCACGGATCTGTAACCATCGGTCGGACTTCAACCCCGGGGTGTATACGCTCGCCTTCTGCTTGGCGACGATGCCTTCGAGCTTGCGCTCCAGCACGGCCTCGTAGAACGCCACCCCTTCGTCATCAACGAAGTCGACAGCGGCGAATTCCGGCCCTGGTTTGACGACATCGTGCAGCCGGTTCTTGCGCTGCCACAGCGGCCGGTCGACGAGCGAGCGATCATCCAGCCAGAGCACGTCGAACGCCTGGTACATGAGCTGGCCCGCCAGCTTCTTCACTCTAAACTCTGGCGGCAGATCCGCGAAGGCGCCCACGCCGGCATCGAACGCGTCTGACATCAGCTGCAGGCGCGGGCGCAGTAGCTCAAACGCAGGCTGACCCTGCCCATCGACAGCGATGATCTCTCCATCCAGGATGGCCTCGCGCGACAGTACGGCGTCGGGCATGGAGACGAGTTCGGGGAAGTGGCCGAGGAGGTCACGACCGTTGCGGCCACGCAAACGCATGACGCCGTCGCGGATGTACGCCATGGCGCGGATGCCACCCCACATGAGCTCAAAGACGTGCTCGGAGGAGTCAAAGGCCTGTGGCGCTTCGGCGGCCAGCATAGGCTGGATGTGTTCAGGCATGCTGCCGGTGGCGGACCGGCGGCCGAGTGCGGGGTGGTCGAGCGGGGCCGTCACATCATCCAGCGAAGGAGGCGTCATCCTGCGCGCCTGCGCCGCGGTTTGGCGGTGACGCCCGGCTCTTCCCGTGCGCCAGCTTCCTGCGCTGGAAGGGTATCGCCCGCCTTCTCGCGCCGCGCTGCCTCGACGCTGGCTCGAAGCGCCTCCATGAGATCCGTGACCTTCCCAGCGACGGGCGTGGGGCGCTTGATCTCCTGCCCTTCCGACTTGCGCTCGATGAGTTCGAGTAACGCCTCGCGATAGTTGTCGTGATACTTCGTCGGCTCAAAGTCGCCGGTCAACATCTCGACCAGCGACTTCGCCATCTGGAGCTCCTTCTCACCGAGCGTGACATCCTGCGGTATCTCGATCTCGTCCGTGGCGCGGATCTCGTCGGAATAGAACATCGTCTCCAGCGAGATCGTGTTGTTGTAGACGCGCAGTGTACAGAGCTGCTCTTTCTGGCGCAGCGTGACCTTCGCCAGCGCGACGAGGCTTGAATCCTTCAAGACCTCCCGCAGCAGGGCGAACGGCTTGCCACCGATCGTCTCCGGCTCCAGATAGTAGGTCTTCTGATAGTAGATGGGGTCGATCTGCGCGGATGGTACGAAGTCCGTGATCTCGATGGTGTGCGTGGTATCGACGGGCACCTTCTCGAAGTCTTCTGGTTCCATGATGACGTACTGATCGGGCGCGATCTCGTACCCGCGCGCAACATCGTTCCATTCGATCACGGCGTCGTGATCCGGGCAGTAGCGCTGCTGCTTGATGCGCGCTCCATCGGCCCTGTGGAGCAGGTTGAAGGACACATCTTTCTCGTCTGTCGCCGTGTAGAGCTTGATCGGGATGGATACCATTCCGAAGCTCACGGCGCCCTTCCAGATCGCTCGAGGCATCGCATTTGCTCCCTCTAGACGGACCGCACGCGCCGGCCCCTGTAGCCCCAGCTTCCCTCACGGGAAGAACCGGTGTCAATACGGAGATTCGTGAAGTGAACAGATTCGACCGGGGTCAGGCGCCGATCAACAATGGAGTTCACGCCGGTCCGGCCACCCGCTGGCGCCGCGTGCGAGGAGAGCTACATGGGCGAGCGCCAGCCAAGCCGAGCCCTCGAAGCCGACATGATTCCCAGCGCCACGCTCGCGCTTCCGTCCGGCGCCATCGGTATCGACGCGGGCATGACGCTCACCAAGATCGCGCGCGCGTCTGCCGGCGGTACCCAGCTTGTGTCCTACGAGACGCCAGCCGACGATCACGCTGGATGCCGCGGCGCCACAGGGCGCCACGGGCGTCGTTGGTGTCACGGGGGCGCGCGCTCCTCAGGTAGCTGCTGGTGCGCGGGCCGTTTGCGTGCAGGAGATCGACGCCGCCGCACGCGGCGCCGTAGCGCTGCTGGAGGCAGACGCGCAACTCGGCTCGGGCGAGTTCTTGATGGCCTTGCTGGGCACGGGTACGGCTTTCGCGGCCGTGCGAGGAGCGAACGTATTGCATCTTGGGGGGACGCCGCTCGGCGGCGGTTCGTTCGCCGGAATCGCCCGGCGGATTGATCCGGCGCTCTCGTATCGGGCGATGATCGCCGGCGCGGCTCGCGGCGACCGCCGGCGCGTCGACGCGATGATCTCGGAGGTCTACCCCCAGGGTATCGGGCGCGTCGGTCCCGACCTGACCGCTGCGCACCTCACCAAGCGCGGTGGAGCGGTCGACGACGTGCTCGCGGGGCTGTTGAATCTTCACGGTGAGAACATCGCTCAGATCGCGGCATCGCGTGCCATCATCGCCAACATGAAGCGCATCGTGCTGGCGGGCGGATTCGCACACGGCAACCCGGCGCTCGTCGCGTCGATCACGTCGATGACGGCGCTCTTCGGTGTGAGTGTCGAGGTGGTGAATGCACCGGGGTTCGCCGGCGCGAT
>CAZPUJ010000086.1:0-2596 GCA_964589725.1 uncultured Planctomycetaceae bacterium
GACTTGGAAACCGGCGAGGAGTTGGAAATCGATCCGGCCGCCGTGCGCGATGGCTATCTCGAACAGGTCCGACAGTGCTGTGAGTTCTACCGAAAAGGGTTCGCCGAGGCCGGTATCGACTACCATTTGATCAACACCAGACAGCCGTATGATCAGGCTCTGTCGGCGTATCTGAACCGGCGCAGCAAGGTGCGACGATGACGTTTCTAAGCTCCGGCGCGCTTTTCGGCTTGTTTTTGCTGGCCATCCCGATTGTCGTGCATCTGTTCAAGCCTCGGCATGTGCGGCAAACGCCGTTCAGCAGTTTACGCTGGCTGCATCTGACTCAACAGCGGATGGCTCGGCGGATTCAATGGCATCAGGTGCTCTTGTTTTTGTTGCGTGCCGGATTTCTGACGCTGCTGGTGCTGGCGCTCTCGCGGCCGATCTGGTCACCCACGGGAACAGCCGCCGGACTCGATCGCATCGTGGTGCTCGACATCAGCCGCAGCATGGGGCGACGTGTCGAAGGACGTCCGACTCCCTGGGAGACTGCCCGCGATATCGCATCGCAACTGATCCGCAAAACGCTGCCGGGAGATCGGACTGCTGTACTGCTCACGGGGAAGACGACCGAAGTGTTGGCTCCGTGGACGAACGAGGCCGTGTTATATCTGTCGGCATTATCCAGCCTGCAAACGGGCGCGGCGGAAACGCAGCTTGACTCGGCGTTTGAACCAATTCGGTCGTTGCTGGCACAACGACGGCCGGGAGTTCCAATCGAAATCGTCTTTCTGACCGATAACCCTGCGAATGGCTGGAACACGAGCGAAGTTTCGACATTCGCCCAAGAGATCGCCGGGGAAGGTCGGGACTCGCCCGTAGCCACGCTCACCAGAGCGTCGGGCGTTACGTCGGATCGCTCCCACGCTGTGGCGAGCGTGGCTACGGGAGACATCTCGTTGCGATTGATCGATGTCCGATTGCCCGCGCCGCGGAATGCCTGGCTCACCGCCGCGCGTCTGCGGACTCGAAATTCGGAAACCGTGCTGCATGTGGAGGCTTCATGTACCAGCGATGGAGTGATGCAGCGAACGCTTCGAGTTTTCGGTTTGTCCGGCGTCGAACAACAGGAGTTTCCGCTGACATTGCAACCGGGGCGACGAACGGCGCTCGACTTGCCCTTGCCATCGACGTTTGATCGGAAGGGCAGCCTGGCCACACTGAGGCTCGAACCGTCCGATGAACTGCCCGACGACGATGTGTATTTCTACGATCTCGATAGCAGCGGCGATTCGCGACTGCTGCTCATCACGCCGAACACCGGAGCGGATGCGGCAATGCGTCCCGGATTGGCGTTGGAGACAGCGATCCGCTCGCTGGCTGAAACTGGCTCGGTGGCTGCTGACGGACAGCTTGTGATCCGCACGCCGATCACGGTGTCGGCTGTGGAAATCGGCTCGGCCGATGTGATCCTGCTGGCCGATGTCCCTGGTCTGAGCGAAGCGTTGTCCACGGCGATTTCGGAGCGGGTCCGCCGCGGCGCCGGCCTCGCCATGTTCCTGGGACCGACCGTGGACTCGGAACTTTACAATCGCGCTTTTGTGCAACCGCTCGTTCCCGCTCTCAGCCTGTTGCCGGGCGAGTTATCCGGCAGCGTTCGGGCCGACGCAAAGCGGGGAGGGCTTTCGGCGTGGAAACAATGGAATGATCGCCATCCGCTGCTGACGGGCTTGGTCGATCCGGAAGTGGGCGATCTGGCTGGAACGGAATCGCGAGCGTGGTATCGGTTCGGTCGCCCGATGACGACGGCGGATGACGTGCTGGCAACCTTGGAGGACGGAACGCCGGCCTTGATCGCGCGACGCGTGGAGGCGGGCCGGGTGGTGGTGATCAATGGCTCGGCCGACGACCGCTGGTGCGATCTGCCGCGCCGCAAGAGTTTTGTGCCGCTGGTGGATCGTCTGCTGCTGCATTTGCAATCGGCGGGAATCCGACGTCAATTCACGTCCGGGGACACAGTGACCGTGGCTTTTCCGGAATCGGTCAGTAACCCGAAGCGTCAGCGAGGGCAGCCACCTCAGACGGCAAGAGTTCCGACAGATTCTGAGACGGGTGGAGCACCTGCCCTCGCTGACGCTTCGGGTTACTTGGCTGTGCGTGTCCTTTCACCAAGTGGTCGCACGATGTCGGCTCCGGTGCATACAGTTTCGAATCGAACTTGGCTCACACTGTCGGAAACATCGGAAGTGGGCTTTTATCGCATCCAGCCGAACGACAGCTCACAGTCCGAATTGATCGTGGTCGTTCAACCAGGTCGGGGGGATAGCCGTCTGGAGCCCTTTGATCCAGAAAAATTCCACGCTTGGTGGACTCCGGCCGAAATGAAAATCGAGCAGCCGACCGCTTCCGTCGCGAAAGCAACGTCGGTTGATCGTCGGCTCGCCCTGGAACCGTGGCTGGTCAGCTTGGCGTGCCTCTGCTTGCTGGCCGAGATGTTTCTGACGCACTGGTTGTGCCCGCGGATGAATCCCGCACTGAGCACGTCGCATCATCGCCGACGCGGGTTGGTCGCTCCGCTGCGCGAGCGGGAAGGAGTCGAGTCCTAATGACCTGG
>CAZPUJ010000087.1:0-17812 GCA_964589725.1 uncultured Planctomycetaceae bacterium
TCGTTCGTTGGGCAGCGTCCAGCAATCCGATCAGCGTGATCAAATTGCCGACTTGGCCGCGTTCATCGTCTCCCGTGATGGCGTGCTCGGTCTGTATCAAGGCCCGGCCGAAACAGGGCCGCGTGCCTTGGGACATCGGTCAATCCTCGCCAATCCGTGCAACCCACTGACTCTGGAAAACATCAATCTGCGCGTCAAATTTCGTGAACGAATCCGGCCGCTGGCTCCGATGGCCACGCTCTCGGCCGCTCAGCGGTTCTTCGAGTTATCCCCAGGTGCAGCGGATGACGACTACAACGCCTACAACTATATGGTGCTCACCGCGGCAGCACGGCCCGAGGCGTTTGAGAAACTTCCCGCGGTCGTCCACCAAGACGGCACGGCGCGGCTCCAAATCGTTCGTGAAGAACTCGATCCGTTCACTTATGCATACCTGAAAGCGATGGGGCGGCGATTGGGGGTCGAAGTCTCGGTCAATACGTCCCTCAATGTCGGCAGCCCGATCGTTCAAACTCCGGTTCAAGCGCTGGCAGCTCTCAAGCGGGCCAAATCGCTGAGCGGCCTGTTACTGATCGCCGACGATGGGGAAACGTTCCTGGCTTGGCATCACGTCGCTGCGCCGCCGAAAGATGCCGGTGCTCAATTGTGTGCCTGGGTGGACGAATGGTCCGCGACGCGCAGTCAATAGACCGCGTGTGATCGTACGGGCGTTCATGAGCCGCGGAGAAGAAGTGTCACGGTGCGCCAGCGCAAGCCGGAGGAAAATCGCGAATGGAAGAGTCGCACGAGCCAAGACGTAGCCAGTCGCCTCGGCCTCGAGTGACGCGTCTTGTCAGGCAACTGCCAGGGCAATGTGTTCAAAGAGGGACAGATGAGAGCACGTCTATTATTCGACGGAAATCCGTTGTCGTGCCATCCGGGGAGCCGACCACTCACGAACGAGTGAACGATCCACGTGGCGCGAAGATCGACCAAGCACAGGTGAACCGCTGGGTGGCGTCCTTTCGATTTCGGCGGCAGCCATTTCCTTCGCGAACTTGGTGTCCTTCTGTTCCAATGCCAGTTCTTTAGAACTCCTGGAGTGTCTCGGCAACGTCGTTTTGAGCGGATAAATGGAGGGCTGTGTCGAGCCGCAGCACTCCAGGTATCAATCGGCCTTCACGCCGCTGAGCGGATGTTGGATGGCGGCTCGCCAAGCGAGTTCTTGAAGCAATTTGACCAGTGCCGGATCGGTCGATGTTTTCGCTTGAGCCAGTGCGGCCGGCATCGGCAGTCCGACCGGGCTGCGGCGATAGGTCACCGCATAATGGCAGTACGCCACGAGCACTTGTAACTGCGGCGTCGCATGGCCTAGGGCATCAGTGAAGAGGTCCGTCTGCTGCTTGAGTCCCGGAGCCTCGCCCGCCGTGATCTTCTCGCGCAGCGCGAGCACCGCTTGGCCGACCGGCACGACGTAGACCGCGGTCTTGCCGAACTTCTCATTCAGCTTTCTGACGTGCTCATCGAGAGTCGCGAAGTAGGCTTCGTGCTGCTCACGCAGTTCTTTCAGCGAGCGTGCATTGCGATCGGCTTCGGGATGCGGCACGTGGAAGTTTTCCGGATTGAACCGATCGTTCGGCAGCCAGAATTCCTGAATGGTGATGCGGATGTTCGGATTGTGCTCCAGCGCCAACGAGGCGAAGTTCTCGATCCCTTCGTCGGGGAGGAAGATGGGAGCCAGCGTCAGCACATCGACCTTGCCGGCACGGAGCATCTCTTTCGCCTTGAACTTGTCGTCGGCCACGTCCCAGTGTTGAATGACTCGCGAGCCGCCGATCGACGACATCCCAACTTGCTTGTGGTCGCTGATCTCAGCCGCTTTGGCGATGTCATTCAGGATCGCCGGCATGAAAACATGGAAGCTGTGCCCCACCGAATAGACTCGCTGGCCTTGCGTGATCGCCGCGGTTGCCTTCGCCGCATTCGCATCCTGAGCGTGAGCCGGCACACTCAGAACCAAGATGATGGCCACGACTCGTACGGCATCTCGCAGTTTCTCAAGCATGGTCAGCTTCCTTTTGTAAAGATAAAGAATTGGTCGGAGGATCACGACGAGTTGTATCATCTTCGGAGTACTGACGGTGTCCATCAAGCACGTTTTTATCCGTACGGTTCTGAGGATTTGAGCGTCATTGTTTCCCAAGACATGTCACGCGGATATTCTTCACGTCTGACGCACGGTTTGGTCGGGGCTGATGCCTCTTGATCTCGTCACTCAACCACTGGAAAGTCACCACAATGAGCAGCCCAGAACAGAAAGCGAAAGAGCTTGGTCTTGCGTTTCCCGAGTTGAAGCCGGGGTATCTCAACCTATGTGCGAAGGCCGGGAATCTGTATTTCACGTCGGGGCATGTGAGCGACATTAAGGGGAAGCTCGGCCGTGATTTGACCGTCGAGCAAGGTTACGCGGCAGCTCGCGAATGCTTGGTCAAGATTTTGCAGTCGGTGCATCACGCGCACGGATCGCTCGATGGCTTGCGGTGCGTGAAGCTGCTCGGCTGCGTGAATTCGACGCAGGATTTCACGGACCAGCATCTGGTCGTGAACGGTGCGTCGGACCTCGTGCATCAACTCTTCGGCAAGGAGGGAGACGGCTGGCACGCTCGCAGCGCGTTGGGCTTCGCGTCATTGCCGACTGGACCAGCGGTCGAAGTCGAAGCGATCTTTGAGATCAAGTCGTGACACAAAGTCGCCATCACGCTCCGCATTCCAATTCATCGTTGACTCAAGGAACAACATGAAAACTCAGCACCGATGGCTCATCGTGTTGATTGGCATCGTGGCGTTGTGTGGAGAGCCGGCCGCCGCCAGCGGCGATTGGCCGCAATGGCGTGGTCCATCGCACGACGGACATTCGACGGAGACTGACGTCCCTGTGAAATGGGACACGAACTCGATTGTGTGGCGTACGGAATTGCCGGGCGATGGTCAGTCGTCCCCGGTGATTTCTGGCGACCGCATTTTTCTGACGGCTGCGATTGGGAAGGGACGTGAGCGCGTCGTCTTTTGCGTCGATCGCCGCAACGGCAAGATCGTCTGGCAAGAAACGGTTTGGACGGGTGAACCGGAAGCCTCGCACGACATGAACGGCTGGGCGTCGGCCACGTGTGCGACGGACGGCCAACGAGTCGTGGCTTTCTTCGGCCGCGGCGGAATTCACGGCTTGGATGTGGACGGGAAGAAGCTCTGGTCGAAAGACCTCGGCAAGTTCGACGGCGCGTGGGGCACGGGAGCCTCGCCGTTGATCGTTGATGACGTGGTCATTCAGAACTGCGACGCGGTGGGTGCCGCGTCGCTGATCGCGCTCGACAAGCTGACGGGGCAAGTCAAATGGCAAACACCGCGCGACATTCCCCAACGCGGCGGATGGAGTTCGCCCGTCTTGATTAATGTCGGGACACGGCGTGAGCTGGTGTTGAACGGAGAGACCTCGGTCATCGGGTACGATCCAGCGACAGGTGCGAAGCTTTGGTTCTGCAAGAGTTTCATTGGCCGCGGTGAGCCGACGGCGACGCCGGGGCACGGTTTGCTGTTCATGGTCAACGGGAATGCGGGCGATTTCTATACAGTCCGGCCTGGCGGTGAAGGGGATGTCACGCAATCGCACATGGCGTGGCATACAACGCGAAAGAGCGGTCGCGATCAGCCGTCGCCGATTGTCATCGGCGAGTTCGTGATCGTGTCCAGTATGGACGGAGTTGCTTCGTGCTATGACACGGCGAGCGGCCGCGAACTGTGGAAGGAGCGTTTGGGAGGCAAGTTCACTTCGTCACCGATCGCCGCCAATGGTCTCGCGTACTTCCAAAGCGAGGCGGGTGAGACAGTCGTCCTCAAGCCGGGACCGCAGCTGGACATCGTGGCTCGCAATACGCTGATGGCCGCGGACCGTGAAGTCTTTCGAGCGTCGCTGACGCCCTCGCGCGGGCAGATGTTTTCGAGATCGAACAAGATGCTGTATTGTTTACAGACGAAGTAGTTTGGAGTGCGGTGACCGGAGTCACCGCTTTTCACAACGACCTCACTCCATGAAACGCACGCTTGCGTTTGGCGAAGCGATTTGAAAAGCGACGACTCCGGTCGCCGCAGTCCAAAGGAACCCTCATGCTCGCTGGCCAATTCACTGCCCCACATCGGATCGATCTTGTCGAAGTTCCGGAGCCGCGGCTCACACCGGGCGGATCGGGCGAGATCATCTTTCAGCCGGAGCTGACGTGCCTGTGCGGCTCGGATACGCCGTATTTCGTGTGGAGCGGCGAGTGGCCGATCGAGCTGGGGCACTCGCTGCACGAGATGATCGGCCGCGTCGTGGCGACGAACGGGAAACGCTGGAACATTGGCGACCGAGTGCTGTGTGTGCCGGTCGCTCAGAACGGGCTTTGGGAAAGATACGTCGTTTCCGAGGATCGCTGTGTCGCCATCGATCCGCGAGTGTCGGACGAGGAGGCGGTGCTCGCGCAACCGCTCGGCACGGCGATCTTCGCACTGAAGAAATTACCGAATCTTCTCGACATGGATGTCGTGATCGTCGGGCAAGGTCCGATGGGACAACTCTTCAATGCCTGCGCGCGAATGTTGGGAGCCAGGCAAGTCATCGGCATCGACAAGTTGGAATCGCGATTAAAGACGAGCGTCAGGATCGGCGCGACAATGACGATCTGCAACGCGATTGAAGACCCCGTGGCCAAAGTCAAAGAACTGACGAGCGGCAAGCTGGCCGACGTTGTCATCGAGGCGGTCGGGCATGCCGAACAGCAGTTCAATCTGTGCATCGACCTGCTGGGGTACGGCGGGAAGATTCTCTACTTCGGCGTGCCGCCTGAATTCATCAATGGCCTGCGGTGGCGAGATCTCGTCTTCAAGAACGGCTCCGTACTGACGAGCATCAATCCCGACTTCCGCCGCGATTTTCCCTTGGCGATGCAGTGGATCGCCGAGCGCCGCATCGACGTCAAGCCGCTGGTGACGCATCGACTCCCGCTGGCAAAAATCCAAGAAGCATTCGAGACGTTTCGGGACCGCCGCGACGGAGCGATCAAAGTCTTCGTCGAGTTTCCGGCGTACGGCCAACGTTGATTTCCTGTGAACCGCCGAGAGCGTCGCATGCCAACGTCGCACGCAGGAGACACCGTACAGGTCGCGGTCATCATCATGATGGCCTCGACAAGCGCGGCGATTTGGTGGTTATGGTGGCGACGTTGGAAGGCCGTCGGCGAGATTTGGCAACGAGCCGAGGCCTCGGTAGTGGTCTGGAATCCGGCGGCGGTGTTTCTGGGGCTGGCGGCGATCGGGCTGAATCTGTGGCCCACGTTACAACCACGAGTGGCCGACGCGCCCGTGAAGGCATCCGTGGAAGGCGCGCGGGATTCGTGTTTGTTTTATGGCGTGTTGGTCGCGGTGCTGCTGCCGTTGCTGGTCGCGTTTGACTGGCGTCGGCTGCGCGACTTTGGATTCAGTCTCGCTCGCTGGCGTCGGCAACTGGTGGACGGAATTGAGACCGCAATCGCTAGTTTTCTGCCAACGTTCGCCGTACTGGCGGCGACCTCGCCCTGGCGAACCGAGGTCGAGCAACACTTGCTGCTGCGTCTGCTGCGCGAGGACACTCGGCTGCAAACACTTGGTACGGTACTACTCGCCGCTGTCGTGCTCGCACCGTTGGCGGAGGAACTGTTATTTCGAGTGATCCTGCTGGGATGGCTCAAGACGCGCACAACGCGCGCTGTGGCGATTGGCGTTTCAGCGATCGTCTTCAGCGTCATCCACGGCCAGCTCGACGGAGTAGCTTTGATCCCGCTGGCCCTACTGCTCGGCTGTCTTTACGACCGGCAACAGCTCTTCCTGCCAGTGTTTGTCACGCATGCGTTCTTCAACTTGACGAATATCGTGCTGGCGCTCGCGGCGCGATAGCCGTGCTATTCATGGCACTGCGGACGAACAGTGACGGTGCCTCGGCGTCTGGTTTTGGAGCCGGTTTTGCGGGCTGATGTTCGTTCATCGAGAACGGTTCCGGCGTGAAGCCGATCAGGATGAACGACAACGTGAGCCAACCGAGCAAAGTGCGGAGGCTGCCCAGCGGTACAGAGTCATCTCGCGACGGTGGGTGCCGCGCACCCATCAGCATCAACAGGATGACCATGGGGACGTAGGACCAGTTTTTCGTGAGGATCATGTAGCCGACCGCGAACCACAGCAACGCGCGAGCGACCGCGTGTGCCCGGCGGCCAATCAGGCAATACAGAATGTGTCCACCGTCCAGTTGGCCGATGGGAATCAGATTAAGCGCCGTCACGAAAATGCCCACCCAGCCGGCATGCAGCAACGGCGTGAGCGCGACGTCTTCGCCGGGGGCCAAGGGACCGAAACGCCACTCGGCCAGCCATTGCAGGATCAACGGATTGCCGAAGCTCATGCCGCCTCCTTCGGCGGCGATGTCGACGATCCGGCTGTCGCGCAGTCCAATGATCGTGATCGGCAACGCCAGCACGAGTCCGGCCAGCGGGCCGGAAATGCCGATATCGAAAAGCTGTTTCCGATTGGCGAAGCCCGACGCCTGTACGATGACGGCACCCATCGTCCCCAACGGGAGCGCCGGGAACGGAATGAACCAAGGCCAACTTGCGGGGACGCCGTATCGTCGCGCTTGCAGGTAGTGCCCCATTTCATGAGCCAGCAAAATGGTCATCAACGCCGTCGAGTACGTCGCACCGCTGGCCACAAACGACATCCAGTCGATGACGATCTCGCCGTCAATCTTCAACGTCTTGGCAAACGTCGTCCCGCCGACGAGAAACGTGCTGACCCAGGTTGCGAGAAACAATACCAGCGGCAAAAAAACTCGCGGATGCGGACGCGGCGAACGCGGCTCCGGTTCTCCGCCGCCGCGGCCGAACTGAACTTCGAACGTACGTACGAAGTCCGGTTCTTCGGAGTTTGGAAGTCGTTCCACAGGCAACTCAATCGGTTCACGAGAATCCACGACTCATCCTTTCGTCGTGGGAATTGTCGCGGGTCGCTCGACAAGAGCAAGGTCGAAGCGATTCGTCACGTGGCCCACACTTTTTCGCGAGCGTCGCGAAGCACGGGCCAACATCGCGTCGCGGCGGCGATCGGATCGTAACCGGCCTTCGAGTGAATCTGTCCGCTGGCTTCGACGACGACCAGCGGCAAGTTTTCCATGAGCGAGGCGAGTTGAAGACCTCGATCTCGCAACTGCCGTTTCAATTCACGGCGCTGATTGTTCGGGAGCTTCTGCGGATCGCACGGCCAATCGGACATCACGGGCAGTTCGACGCAATCGTAACCGATCTCAGCACACACACGCAGAGCGTCGGCGAGCGGCAGCGCCTTCATTCCGTACAGGCTAAAGCCGATCGCCGGCCTCACCGCCGGTTCGTCGGCGTCAGATCCGATTGTCCAAGCGGACAAAGCCGTGACCGTAGCGGTTCGCAAGAGTATCCGTCGCGTGAGCAGTTGTGGATCGCTGGACATGGAGGAGGAATGCTGACGACATCGTGGTGTTCTGCAAAGGGAGTCTCGACAATCGTCGGCTGTTACCCCACGCCACCGTCGGCATTCAGACCAGCGATTCCGTACTCGTAAGACAAGTTCTCGACATGAAGTCTCGCCTCATCGTCAGTCTGCTGTTGGTCGTTGCTGTTGGGGCGCTCGTCGCGTTTCGTTCGGGTATCGACCTGCGCGAGCAGTCGGAGCGGTTTATCAACGCTCTTCGGTCGCAAGGTGCGTGGGGTTTGGTATGGCTGGCGCTCTCGTACACACCTGCGAGTTTGTTGTTCTTTCCGGCATCGTTGCTGACGCTCGGAGGTGGTTACGCGTTCGGGTTGGTGAAGACGACCGTGGCTGTGTCACTGGGAAGCACACTGGGAGCTACGGCGGCATTTCTAGCGGGACGCACATTACTGCGCGGATTTATCGAACACAAAGTCTCCGGCGACGCGCGGTTTCGGGCGCTCGATCAAGCCGTGGCCGAACAAGGCTTCAAAATTGTCATCCTCACACGGTTGTCTCCCGTGCTGCCCTTCAACCTGTTGAATTACGCGTTCGGTCTGACGAGGGTACGGCTGCGAGATTTCGTACTCGCGTCGTGGATCGGCATGTTTCCGGGCACGGTCTTGTATGTGTCGATCGGCGCGGCCGCGAAGAATCTGACTGACATCCTGGCCGGACGCTCGGAAGGTAGCGTCGGACAGAAAGTGCTGTTCGGTGTTGGAGTGCTGGCGACGTTGGCAGTTTCGGTCGTGTTAGCCCGGATTGCGCAGAAAGCGTTGCGGAGGATACATTCATGATCACAGCCACACAGGCTGGGTCTCGTCAATGGCCCAACGATGTGCACGATACCGAACTCGATCGACACGTCGCTCCGCCGGCGTGGGTCAATCCAAGATCGGCGTCGCGGTATCACCTGGTGGTGATCGGAGCCGGCCCAGCCGGACTCGTCGCCGCGGCGGGAGCGGTTGGGTTGGGTGCTCGCGTGGCGTTGATCGAGAAACATCGGCTTGGCGGCGACTGTTTGAATTACGGTTGTGTGCCGTCGAAGGCGGTGTTGAAGTCGGCGCGTGTGGCGGCAGCGGTGCAGGGTGCGGGCGACTTCGGTGTGAACGTGCCTGTCGGTGCGAACGTCGATTTTGCGGCGGTGATGGCGCGAATGCGGCAACTGCGAGTGTCGCTCGCCGCGCATGACGCGGCGGAGAGATTTCGAAGTTTGGGAGTCGATGTCTTCTTGGGATGCGGTCGCTTTACGAGTTCCGACAGCATCGAAGTCGGTGACCAAACGCTGCGATTCCGTCGAGCGCTGATCGCGACCGGCGCGCGAGCGGCTCTGCCGAATATTCCGGGCTTGGCCGAAGCTGGCTTCGTGACGAATGAGACCGTGTTTTCACTGAATCAGCTCCCGAAACGACTAGCCGTGTTGGGAGCCGGTCCGATCGGCTGCGAACTGGCACAAGCGTTTGCGCGGTTTGGATCGCACGTGACGTTGCTCGCTTCCGAGCGAGGCATCCTGCCAAAAGAAGATCACGACGCCGCAAAGGTGGTCGAGGCCGCAATGCGTCGTGACGGGATTGAGATTGTTCAGAATGCTCGATTGGTGCGTGTCGGCCGCAATTCAAATCTCCCTCTCCCTCGCAGCGGGGAAGAGGGTCGGGGTGAGGGTGAGGAAATGCCTTCGATCGGCTGTGAAGCCTTCAGCCCCCTCACCCTAACCCTCTCCCCCGATGCGGGGGAGAGGGGACCGGACATTCCGGGCGGAGTGCGGGGATCCGACATCGGCGCTGAC
This sequence comes from uncultured Planctomycetaceae bacterium, assembly GCA_964589725.1. GTDB lineage: Bacteria > Planctomycetota > Planctomycetia > Planctomycetales > Planctomycetaceae > CAYSHJ01. The sequence continues at coordinate 9,329 of CAZPUJ010000087.1, forward strand.
GAACTGCTCGTCGCTGTCGGCCGAACTCCGAACGTCGAAGGCTTGGGTTTGGAACACGCTGGCATTGTGTTCGATCCGCGCGAAGGCGTTCGCGTGGACGATCACTTCCGCACGTCCAATAAGAATGTGTTCGCCGCGGGAGACGTCTGCTCGAAGTTCAAGTTCACTCACGCGGCGGATGCGATGGCGCGGATCGTGTTGCAGAACGCCTTGTTTCCGGGACGGGGCAAAGGTTCCTCACTGGTGATTCCGCGTTGCACGTACACCGATCCGGAAATCGCCGAGGTCGGGCTGACGGAGATTGAAGCGCGCGAGCAAGGTCTGGCGGTGGATGTGCTGGTCGAAGAATTGTCGCACGTCGACCGAGCGGTTCTCGACGGCGAAACGAATGGCTTCGCGAAAGTGCTTGTGCGAAAGGGGACCGATCAGATCATCGGCGCGACCATCGTAGCCACGAACGCGGGAGATATGCTCTCGGAATTGACATTGGCCATGACGGCTCGCGTCGGACTGGGCACGCTGGCAAAGACGATTCATCCTTATCCGACTCAGGCCGAAGTCATCAAACGCTTGGCTGACCAGTTCCAGCGCCGCCGGCTAACGCCATTCGTGAAGAAGTTGCTTGAACGCTGGTTTGCTTGGACAGCCTGAAGTTGGTGGGCCTAGAGTTGCAATTGTCCGATCACTTTTCCTTCTTCTTGCCGATCCCCAGCCAGCCCAACGCGCCAGATTTCGTCGCCTCTGTTTTCGTTGGCCGCACACGCGGCCTGTCGACACCCAGAGCGATCAGCACTTTGGGAAATACCTCGCCGAATTTGGTATCGTTGCGCCGCCAGCCGTTGAAGTCGGCCGTGACGTGCGCGGCGAGGGCTTTGTCCTGTTTGCCTTTTGCGTCGCCGCCGAACAGAAAGCCGTCGAGCGTCAGCGGCAACAATAATTTCACGTCGTGGCCGGTTTCCTTTTTAAACTCTTGCTCGCGTTCGAGCAACCGGCTGACTTCGCCTTCGACCCACGGAGAAGTCAGCGAACTTTTCGACACCAGCAAGATGACCTTGTTCGGTTGCTGCGAATCGAACTGAGCTTCGAGCGGCAATTCCTTGCGGCCTTCGTTTGGCATTTCGTCCAGCCAACAGACGACGCCCGCGGTGCGCAAGTCTTCGGCCAGGCGCTCGGCGAACGAGCGGTCTTCGTGACTGAATCGCACGAAGCAGATCGACGGTCCGATGGGGACGGCTTTCAACGCGGCGATGAAGTCGTCCGTCAGACCGCAGCCGCGCAAGAAGTCATCCGGAATCTTGCTGCGCGATCGCAGCCACGTGTCCAGCCCGATGCTGCTGGGGCCGTGATGCGTGGCCGTCACGAGTCCCGTCACATCGCTCAAGGCGCAGTTGGTCCAGCGAGTCCAACCGCACGTCAGCCGCTCGGCGTGGACGTTGACCAGCCGCGCGAGGCTGAAGTCGGTTCCCAACAAGTTCGCGTCGCTCAGTTCCGCTTTGGCCAAGTCGGCTTCGAGGAAGATAGCCCGCGTCAGTCGAGCCTTCGAAAGGTCGCAGCCACTGAGGCTCGCATGACCGAAGTTCGCCTCGGTGGCGTCCGCCTCCGAGAGCATCGATTTGAACAGCTTGGCCTGCCTGAAGTCGGTGCCGTTCAGTTTAGCGGATTTGAGGTTCGCTCGCGTGAGGTCGGCTTCACTGAGGTTGGCTCCTTCCAAATTCGTTCCCGCAAGTTTCGCGCCGACGAGTAACGCGCGCCGCAGATTGCAGCCGTGCAGCTCGGCTCCGCACAGGTCGGCGTCGGTCAGGTCGAGCAACATGCCGGGATTAAGCGCTCGAAACTTGGCCAACGCCTGACGGCCTTCTTTGACAACCGCCAAGATTTTGGAACTCGCCACGATGACTCCTTGATGCCGACTCGTTCTATCCCAGCCCCATCGGGGCGGGCGCGGAACGGAATTCAAACCGTCGCGACGGCCGTTCCAGGCCATCGATTTACCACCGACGGCCTGGAAAGGCCGTCGCTACAAATCCTTTGTGAAAAAACACTGCCGTCGCCGTTCACGATATCAACGCAGCGGAAACGCTCTCGCTGCTCACGACGACTTGGCTACCATACGCGGCCAAGACTGAAATTTGAACTCACGACGTGCATCCTCCCATGGCCCAATCCATCACGCGAGTCTTTCTCGGCTGGGATCAGCCGCTATTGCTGACGGCGGTGGAGTGGCTGGCGCGGCGATATGGTTCGACTGCCGAACTGAATCTCAGTGGTGTGATCGTCGTCGTGCCGGGGCGCCGCGCTGGAAGACGGTTGCTGGAGTTGTTGGTACAGCAAGCGGAAGCGGACTCGCGCCTTCTAACACCGCCACGAATCGAGACGGTCGGAACCTTGCCGGAATCGCTGTACCCGTTGCAACGGCCGTTGGCCGGCGAGTTGGTGCAACAGCTCACCTGGGAAAAGGTGTTGCGAGAGCTGGATCGCGAATTACTCGAACAAGTCGTGCCGCGACCTCCAGTGGACGATGACACACAGGCATGGTTGGCGCTCGGAGCATTGTTGTCTCAGCAACATCGCGAGCTGGCGGCTGATGGGCTCGACTTTGCGGACGTGGCGACTCGTGGGCGAGAGGTTCCCGGGTTCACCGAGCAAGCTCGCTGGGATGCGATGCGCGAAGTTCAAAGCCGATACTTGCGGACGCTGGACGAGCTTGAATTGTGGGACGTGCAGACAGCCCGGCTGGTCGCGGTTCGGCAACGCGAGCCGCGCACCGATTGGGACTTGGTGTTCGTCGGCACGGTCGACATGAATCAGGTGATGCGACAGATGCTTGATCTGGTTTCCGACCACGTGATCGCGTTGATTGCTGCGCCGGAAGAACTTGCCGATCGCTTCGATGCTCACGGCTGTCTGCAACCGAGCGCGTGGGCGGACGCTCACGTCGATGTGCCGGTCGATCGCATCCGCGTTTGCGACGGGCCGGCCGAGCAAGCGGAACAGGTCGTTCGCGAATTGGCCGCTTTCGACGGGCGTTATCGAGCGGATGAGATCGTCATCGGCTTGGCCGATGAACGCTTGGGACCATTTTTGGAACGACAACTCTCCGCCTGCGGCGTCGCGACGCGCTGGATCGAAGGGCAACGTGTGGCTGACTCGGGTCCGTGTCGTTTGCTACTGTCTGTCGCGGCACTGTTGGAACGCGGGCGATTCGAAGACTTCGCGGCGTTGGTGCGACATCCTGATATCGATGACTGGTTCAGGCGACGTACCGGGCAAGCGGTCGATCTTGCGAAGCTGGACGACGAGTTCCGTCGTTATTTGCCGATCGCCCCCGATGTGCCACAAGTGATGCGTGAATTGATCAATCCGTTGCAGCGGCCGCCGCGACCGCTCAACGAGTGGGCGGAGTCCTTGCGGGCGTGGCTGCTCGCGATGTACGGCGAGCGGTCGCTCGATCGAGACGGTTCCGAAGGACGCATCGTCGCCGAGACGTTGACGCGACTGAGTGGGATCTTGGAGGAGATCGGCTCCGTCCCGGAGAATCTCGCGCCGATTGTGTCCGCTGGCGATGCGATTCGTTGCGCGGTCCAACGCACGTCGGCGAGTTTTGTCCCGCCGGAGAATGCTGATGAAGCCGTGGAAATGCTCGGGTGGTTGGAACTGTCATTGGACGACACTTCCGCCGCGATCGTGACGACGTTGAATGAAGGCTTTGTGCCGACGTCGCTGAACTCCGACTTGTTCTTGCCGAACGAACTGCGCCGGCATCTCGGTCTGAATGACAACTCGCGGCGCTACGCGCGCGATGCTTACGCGGTGACGTTGTTGCAACACGCTCGTCGTGATGTCGTCTGGCTTGTCGGCCGCCGCGATGTCGACGGCAATCCGCTGGTCCCCAGCCGATTGCTCTTCGCGACCCAACCGGCTGAGTTGCCGGAGCGAGTGCTGCGGTTTCTCGCGGGCGAGTCGGAGTCACAGCCCGCTCTCCCCCGCATCGGCGAAGAGGGCAGGGGGGAGTCACCGCCCGTTCTTCCCCGCATCGGGGGAGAGGGCCGGGGTGAGGGGGTGTCTTCGGGGACGGGTTCACAGGTCAGCCCCCTTACCCTAACCCTCTCCCCCGATGCGGGGGAGAGGGAACCGGACAATTCGCGCGCCCGAACCCTCTCCCCCGATATGCGGGAGAGGGAACCGGACAGAGAAAACAGAAAAATGTCCTTCCACGTGCCGACGCCGGAGCAGATCGGGGCGGCGTTGAAGTGGCCGGAGTTGATCACTCCGGTTCGCGAGTTGACGCTCAGCGTCACCGAGTTCAAGGCGTATATTGCCTGCCGGTACCGCTACTTCTTGCAGCATGTGCTCAAGCTAAAGCGGCTGAACGATGACGTGGTCGAGTTGGATGCGTTGGCGTTCGGCAACGTGCTGCACGATGTCTTGCGTCGATTCGGGGAATCGGAATTGCGGGACGCGACGGACGTCGCGACGTTGTGTCGCGGACTATTCCAGATTCTGGACGATGTCGCCCGAAAGCAATTCGGCGAACGGCGTCGCGCGGTGATCAACGTGCAACTCAAGCAAATGGAAGCGCGTCTGGAGGCGTTCGCCCGCTGGCAGGTGCGGTCGCGACGCGACGGTTGGCGCATCGAGTTCGTCGAACGTTCATTCTCGCGAGAATCTTCAAAAAACGTTGACGATTCGAAGGGACTTTCGCGCAATAGTGCTAGTTTGTCTCAGCCGACGTTTGTCGTTGACGGTGTCCCTGTCTGGTTGCGAGGTCGGATCGACCGCATTGATCGACATGAGTCGTCCGGCCAGTGGCGGATCTTCGACTACAAATCGGGCGACGCTGGTGACTCGCCGGAGCAAACGCATCGGAAAAAAGACGCCTGGGTGGACTTGCAGTTGCCGTTGTATCGACACTTGTGGAAGGGACTCGCGTTGCCAGGCGAGGTGCAGTTGGGCTACATCAATCTGCCGAAGGACACGAACGCGGCGGGTGCGAAGCTCGCAGTTTGGGACGACGATGCCTTGGCCGCCGCGGACGCCGTTGCGATCAAGGTCGCTGGTTGTATTGCTCGCCGCGAGTTTTGGCCGCCGCAGTCTCCACCGCCGAAGTGGCCCGAAGAGTTTAATGATCTCTGCCAAGTCGGAGTGTTTGGTCACGGACGATGATCACTGTTTTAGCCCTACAGCGCGCGTTCGAGAATTTCCGGTCCCCTCTCCCCCGCGTCGGGGGAGAGGGTTAGGGTGAGGGGGCGAACAGTGCCAACACTTCCATTCGCAGGGCAACCTCCTCTCATGGGTTGGATGCGGTCGCACAAGCTCGCCAAGTGGCTGTTGATCAGCGGTTTGATCGCGTTTCTGGCGTCACGCACGGCAAGCTCGGTGGTCGATGTCGATCTGTGGCATGAGCTGTCGCTGGCGCGTGAGGTCGTGCAGCTCGGGCACGTTCCGTGGGAAGATCACTTCGCGTTCACTCCCAAGTTGGACCTTGTCGTCCATCACGAATGGGGAGCGGGAATGATCGCGTACGGACTGACGCAGTGGTTCGGGTCGGCCGGCATTCTGTTCGCGAAGTTTGCTTTGATCGGCGGCTTGGCAGCAGTCTGCTGGTGCAACGCACGACGTCGTGGGGCGAGCGTGATCGCGACGGGCATCGTCGCCGCGCTGGCGATTGTGCTCAGCGATTACAGCTTCGCGACCGTCCGAGCTCAGATGTATTCGTACTTGTTCACGGCCTTGTTGCTGTGGGGTTTCGATCGTGATCGAGCCGGCGATCGCCGCTGGCTGATCGCGTTGTTGGCGTTGTTTCCGCTGTGGGTCAACCTGCACGGCGGCTGCTTGGTGGGAGCAGGATTGCTCGGAGCACATTGGCTGGAACAGTTGCTGCGGCGACAGCCTCATCGGCATTTGCTGATTGCCGGTTTGTCACTGATTCCGCTGTGGCTGCTGAACCCGTGGGGGTATCACTATCTCGAATACTTGGCGCGCGCGATCGCGATGGAGCGGCCGCGCGTCTCCGAATGGGCTCCGTTGTGGGCTGAGGGAAAACTGCATCACCTGTTGTCCTTCGTGGTCTCGGTGGGGTTGGCGTGGCTGGTGTTGAACGAAGGACGCTGGCGACGCATGCCCGGCATTCTGCTGTTGCTGGCGACCGGCCTCGCGGCCTTGAAAAGTCATCGGTTCTTAGCCTTTTACGCCGTCGTCTACGCCTGTTACTTGCCGGATCAGTTGACTCGCACGTCGCTCGGTCAAGACCTGCGGCGTTGGTGGTGGAAGTATCAGGGCGCTTGGTGCGCCGTGTTTGGCGTCGCCGCGGTGTTGCTGTTCGTGCGCGCCGCAACGTATGAACCGTGGCGCCTGCGAGTGCCGGCTCAACCGATTCCTGGGCAAGGTGACCACGTCGTGTATCCAGTCGGAGCTGTCGATTATCTCGCCGAAAAACGGTTTCGAGGCAACATGATGGTGCCGTACGACTGGGGCTCGTACGTCATGTGGAAGCTGGGACCGGCAGTGCAAATCTCGTTCGACAGCCGCTATGAAGTCGCCTATCCCGACTGGCGATTGGAAGAAGACTTTCGACTGTACGAGGCTCGCGAAGGCTGGGAGGACATCCTCAAAAAGTATCCAACCGACATCGTCTTAATCCCGACACGGTTGCAGTTGGTGAAAGCTCTGTCGTCGGCTGCGGACTGGAAGCTGATCTACAAAGATCCGCAGTTCGCGATTTTTTCCCGCATCAATTTACCGCTACGCCCCGTGAATTTAGCGGCTGCTCCGCCCTCAGGCACGTTCCCGTAAATGCCAAAGGCGGATGCAACGATTCAATGAACGCGAGAGGTCCAATTGGCTCGAATGTCGGCCAAAATCCTTTGGTCCGCCACTCGCTCCGCCGCGCCAGCCAGCGGAACGCCATTTGGGTTGCGCAGCGCTGTTCATGACTTGTCGCATTACGTGGGCTGAAGAACGACCGTCAAGTGCCAGTCCAGTCCTGTCCTTTTCGTTGCCTTGCGGGCTAGACGTTGGGGAGAGGTGCTTCGCCACCAGTCCCTGCCAGACCCCATTTCTCCAGCGTCTCGTCGGAGCCGTGCTTGACGATGAAGTGCCCCAGCCGCTCGGGATCGATGCGCCCCCAGAGGTGGCCACAATCCAGGCAGGCCCAGAAGCGAGAGGAGCCGGGGGCGACGCCGGTGTCCCAGACCAACCTAAAGCTGCGAAAACGCAATGCCCCCGGCGAGAAGACGGCGGGTTCGATCGGCAATTGACCCTCCCCGATGTGGGGCCCCTGGCAATTCGGACACTTCTCGAACACGAGGGAACCTCCTCCACCTAACGCCTTGGAGCGGGCTTCGCCCGCAACCTAAGAAAGAGGGTTCATCCGCTTTGTCGTTGCAGATGCACATTGTCGTAGAAATCGCGGGACAATTCCACGGTGGATTTTGGAAGGCATGACTCCGATGTCCAATGCTGGATTTCGGTCGTCGAATTCGGACGAAATGCCAGAGCCGGGAGAAACGGCGGCAGGCTCGGCTGGGAAGCAACCTGCCAAGGGATATCCCGGTCTCCGATGCGCCAATGGCGCGTCAGGCCCTGGCGGGGACTTCTCGGCCAGGGCCATCCTTTTTGACTCTATTGGACATCGGAGTCATGCCTGAAAAATCCCTTTTGCCTTCCAGGTCACCGATTCCATCGTGACCACTACAAATCGAGCCGACATGTCGCGGACGGACTCGCGTCTCTTTGCCCCAAAGGAAGCACCAGCTTTGATGCCTCCCGAAAGCGCGTGGGTCCAAGTCGGTCAATCGGTGAATCAGTAACGTGGTCGAAACAACTTCCCGAAATGGAACAAGGTGCGATGAGCCGCAGGGCGCTGGTATGGAAGGACCAGTCAAGTATTTTGAGCGAGTGAATTTTCCGAATGGTGTTTTAGCTTGAGTTCATGGTGTTGTGCGGCGGCCGCCGAGTCGTCGGCGAGGGAGAAACGACTGTTGATCAGACTGATATTCGCGGGTCGGAACCGCATGACCTGATCCGTCGCGGAAGTGCCGGAGTCTAGCATCGGGCGTCACGAGCGAAATTTCGCGGGTGGCCGAAAGCGCCTGCTGGGGCATCTTCCTGGAGTTCGTGTCGCCGACGACTCGGGGGCCGCTGCCTTTCTGGGTTGAGGTGATTCTTGGTGACGATCGTTTTCCGTGGCAACCAAGGGGTTCTTGGTAAACTCCCCGCGCCTGGTGAAACGGAGTCAGGCTCTGCGGGGACGCAACCTGACAAGGGATAACCAGGTCAGGGCGGGAGAATGTGCTCGCCGGGCTGGGGGCCGAAACGCCCCCAGCCTTCTTCTCTCAACGCCCCACATTCTTTTGCCCTGCCATGCCTTAAAAAATCCATTTCGCTACTCCTTCACCAAGAGTTGTTTCACCTGGCCGACCGCCCACACGAAGCCCGCCAGTTCGCGAGCCACCGCCGCGATCGCTTTGTTCCGCGGCTTGTTCT
>CAZPUJ010000088.1:0-6783 GCA_964589725.1 uncultured Planctomycetaceae bacterium
TCGTGCGGAGCAACTCGACCATCATCGGCACCATGACCTCCGGCCAGCCTTCGCGGATCAGGCTGAGCGTGCCATCGAAGTCGAGCACCGCATGCAATGGCGGTTCGTTCAACGAAACTTCACGGACGATTTCAATGGCCGTTCCCGGCAGCAATCGCGTGGGGCCGATGTCGGTCACGCGGCGCTGGTAGTCGTGTTCGAGCATTGAAATCCTCCTGGCGAGCGGGGGGCGTCAGCCCCCTGATGCGTTGAACGGCAATCGACGTCGGTCTAAATCGGACCCATCAGGGCATCAGGGGGCTGACGCCCCCCGCTCGCCTTCCAATTGCTGCCGGCATTCGTCGAGCTTTGACAATTGTTCCGGCGAGACCTTGGGGTACTTCGCGCCGAGACCGTCGATCGTCGTCACCAGAATGCGCGACACAAGTGCTCGGCAGAGCCACTTCTGGTCGGCGGGGATGACGTACCACGGTGCTTCGGGCGTGCTGGTCTCGGCGAGCATCGACTCATACGCCTGCATGTACTGGTCCCAGAAGCTGCGTTCTTGCACGTCGCTGGTCGCGAACTTCCAGTGCTTCTTTGGGTCGTTGATGCGTTCGAGGAACCGGCGTTTCTGCTCGTCCTTGGAGGCGTTGAGGAAGAACTTCACGACCCGCGTGCCGTTGCGTTCGAGATGCTCTTCAAACTTGCGGATGTCCTTGTAGCGACCTTTCCAGAATTGCTTCGTGGGATTCGCCTCGGGCAGACGCTGAAAGGTCAGCAACTCCGGATGCACCTTCACCACCAAGACCTCTTCGTAGTACGAGCGATTAAAGATGCCGATGCGGCCCCGCTCCGGCAGAGCTTTCGTGCAGCGCCACAAGAAGTTGTGATCGAGTTCCTCGTCCGACGGTTTCTTGAACGAGTGGACTTGGCAGCCCTGCGGGTTCACGCCCGACATGACATGCTTGATGGTGCCGTCTTTGCCCGCCGCGTCCAGCGCCTGAAAGATCACCAGCACTGACCACGAGTCCGCCGCATAGAGCCGATCCTGCGCTTCGGCCAGCTCGGCGACGCTGTCCCGCAGCACTTGCTCGGCAAGTTGGCGTTCTTCGGCTTCGGGCAAATCCTGCGACACGTTGCAGTGCGAGGGAAAGTTCTTGAGTTGGACCTTGTGATCGTCGGGCACTCGGCAGCGGTCGCTGAGGTCGTCGAGGAGTTTGAGCATGAGACTGTTGAAACCAGCGGCGTGGGATCGGAGTAGTGCAGAGGCCCGCAAGCCACCGGGAAAAGGGGACTGTCGATTTCATCGCCCCTGAGCTTGCCTCAGGGGTTCAAGCGTTTCTGCACTACTCGAAGTCATCGGGAAAAACGTAGTGCAGAAACGTGTGAACCACCGAGATGAACGCGGTGGCGGATTAAATCGACAGCCCCCAAACCGGGCGGGGAGCGGTCGCTCAACGGATCGCAGAATAACGACAGGCGACCCAAGATTTCGACCGTGCGAGCGAACGATGGTCGAGCGTCGCTGGATGGCGAGCGGTCAATAAACTCGATTCAATAGATCTTACTCGCGGTCATCAGGCATCGCCGTTCGTCGCGGTGTGTCTGATTTGGCCGGTCTCCTAATGAGGAAGCTCTGTGATGATAACTAAGAATTGCCAAACGGTTCGATTCGGAAGTGTGCTCACGTTGGCGTTGGTTGCGGCCGGATGGACCGTGCCGGCGCAGGCCCAAGTGAGGTTGGAACTCAAGCACACGGAGGAAACCAAACAGGTCTTGCACACGAACATGAAGCTCAAGCAAACACTGACTCTGGCAGGGATGAACATCGACACGGAGTCGGATCGTTTCGTCATCTCTTCGAAGCAGGTCGGCAAGAAAGACGCGGATGGCAAGCTGCGCGTGGAGGTGAAGACCGACAAGCTGTCGGTCAGTTTGAAGCTTCCCGGCGGAATCACGATGACGTTTGATTCGGACGACCCCAATCGAAAGGCGGACAACCCGCAACTGGAACCTGTGTTGGAATTGATGCGGGCGGCGGTGAAGGCTCGCACCACGCTGGTCTTCGACCCGTCCGGCAAGGTGGTCGCGGTGGAAGGACTCGACAAGGCGGCCGAGGGACTGTCGGAGGAGCTGAAAGGGGAGTTTGACGCCGAGCAGACCAAAAAGACCGCCAACCAACAGGCCGAACGGTTGCCGACCGATGCCGTCAAACCAGGCGACACGTGGACTCGGAATTCCGACTTGCCGCTCGGCAGCGGTCAAGTCATGAGCTTCACGACCGAATACAAGTATGTCGGCGAGGTGAAGGATGGAACCAAGACTCTCGACAAGATCGAAGCCAAAGCCACTAGCGTGTCGTTTTCCATTGCTGAGAACTCGAAGCTGCCGCTGAAAGTCACGAAGAGCGAACTGAAGCCGACCGAGTCCAACGAAACGCTGCTCTTCGACCGCGCCGCCGGTCAGTGGCATTCGGTCAAAGAGAAGATCCGCATCCAAGGGGATCTCGACTTCACGATCAACGGCCAGCCGCTGCCGGGAAAACTGGACCTGACGATCGAGAGCGACACGCTGCGGCAGCCGTGAGGAAGAGTTTGGAGCCACGGATGGAACACCGATGAAACACGGATCAGGGTGAAACTGCGGAGGCGGGAATCACAATTCACATGCCCCCGTGTTCAATCTGTGTTTCATCCGTGGCAAATGAATTCACGGGTTGAAAGCGAAGCTACTCGACGATGATGTCCCGCACGGTCATGCCGCCGGGGATCATGGGCAGCACGTGCTCTTGATAAGGGCAGACGACGTCGAGCAGGAACGGGACGGGGTCGGCGAGCATCTCGGCGATCGCGGTGGGCAAGTGAGCTTTGTCGCGCACTTGCTTGGCTTTCACACCAAAGCCTTCGGCCAGTTTCACGAAGTTCGGATATGTCTCGCCAATTCTGCCGTCACCTTGGCCGAGCGCTTCCGGGTGGTCGATCGGGCCGAGGTACGTGTGTGCTCGCTTGCCTTGCATGAAGCGATCTTCCCACTGCACCACCATGCCCAGGTGTTGATTGTTGAGCAACATGACTTTCACCGGCAAGTTTTCGCAATGCAGCGTCGCGAGCTCTTGAATGTTCATCAGGAATGAGCCATCGCCGTCGATATCGATGACGAGGCTATCCGGGTGAGCGACTTGCACACCCATCGCGGCGGGCAGGCCGAAGCCCATTGTGCCCAAGCCCGAACTGCTGAGCCAATGCTTCGGGCGATTGAACTTGTAGTATTGAGCCGCCCACATCTGGTGTTGTCCGACGCCGACAGTGATGTACGTGTCGCGGCCTTTCGTCTGCCGCCACAATTCTTCGACTGCGTACTGCTGATTGATCAAGTCCGGCGACTGTTCCTTGTAGGTCAGTGGAAACTTCGCCTTCCATTCGTTGATCTGATTCCACCACTCGTCGAGTTGCGGCACGTCATCATCGGTCAACGTTGCGTTTAACGTGTGCAGCACGTCGCGGACGTTGGCCACGACCGGGATGTGAGCTTCTTTGTTCTTGTGGATTTCGGACGGGTCGACGTCCACATGCACGATCTTGCCGTGTTTCGCGAACTCTTCCAGCTTTCCCGTGACGCGGTCGTCGAACCTCACGCCGAACGCCAACAGCAAGCCGGCGCCGCCGATGGCATAGTTGGCATACACAGTGCCGTGCATGCCAAGCATGTGCAGCGACTGTGGATCCTCGCCGGGAAACGCGCCCAGGCCCATCACGGTCATCGCCACGGGGATGCCGGTCCGCTTGGCGAACTTAGTCAGCTCGTCGGCTCCATCGGAATTGATCACGCCGCCGCCGACGTACAGGATCGGACGCCGCGAATGTTTGATCGCCGCGATGACTTGCCGAATCTGTTCCGGAGCCGCCTTGCAACGCTCCGGCTGGTAGCCCGGCAGGTTCATCGGCGGATCCCAATCGATCTCCCCTTCGAGCACGGTGGTTTGAATGTTCTTGGGGAAGTCGATCAACACCGGCCCGGGTCGTCCGGTCTTGGCGATGTAAAACGCCTCTTTGACGATTCGCGGAATGTCACGCAGCGCCTGCTGCAAATCGTCCGGGTCGTTCCAATCGCGAGCAGTGATCATGTAGTAGTGCTTGGTGATCGAGCGGCAAATCTCGACGATCGGCGTTTCCTGAAAAGCGTCAGTGCCGATGACCCTCTGCGCCACCTGTCCGGTGATGGCGATGAGCGGCACCGAGTCCATCTTGGCGTCGGCGATCGCGGTGACGAGATTCGTCGCGCCGGGACCGCTGGTGGCCATGCACAAGCCGACCTTGTCGGTGGAGCGCGACATGCCTTGAGCCGCGAATCCGCCACCTTGCTCGTGCCGTGGCAAGACCGTGCGAATGCTGTCGGACCGACGCAGCAACGCTTGATGCAGCGGCATCGACGCTCCACCGGGGTACGCGAAGATCGTGTCGCTGCCGTTGCGGACAAGAGCTTCGATCAGGATGTCGGCTCCGGTCATCGCCTTCTTTTCAGTCTTGGGCTTGGCGGCGGAGGCCTTGGTTTCTGCGCGGGCCACGATCGGTTTCCTCTGGTGATGCGAACAGTTCGGATTCTGACGGTTGAACACACGGCGAGGCACTACGCCAGCGCCGTGCGAAGCAAAGTCGCGAAAGTGTATCGGCAACTCAAAAAGCTGACGAGAGGCCGTGGCAGTTCGGCGGCATTTTCGGGCGGTTCGGCTTCAATGGAAACCGCTGGCCTTGCCAGCATCGTGGCAATGCCGACGGAGACGATTGCCAGGACACTTCTCGCTCCGATCGAACGCAGACTCTTCACGTTTGTTTGAGCCTTGTTCATCTGCCATCGGAGAGGATCACGCCCCTGATCAATCGACCCCACTGGGCTTGCCCCAGTGGCTCGCGGGTTTTTGCACTACGGACCGCGCGATTTGGCGTGATCTGAAAGGTAGTGCAAAAACCCGCGAGCCACCGACGCAAGGTCGGTGGGGTCGGCAGTACTTCGCTTGTTTGGGGTCTAGCTACACTCCGCAGACGCTCGAACTGACGCGGGCGGAAAGTGGTTAATTCTGAACTGCTGATTTCGCGACCGAGTCCGTCGCAGCCCCGTTATCCCGTTATGCAGGGAGTTTCGCACCATGCCGCTAATCGACATTCCCGGAGCACGCCTCAACATCGTCGATGTTGGCCAAGGCCCGCCGATTCTATTCGCGCACGGTTTCCCGCTGAATCACGCGATGTGGCGGTTCCAAATCGACGAGTTATCGCACAGCGGCTTCCGCTGCATCGCGCCGGATCTACGCGGCTTCGGAGATAGCTCGGTCGGCGAGGGGATCGTCACGATGGAGCAATTCGCCGACGATCTGGCCGAGTTGCTGGATGCCATGTGGATCCAAGACCAGGTCGTTTTCTGCGGTCTATCGATGGGAGGCTGCGTCGCCTGGCAATTCGAGCGACGGCACGCTCAACGGCTGAAGGCGTTGATCTTGTGCGACACCCGCGCCGTTGCGGACACTCCCGAAGCCGCAGCTAATCGGCGGAAACTCGCGGAGGATGTGGTGCAACACGGTCCAGCGATCGTCGCCAACGCGATGCTGCCTCGACTTTTTGCTGCCAGCACATTCGCCAAAGAACCTGAGATCATCGAGGAAACTCGGCGAGTCATACTGTCGACGAGCCCGCGGGGCATCGCCGCTGGCTCACTGGCCTTGGCCGGACGTCTGGATGCACGATCGTGGCTGGCCTCGATCACCGTTCCAACGCTGCTCTTGGCCGGCGAGCACGACGTGATCTCCACTCCACTCGAAATGCGACAAATCGCCGAGGTGATGCCGAATGCAAGACTTGAAGTCATTCCTGACGCCGGACACATGGCGCCGCTAGAGAATCCGCAGGTCGTCAATCGAGTGATGCGGAAATTCTTGGAACTGCCATCGGCTGAATATACCTCGCACGGCCAACTCTGACACATTTGGCAGACACGCACACTGACCCGAAGCGTAAGCGATGGCTGATGCCACAGTCCCTCGCTTACGCTTCGGGTTAGTGTGAGACTCGTCTGCGTGCAGTGTCGCAGTCTGGGCTGACGCCCCTTCGCATCGAGTCACGGCCCAGCGCGAGCTTCGGTCCTCAGCCCGTTCGCGCGGCCGAGCAATTCTTGCGTCGGCAGGATTGGTGAGCTGGGCTGCAGTTGGTAATTGAACTCGTGTCGGTTGGTCAGTTGGAACGGCAGTAAGTTGTCGGCGAAGAAGTCGATTCCCGGGATTTGGTACCACGGCGTCGGCACGCGCTGCAGCGTCTTCAGCGTTTCATAACCGTCTCTTTGCAAGACGATCTCGCGCGTGCCATAGTGCGTGAAGTCGATCGACGTCGGCGTCTCGCCGACCTCTTCGCCGTCGATCAACACGCGGGCACCCGGCGGATTCGAGTTGACGGTCAACCGTCGATGCACGCAGCCGGACGAGAACAGCAGTAAGGCGATCGCACACAGCCCCCAGCGATAACCAACCACTCGTGCCCATGTGTCGCCGCGCGTCGGCACCGTTCGCCCCCTCACCCTAGCCCTCTCCCCCGAAGCGGGGGCGAGGGAACAAGACGGCCGAACCTGCGCTGTCGTATTAATTGGCAATTGGCATTTGGCAATTGGCATTTGGCAATTCCCTTCCTCAGCGCGGCGTTTTCGGCATTGGAAAAGTTGGTCGATCGGAGGTGCGAGTCTCCGAGGCCGGCTGTGCGCGGTTGGCGTTGTCGGAACGAAGGCGGGGAGCTTCGGCCTCGGTCGTCTCCTTCAGGCCAG
>CAZPUJ010000089.1:0-30931 GCA_964589725.1 uncultured Planctomycetaceae bacterium
GAAAGCGAATGGCGTCGTGTTCCTGAGCGGCGACATCCATTACGCCGAGATGTCGAAGCTGGACGTCAATGTGCCGTACACACTGTGGGACCTGACCTCCAGCGGTCTCACCGAGGAGTGGCGCGTGCCAACGCCGAACGCGAATCGCGCGAGCGACGTCGTGGCCGACGCCAATTTCGGCTTCATTGACATCGACTGGCAGGGAGCGTCGACGAAACTCACGCTCGGCATCGTCGACGCCGCCGGCAAGACGCGGATGTCCTGGGACATCGCGCTCGCGAGCCTCGCCGGCTCGCCAAGGGGAAGACATGACTGATGCAGGATCTGCGGGCACGCAACACCGCAATCGTCGACTTCTTCCGATCGGGCTGGTTCTGGTGTTAGCCGGTGCCCTGCTCGCGCACTTCGTGCAGACCGCGGGTGGCATCCGGGTCATGGATGTCCGCTTCATCGGCGCGGGCGGGTCACCAATGAGCGCGCTGCTCTACATGCCACCGGGCGCGACTGCCGTGGCTCCCGCCCCGGGCATTCTCGCGGTGCACGGCTATATCAATTCGCGGGAGACCCAAAGCGGTTTCGCGATCGAGTTCGCCAGGCGCGGCTACGTCGTGCTCGCGCTGGATCAAACCGGCCACGGCTACAGCGCGCCGCCCGCTTTCGCAGGCGGCTTTGGCGGGCCGGATGGCCTCGCCTATCTGCGCAGCCTGGCCTTCGTCGACCGCAACAACATCGGCCTCGAGGGACACAGCATGGGCGGATGGGCCGTGCTGAGCGCCGCGGCCGCATTTCCCGATGATTACAAGTCGATGGTTCTGGAGGGCTCGAGTACTGGCGCTCCGTTTGCGCCCGAGGGCACGCAGACATTCCCGCGCAATGTCGCGATCGTGTTCAGCCGGTTCGATGAGTTTTCGCAGCTGATGTGGGGCGTGCCATCGGCGCGCCAGATCGCGCAGAGCCCGAAGCTGTGGAAGGTCTTCGGCGTGGACGCGCCGGTCGAACCAGGAAAACTATACGGTTCCGTCGAGAACGGTACCGCCCGCATCCTTCGTACGCCCGGCGTCACGCATCCGATGGATCACCTGTCGCCGGAAGCCATCGGCTACAGCATCGAATGGTTCCAGCGAACGCTGGTCGGCGGCAGGCCGCTGCCCGCGGACGATCAGGTCTGGATCTGGAAGGAGATCGGCACGCTGGTCGCGTTCATTGGGTTCATCGCACTCCTGCTCGGCACTTTCGACAGGCTGATGACGCTTCCATGGTTCGCGCCGCTCGCCGCAATGCCCGTGCGGGTCAGCGAGCGCCGCAATGCCCGCTGGTGGATCTCGCTCGTGCTAGGCGCTGCACTGCCGGCGGTGACGTTGCTGCCTTTTTTTGAACTTGCCGAAGCGCACGCACCGGCTTCGCGCCTGTTCCCCCAGACCCTGACCAACCAGATCGCCGTCTGGGCGGTGCTGAACAGTTTCATCGTGCTCGGATTGTCCCTCCTGCCTGGCGGAGTCCGGCCGCCTTTCAATTTGCATGTCGGACGGTCGATCGCGATCGCGATATTTACCGTTGCCGTGGGTTACGCCGCGCTTGCGGTGTGCGATTTCCTGTTCGACGTCGACTTTCGCTTCTGGGTGCTGGCACTGAAACTGATGAGCCGGCCACAGTGGCTGGCATTCCTCGCGTACCTCGTCCCGTTCACGGGTTTTTTCCTGCTGACGCTGCGAAGCCTGCATGGCGTCATCACGCGCGCGACGGCGACGCCCGGTGCCCAGTACCTGGCGAGCATCGCGGCCCTGGCAGCCGGTTTCGCCGTATTCCTGGGGATCCAATACGGCCTGTTATTCATCACCGGCAGCGTGCAGACGTTTTACGACAGCGACGTATTGCGGACTATCATCGCCATCCAGTTCGTTCCGTTGCTAAGCATCGTTGCGATCATCGCCACATTCACCTGGCGGCGCACAAACAGCTACCTGCCGGGTGCGTTCATATGCGCGCTGTTCGTCACCTGGTACGTCGTCGCAGGGCAGGCGACTCACGTCGCCGCCTGACAAACAGAAGGAAACCAGGCGTGGCCGGACTTGAGCGCATCGATGCCATGATCGACAACCCGTCAGGACTTGCGCCATTGCTGCTGGTCTGCGATCACGCCTCCAATGCGGTCCCCGATACCTTCGGCACACTCGGTCTGGATGCGGCGAAGCTTCAAGATCACGTGGCCTGGGACATCGGCGCGTTGGCGCTGGCGCGGCGCCTGGCGGTCGCGCTGGACGCTCCCTTGATCGCCGCCCGAGTCTCGCGCCTGGTGGTGGACCCCAATCGCGATCACGATGCGCCCGACCTGATCCCGCTCACAGCGGACGGCGCACCGGTTCCGGGCAATAGCAGTCTGGACGCGCAAGCGCGCGCCGCGCGCATTCGCGCATACCACGATCCGTTTCACCAGGCGATTGCGGCGCTCTTGACCACGCGGCCCGACATACTCGCGTTGGTCTCTGTGCACAGCTTCACGCCAGTCTTGATGGGAGTGGCGCGGCCGTGGCATGCCGGCATTCTGCATGGGCCCGATGCGCGGATGGCCGATGCGATGATTGCCGCGCTGACGCGCCACCCGCTCCTCCACATCGGTCGCAATGAGCCTTATGCGCCTGAACAAGGCGTGTTCCACACCATGGCGCGACACGCTGCGGGACGAGCTTCGGTGATGATTGAAGTGCGAAACGACCTCATACATGATGAAATTGGCCTGACGCAGTGGGCGCAGCTTCTGTCCGAGGCCGTCAGTGCGGCGCGGCAAGTCCTCGACGGCAAGAAGAACGATGTCGGCACGATCGGGAGGAAATAGGGTGATGCGCTCTTGATGAACGGGATGCTGACGCTCGACGCACTGAGAAAACTCACTGTCGCCGGCGAATTAGACACGGTGCTGGTCTGCTTTCCGGACATGCAGGGCCGGCTGATCGGCAAGCGTTTCCAGGCGCAATTCTTTGTCGATGGCGCCTACCAGGAAACTCACGCCTGCGATTACCTGCTGGCCAACGACATCGACATGGAGCCGGTGCCGGGCTACGAAGCCTCGAGCTGGCAGCGCGGTTATGGCGACTTCGTGATGAAGCCGGATTTGTCGACGCTTCGCCTCACGCCCTGGCTGCCGGGCACGGCGCTGGTGCTGTGCGATCTGCAAGATCACCACCACCACAAACCCATCCCGCACGCGCCGCGCTCAATTCTGAAGGCACAGCTTGAACGCCTGGACGCATTGGGCATGACCGCCTTCACGGCATCCGAGCTTGAATTCTATTTGTTCGACGAAAGTTATCGCAGCCTGCGTCAGAAGCACTATCGCGACGCCATCACTGCGGGTGAGTACGCCCAGGATTACCACATCCTGCAGACATCCAAGGAAGAGGGCGTGATGCGCGCAATGCGCAACGGCCTGCAGAATGCCGGCATACCGGTCGAGAATTCGAAGGGCGAATGGGGCCCCGGCCAGGAAGAACTCAATGTGCGCTTTGCCGATTCACTCACCATGGCCGACCGCCATGTGATCATGAAGAACGGCATGAAGGAAATTGCCCACCAGCACGACAAGGCAATTACTTTCATGGCCAAATGGCGCTACGACCTTGCCGGGTCCTCTTGCCACATTCACATGTCGCTATGGGACAAAGCCGGCAAGGCGGCCCTTTTTCGTGACGCAACGGACAAGCTGGGCATGTCGGAGATGATGAAGCGGTTTCTGGCGGGGCAGATCAAATACGCTCCCGAACTCACGCTGCTGCTCGCACCCTACATTAATTCCTACAAGCGCTTCATGGCCGGCACCTTCGCGCCGACGAAACTGGTCTGGAGTGACGATAACCGCACCGCGGGTTTCCGGCTTTGCGGCGGCGGCACCAGCGCGGTGCGGATTGAATGCCGCGTTGGCGGCGCCGATCTCAATCCTTACCTCGCGTTCTCGGGCCTGATCGCGGCAGGCCTGAAGGGAGTCGAGGAAAAGCTTGCGCTGTCCGCGCCGTTCGTCGGCGACGCCTATAGCGAGGGCGAATTGCGCGACATCCCACGGACGCTGCGTGCCGCTATCGCCGCCTTCGATGGCTCGGCCATGTTGCGCGCGGCGCTTGGCGACAAGGTGGTCGAACATTATGTGCATGCCGCCAATTGGGAGCAGCTCGAATACGACCGGCGCATCACCGATTGGGATTTGATGCGCGGCTTCGAGCGCTGCTGAGGCGATCATGACGACCTTGAGGCTGATCTCTCCGATCGACGGCTCGGTATACGCCGAACGTGAAAGCGCGAGCCCTGAAGCCGCGAACGCCGCGATCACCGCTGCGCGCGCAGCGCAGAAAATCTGGGCAAAACGCGGGATCGCCGAGCGCACCGCGGCAGTGCAGGATTTTGTCGCCGCCTTGATTGCGATGAAAGACGAAATGGTCCCCGAGCTCGCCCACATGATGGGCCGGCCCGTCCGCTATGGCGGCGAGTTCGGCGGCGTCAAGGAGCGCGCCGATTACATGGCCGGCATCGCCGAGAGTGCGCTCGCGCCGATCGCGGTCGAGGGCAGCGCCGCATTCCGCCGCTTCATCGCCCGTGAGCCGCTCGGCGTGGTGATGGTGATCGCACCCTGGAACTATCCTTATCTGACCGCCGTCAACACCATCGCGCCCGCGCTCATGGCCGGTAACGCGGTGGTATTGAAGCATTCGACCCAAACACTGCTGGCGGGTGAGCGGTTCCAGCAGGCGGCCGATGCGTCCGGCCTTCCACGCGGTCTGTTCTGCAATCTGGCCCTGGACCACCGGACTGCCGAAGCGCTGCTCGGGGCGGGCGCAGTCGATTTCGTCAACTTCACCGGGTCGGTCGGCGGCGGCAAGGCAATTGAACGCGCGGCGGCGGGCAGTTTCACCGGCGTGGGCCTCGAACTCGGCGGCAAGGATCCGGCGTACGTGTGCGATGACGCCGATGTCGCGCGCGCGGCAGAAACCCTGGTCGACGGCGCGATGTACAATTGCGGGCAGTGTTGCTGTGGAATCGAACGCATCTACGTGGCCGAATCCCTATTCGACCGCTTCGTGGACGCAGCCGTCGCGCTTACGGACGCCTACCAGCTCGGAAATCCGCTTGACCCGCAAACCACGCTCGGGCCGATGGCGCAAACGCGCTTTGCCGATCTCGTGCGCGGCCAGACCGGCGAGGCGGTGCGCGCAGGCGCCCGTGCGTTAATCGATTCGAAGCGCTTCCCGGCGGACAAGAGCGGCACGCCCTATCTCGCGCCGCAAATACTGGTCGACGTCGATCATTCGATGCGGGTGATGCGGGAGGAGAGTTTCGGCCCCGTGGTCGGGATCATGAAAGTGAAATCCGATGCGGAGGCGATCGCGCTGATGAACGACAGCGATTATGGCCTCACCGCCTCGATCTGGACCAGGGACGTTGATCGCGCCCAGGCCATCGGCGCGCAGGTCGAAACCGGCACGGTTTTCATGAATCGCTGCGACTACCTCGATCCGGCACTCTGCTGGACCGGCTGCAAGGACACCGGCCGCGGCGGGGCGCTCTCCATCATCGGTTTTCACAATCTGACCCGGCCGAAGTCATATCACTTGAGAACCTGAACCCGTGAGCCTCCCGGTCAACCTCAGCGCAAACTGGAATTACCCGACTACGATCAAGTTCGGCGCCGGGCGCATCAAGGAACTGCCCGATCACGTGCTCGCGCTCGGCATGAAGCGTCCGCTGATGGTGACGGACAAGGCGCTCTCCGCGTTGCCAATCACCAGCAATGCGCTGGCGCTGTTACGTGATTCGGGGCTGGACGCAGCACTCTTCGCCGACGTGCGTTCCAATCCTACGGATGAGAATCTCGAAGCCGGTGTCGCGCAATTTCGCGCCGGCAAGCACGATGGCGTCATCGCCTTCGGCGGCGGCTCAGGCCTCGATCTTGGCAAGCTCATCGCCTTCATGTCCGGCCAGGCGCGCCGGGTCTGGGACTTCGAAGACATCGGCGATTGGTGGACGCGCGCGAACCCGAATGGCATTGCCCCGATCGTCGCCGTGCCAACCACTGCGGGTACCGGCTCTGAAGTTGGCCGCGCGGGCGTTATCACCGATGTGAACGCACACGTCAAGAAGGTGATCTTCCATCCCAAGATGATGCCATCGGTGGTGATCTGCGATCCGGAACTCACGATCGGCATGCCAGCGGTGATCACGGCGGGCACCGGGCTGGACGCGTTTGCGCATTGCCTGGAGGCCTACTGCGCGCCGACTTATCATCCTCTCGCGGAAGGCATCGCCGTCGAAGGCATGCGCCTGGTGAAGGAGTATCTGCCGCGCGCTTACCAGACTCCCGGGGACATCGAGGCGCGCGGCCACATGATGAGCGCGGCAGCCATGGGCGCGACGGCGTTCCAGAAAGGCCTCGGCGCCATTCATGCGCTGAGCCATCCAATTGGCGCCCTCTACGACACCCATCACGGCATGACCAACGCGGTCGTCATGCCGGCGGTACTCGAGGCGAACAGAGCCGCCATTGAGCAGAAAATCATCCGGTTGGCGGCATATCTCGGCGTTGCCGGCGGCTTTGACGGCTTCCTGGCCTTGGTACGTGCCTTGCGTTCGGAACTCCGCGTGCCCGCAAACCTCGTCGAATTCGGCGTGCCGCGCGATGACTTTGACCGTCTGGTTGCCATGTCGCTCGATGACCCTACCGCGGGGACCAACCCGCTTCCGCTCACTCGCGAGCTTGCAAGCGCCATGCTTGCAGCGGCATTCGAAGGTTAGGGCAGCTGGCGGTCAGACGTAGCGGAATATCAGCACGGCAACGACCACCGACAACAGCATCGCAGCCCACAGGGCCGTGCCGATGAACGCCAGCCACAGCAGGTGCAGGAACGCCGCTGCCAGCAGCGAGACGAACAGCCGGTCGCCGCGGGTCGTGTCGATGCGGAGTACGCCGCGGCGCGGATTGCCACCGGGGGAGCGCAACTCCCAGATCGTCATGATGACCAGCAGTGTGGCGATGACGCCGAAGAAGATGGCGGTCTGCCAGGTCCATGCCATCCAGTCCAGTGCGCCGGGATCCATCGCCGCCTCCATCAGACGCGCCCGAGGGCGAAGCCCTTGGCGATGTAGTTGCGCACGAAATAGATCACGAAGGCGCCGGGAACGATGGTCAATGCTCCCGCCGCGGCCAGCAGGCCCAGTTCGTAGCCGGAGGTGCTCGCGGTCCGCGTCATCACCGCCGCAATCGGCTTGGCCACAACCGCGGTCAGCGTCTTGGCCAGCAACAGCTCGACCCAGGAGAACATGAAGCAGAAGAACGCCGCGACGCCGATGCCGGCGGCGATCGTCGGTATGAAGATGCGGATGAAGAAACGCCAGAACGGATAGCCGTCGACGAAAGCGGTTTCGTCGAGCTCCTTGGGCACCCCGGACATGAATCCTTCGAGGATCCATACCGCCAGTGGGATGTTGAACAGGCAGTGCGCAAGTGCCACCGCGACATGGGTGTCAAACACCCCGATGGCCGAATACAGCTGGAAGAACGGCAGCGCGAACACCGCGGGCGGCGCCATCCGGTTGCTGAGCAGCCAGAAAAACAGGTGCTTGTCCCCCATGAAGCGGTAGCGCGAGAACGCGTACGCCGCGGGCAGTGCCAATGTCACGCTGATCAGCGTGTTCATCAGCACATAGGCCAGTGTATTCAGGTAGCCCGTGTACCAGGTCGGGTCGGTCAGGATGGTGCGGTAGTTTTCAAGCGTGAATTGGTCGGGCCACAACGTGAACGATCCGAGGATCTCGTTGGTCGTCTTGAACGACATGTTCAGCAGCCAATAGATCGGCAGCAGCACGAACAGGATGTACAGCGCCGGGAGCAGCCACCGGATCCGCTTCATTGCCGCACCGTTGCGCGCCGGATTTTCATCATTGGGCCTCGTCGCGGGTCATCACGGCGTAGAAGACCCACGACAGCAGCAGGATGATCAGGAAGTAGATCAGCGACATGGCCGCAGCGGGTCCCAGGTCGAACTGGCCCAGCGCGATCTTGACCAGGTCGATCGACAGCAGCGAGGTGGAATTGCCGGGGCCGCCTCCGGTCAGCACGATCGCCTCGGTATAGATCATGAAGCTGTCCATGAAGCGCAGCAGCACCGCGATCATGAGCACGCGCTTCATCTTCGGCAGCTGGATGTAGCGGAAGACGGCCCAGGGCGATGCGCCGTCGATCTTCGCCGCCTCGTAAAAAGCGTCTGGAATGGCCGACAGGCCGGCGTAGGCGAGCAATATCACCAGCGACGTCCAGTGCCAGACATCCATCGCGATCAGGGTGGCCCAGGCCGACAGCGGCTGGCGCGTGAAGTTGTAGTCGAAGCCGAGCGCATTCAGCGAGTGGCCGAGCAGGCCGATGTCGGGCAAGGCAAAGATGTTCCACATCGCGCCGACGACATTCCAGGGAATCAGGAGCGGCATCGCCATCAGCACCAGGCAGACCGACGCCCACGCGCCCTTGCGCGGCATCGCAAGTGCGATGGCGACGCCCAGCGGAATCTCGATGGCGAGGATGATCGCCGTGAACAGCAGTTGGCGTTGGAGCGCCTCGTGGAAACGCGTCGAGTGCAGGATCTGCTCGAACCAGGTCACGCCCTCGAAGAAGAACTGGTTGTCGCCGAAGGTTTCCTGCACCGAGTAATTGACCACCGTCATCAGCGGGATCACCGCATTGAAGGCGACCAGCACGACCACCGGCAGCACCAGCCACCAGGCTTTCTGGTTTGGCGTGCGGCCGCTCATCCGGGCTCTCCACCCTGGCGCCATCCATCTGCATACAGGTAAGTAAACGACGGGTCGAATCGCAGGAACGCGCGTTCCGAGGGCAACGGCATGTCCTCGCCCACCAGCAGCCGGATTATGGATTGCCCGTGACGCGTTTCCACCACGCGGAATCGTCCTGCGTCCGCTACCTTAGCGACCGTCACCGGGATGCCTGTGCCGGCAAACGAGACAAATTCCGGCCGCACGCCGATCTGAAGTTGCGCTCCCGTCGGGACCGCCCCCGGCACAGCCGCCATTTGCACCGCGTGCCCGGCGAATCGCGTCACGCCGCCGTCAAGTGTCGCCGGCAGCAGGTTCATGCCCGGTGACCCGATGAAGTGGCCTACAAACGTGTGCTGCGGCCTCTCGAACAGATCCACCGGCGTCCCCACCTGCACCACGACGCCTTCATTCATCACGATGACGCGGTCGGCGAAGGTCAGCGCTTCCGTCTGGTCATGCGTCACGTAGATCATCGTGATGCCGACCCGCCGGTGCAGTTCCTTCAGCTTGGAACGCAGACGCCACTTCAACTGCGGATCGATCACCGTCAATGGCTCGTCGAACATGATCACGTTGACATCGGAACGCACCAGACCGCGCCCCAGCGAGATCTTCTGCTTCCCGTCGGCGGTCAATCCGGATGCCCTGCGATCCAGCGAGTCCCCGAGATCGAGCATCGCTGCAATTTCGCGCACGCGGCGGTCGACCGCATCACCCGTCATGCCGCGATTGCGCAGCGGAAAGGCGAGGTTGTCGTACACGCTCATCGTGTCGTAGACGACCGGGAACTGGAACACCTGCGCGATGTCACGCGCATCGGGGGCGAGCGCAGTGACGTCCCGATCATCGAACCACACCGACCCTTCACTCGGCTTCAGCAGTCCGGAAATGATGTTCAGGAGTGTGGTCTTGCCGCAGCCGGAGGGTCCTAACAGCGCGTTGGCGCTGCCGTCATCGAATGTCAGCTCAAGTCGCTTCAACGCCCAGTCGGATTCCGACGCCGGGTCGGGCCGGTAACTGTGCCGAAGATTCTTCAGGCTGATGCGCGCCATCTGGATTCTCAGTCTTCCGCTCTGCCGACGCAGCGGCCGTCCGGGGCGAAGTACAGGGCATGCGAAACATCCAGGCCGAATGCCGTGGTCGCGCCGACCTCATACCCACAGATGCCATGCGACTGTGAAACCCAGGTAAGCCCTTGCAGATCGAAGTGCACGACACTCTCCGAGCCGCTGATCTCAGCGATCGCGACGCGCCCTTCCACCCTGATTGCGCCCGCCGCTTCGCCGGCCAGCGGCTGCACACGATGCGGTCGCAAGCCCAGGGTGTATGGGCCGTCGGCGAGTTGCGCGAGTCCGCGTTCGGCCGGCCACGAGGCCACGTCGGGGAGTTCGAAGCGCCCGCCGCGTTTCACGACCGGCGCGCAATTCATCGGCGGATCGGAAAAGGCGCGCGCGGCAAGCAAATCTGCCGGTCGGCGATAGACCTCTGCTGTCGCTCCGAACTGGGTGATCCTGCCCTCGTGAATCGTCGCGGTGTGGCCACCGAGCAGCAGTGCTTCGGCAGGCTCGGTCGTCGCATAGACCACCGTGCAGTCCCGGTCGGCGAAGATGCGCGGCAACTCGTCGCGCAGCGCTTCGCGCAGTTTGTAGTCGAGATTGGCAAGCGGTTCGTCGAGCAGCACGAGACCGGCATCCTTGACCAGCGCGCGCGCAAGTGCGGTCCGCTGCTGTTGCCCACCCGACAATTCGCCCGGCCGCCGGTCCAGCAAGGGGGACAGTTGCAGGAGTTCCGCAATGCGTCCGACCCTCGCCTTGATTTCCGTGCGGTTCGCGCGCGCGACCCGGAGTGGCGATGCAATGTTCTCGAAGACGCTCAAGTGCCCGTAATTGATGAACTGCTGATAGACCATCGCGACGCCGCGGGCGCGCACCGGCACGCCGGTGACATCGCACCCGTCGGCCCACAGCGTGCCCGCGGTCGGCTTCAGCAGGCCCGCCATCAGGCGCATCAACGTGGTCTTGCCGGCCAGCGTCGGTCCGAGCAGGACGTTGAGTCCCCGCGGTGAGAACGCAATGTCGGTCGGGTGGATATGCGCCTGGCCATCCACGCGCAGTTCGACGCCGCGAAGTTCGAGTCCCGATCGGGTCACGAAGTTGTCTTTCAGGGCTTCGCCGCCCAGCGCTTCACCAGTTCGTCGTAGTCGATGGTCTGGCCTTTGGGTTTTTCGTTGGCGAGCCTGGCCTTCGGGCCGTCGGGCTTGCCGAGCCATGCCTTCGGGTCCTTCGGCTTGTTCAGGCGTGGGCCGCAACCGCCGTAGGTCTTTGCCTTTTCATCCGCCGACTGCATGCGCGCCATCACGTCATCCATTTCGCCGGCCAGCTGGTCCATCGCCTGCTGGGCAGTGGATGCGCCGGAGTTCACCTCGCCGATGTTCTGCCACCAGAGTTGCGCGAGCTTCGGATAGTCAGGCACGTTGATGCCGGTCGGCGTCCACAGCACGCGATCGGGCGGGCGGTAGAACTCGATCATGCCCCCGAGCTTCGGCGCGCGATCGGTGAAGGACTTGTGCCGGATCGTGCTGTCGCGGATGAATGTCAGCCCGACCTGGCTCTTTTTCACGTCCACCGTCTTGGAGACGGTGAATTGCGCATAGAGCCAGGCAGCCTTGCGGCGATTCACCGGCGTGGACTTGAGCATCGTCCACGAACCCGCGTCCTGATAGCCGAGCTTCATGCCTTCCTGCCAATACGGCCCGTGCGGCGACGGCGCCATGCGCCACAGCGGCATGCCCTTGTCGTCGACGGTGTTGTTGCCGTCCTTCCTGGGCCTGACCATCTCCGACGTGAAGGCGGTGTACCAGAAGATCTGCTGCGCGACATTGCCCTGCGACAGCGCCGGCAACGACTAGTAGAAATCGTAAGCGGCAGCGCCGGGCGGTGCGTACTTGCGCAGCCATTCGTCCCACTTCGCAATCGCGTATACCGCAGCCGGACCATTGGTCTCGCCACCACGGGTGACCGACGCGCCGGCCGGATTGCAGGACCCCTTCTCCATCCGGATGCCCCACTCGTCGATCGGGCGGCCATTCGGCAGTCCTTTCGAACTCGCACCGGCCATCGACAGCCACGCATCGGTCATACGCCAGCCGAGATCCGGCGCGCGCTTGCCGTAGTCCATGTGGCCGTAGATGCGCTTGCCGTCGAGCTGCTTCACCTGATTGCTGAAGAAATCGGCGATGTCCTCGTAGGCGGACCAGTTCACCGGCACGCCCAGTTCGTAGCCGTACTTCTGCTTGAACCGCTTCTTGAGGTCGGGGCGCCTGAACCAGTCGTAACGGAACCAGTACAGGTTGGCGAATTGCTGGTCGGGCAGCTGCCAGATCTTGCCGTCAGGGCCGGTCGTGAACGAAATGCCGATGAAGTCCTTGAGGTCGAGCGTCGGCAGCGTCACGGCCTTGCCCTCGCCCGCCATCCAGTCGGTGAGGTTCACCGCTGACTGCAGGCGCGAGTGCGTACCGATCAGGTCGGAGTCGTTGATGTAGGCGTCATACAGGTTGCGGTTGGTCTGCATCTGCGTCTGCACCGCCTGCACGACTTCGCCCTCGCCCAGCACCTGGTGATTGACCTTGATACCGGTGATCTCCGCGAAAGCCTTCGCCAGGGTCTTCGACTCATATTCATGTGTCGGGATCGTCTCCGACAGCACGTTGATCTCCATGCCCTTGAATGGCTTCGCGGCGTTGACGAACCATTCCATCTCCTTCAACTGCTGCTCTTTCGAGAGCGTCGAAGGCTGGAACTCTGTGTCAACCCATCGTTTCGCTGCGGCCGTGTCGGCATGGCTCACGGTGATGCCTGCGGTCGCCAGGACGGTCGCGAGGATTCCTGCTGCCAGCTGTTTTTTTCTCATGATGACTCCGATCCCGTGGGCACCGAGTGATCCGCGGCATCGTATCAGCGAACTGCAAACCAATGTAATGACGGTGAAGCGGGGACTATATCCCTGTATCGCCCTTCACGGCCCGGGCGGTTTCGCGCATGATCGGCTATCCGCAGTCGAGCCCCCAATGACCAAGCGGTCTGACGCCGAGGACTTCCAGGCTGAAATCATCCGGCGCTACGACGCGCCGATGTACCGGGCCATGCTCGAGGTCTATGGCGACCAGATTCATCCTGGGTTCCTGGAAGGCGATGACGACGACCTGCGGGAAGCGGCGCTGCGCGCGACCGCCCGGCTGGCCGAACTGGCTCGCATCGCTGCCGGCGCGAGCGTGCTCGAGACCGCGTGCGGCGTCGGCGGCACGGCGCGATACCTTGCAGGAATGCGTGGCGCGAGGGTCGTTGCCACCAATATCGCGCGCTCCCAGCTCGCTATCGCAGAGCAATGGACCCTGAATGCGGCCGGCGCCGAGCGCATCCGCTTCGAGTACGCCGATTACCATTCGCTGCCCTACGCTGATTCGAGTTTTGACGTCTACTGGTGCCAGGACTCGCTGCTGTTTTCGATGGATAAGCCGCGTGCCCTGGCTGAGGCGGCGCGCGTGGTGCGCCCCGGCGGCACCATTGCGATCTCGGACCTCGTCGTCGTCGGCACGCCGGCGCCAGTCGCCGCTGCCCTCCTCACTGAGATCTCGGCGCCCGGTTTCTGGTCCGCCGAGGATTATCGAGTGGGACTCGCCGCGGCCGGATTCGAAGCGATCGTCACGGAGGACTGGAGCCGCCATGTGCTGCCGGCGTTCGACCGCCTCGCGGCCGACATCGCAGCCAAGCGCGCGCGCCTCGCCGCGATCGCGAGCGACGCGGATGTGGTGGAGACGCTGCAACGCTATGCGTTGTGGTGCAAGGCGGCGCGCACCGGCAACCTCGGCTGGTTTGCACTCGTCGGAACGCGGCAGTCGAGCACGTGACAAGCGCGGCCGACCGCGCGACCGCACTGGCGGCGATTGCAACCGTGCCCCGACTTGATCGCCTCGATGCAGCGACACTCGACATCGTGCGCCTGGGAGGGTTGACCAACCTGGTGTTCCGTGTCCAGGACGGTGCCGAGGCATATTGCCTTCGCGTTCCCGGCAAGGGCACCGCCGCCTATATCAATCGCGGCGTCGAGGCCGTCAACGCGCGCGCAGCGGCGGCGGCCAGGGTCAGCCCCGAAGTGCTGCATTTCGGCAACGACGGCATCATGGTCACGCGGTTCCTCACCGGCTGCGTCACGATGACCCCCGAAACGCTGCGCACGACGCCCGGCGCCCCAGCTCGCGTCGCCCGCGCGTTCCGCCGGCTGCATCGGTGCGGCCGGGTGTTCGAGTTCCGCTTCGAACTGTTTGCGATGATCGATGGCTATCTCGCGCATCTGGACAAGCTTGGAGCGAGCTTGCCGGAGGGTTATCACGAGACTGTGGCCAGGGCACAGGTCGTACGCGAGGCGTTGGCGGCACGTCCGCTGCCGCTCGCGCCCTGCCACTGCGATCCCTTGTGCGAAAACCTGCTCGATGACGGCCGGCACATGTGGCTCGTCGACTGGGAATACTCGGGCATGAATGACCCGATGTGGGACCTCGGCGACCTTTCGGTCGAGGCCGGATTCGATCCTGAGCATGAACGCGAGATGCTCGAGGCTTATTTCGACGGGCCGGCGCGCCCCGCCGATCTGGGCCGCATGGTCATTTACAAGGCCATGTGCGATCTGCTGTGGACGCTGTGGGGACTGATCCAGCACGCCAACAACAATCCTGTCGACGATTTCTGGGGCTATGCCGTTAACCGTTTCGCGCGCTGCCGTGCGCTGATGGCAACGCCCGCCTTCGCGGCCCACGTCGGCGCGATCAGTGGGGCGGAATGACTCGCGACCGCGATGCGCTCTATCGTGAGGTCATGCACCAGGTGCAGGCGCGCAACTGGCGCGAAGCCGATGCACGCTGCCGGGAACTGAATGCCGCCGATCGCGCATTCGCGCCGGGCTTGCTGCTGGGGAGCGTGATCGCCCAGCATCTGGATGAGCATGACCGGGCGTTGCAGTTCGCCGAACGCGCCGTCACTGTCGCCCCGAAAGACCCGTCGGCGCACCTGCGCCAGGCGCAGTGCCTCGATGGATTGCGGCGCCGGCCGGAGGCGCTGCGCGCTGCAGCGGAAGCTGAGCGCGCATCTGACGGCAACCCGCGCGCGCTCGCGGCGATTGGCCTGTTCTACAGTACCGCGGACGAGCACTTTCTGGCGCTGGCCGCCTACGACCGCGCCTGCCGTGAGTCACCCGACAACACGCGACTGCTGTTCAGCCGCGCCGTCGCCCGCAGGGCCGTTGGTCAAATCGAGGGCGCGGAAGACGACTACGACCGAGTCCTCGAGCTGGATCCGAAGCACTACGAGGGTTACACGAATCGATCCAACTTGCGCACGCAGACGCCGGATCGAAATCACGTGGCTTTTCTCGAGCATCTGCTCGAGCGTGGTAGCGCTGACGAGCATGGAGAAGTGCAGCTGTGCTACGCGCTCGCAAAGGAATATGCGGACCTGGAGAGGCATGCCGATTCGTGGGCGGTGCTGGAACGCGGCGCGCAGCTCCGCCGCTGGCAATTGAACTACGACATCACTGCCGATCTGGATACCGGCGACCGGCTGATTGAAGCCTTTCCCACTGGTCCTCCGCAACCGACCGCAGGGGCGGCGGTCGATGCACCGATATTTATCGTCGGTCTTCCACGCGCCGGCTCGACGCTGGTCGAGCGCATCCTGTCGAGTCACTCGCAGGTCCAGGCAGCAGGCGAATTACGTCACTTCATGCTTGCGATTACTGCAGCCGTACGCAAGATGAGCGAGTCCGGCGATCCGCCGTTGCGCCAAGGCATCGCGCAGTTGCCACAGCTCGATTTTGCTGCGCTCGGCCGCGATTACATGGCGCGCTGCCAGCCGGTCACCGGCGACGGACGGCGGTTCATCGACAAGATGCCGGTCAACTACCAGCACTGCGGCCTGATTCGCCGCGCGTTGCCGAACGCCAGGATCGTGCACGTCGCACGCGGTCCGCTCGCCGCCTGTTACGCCATTTACAAGATGTTGTTCAAGGATGGTTACCCGTACTCCTACGACCTCTGGGAGATTGCCGAGTACTACATTTCTTACCGCCGGCTCATGGATCACTGGCAGCGCACGATGCCAGGCGCCATTTACGACCTGTCCTATGAGCGCCTCGTTGCCGACCAGCCCGGCGAAACGAGACGGCTGCTCGAGTTCTGCGGCCTGGAATGGGAAGACGCGTGTCTCGATTTCCACCTGAATCCTGCCGCGAGCACGACCGCGAGCGCGCACCAGGTGCGCCAGCCGATTTACCAATCCGCCGTAAACGAGTGGCGCAACTACGCCCCGCAACTCGCCGGGCTGCGCGCCCACCTGGAAGCGGCGGGAATCGCGGTCGAGTCGCACAGCTGACCCGGTCGTATGCAAAGATGATCCCGATGACCAGACCAAGGCCAGTGCGCGCGGTGCTTTTCGACCTGGACGGCACGCTGGTCGACAGCGAGATCCACACCGACCAGGCGATCAGCGCCGCCCTTGCGCAATATGGAATCGCGGACTTCAGGCTGCCGCACACCGAAACCCAGGGCCGCACCTGGGTCTATATCGCCGGCATCATCCGGGCTCGCACGAACATAGACCGCGCCGTGCCGGTAATCGCCGCCGATCTGCTGACGAAATGGAACGACGTTGCAACGGACGTGAAGCCGATTCCCGGCGCACCGGAAGCCGTGCGCACCGCGGCGGCGTGCAATCTGAAACTCGGCGTCGTGTCGTCGAGCCCGCGTTCCGTGATCGACTCGTTTCTAGACAAGCTCGGCGTCGGCGACTGCATCGACCAGAGCGCGCGCATCGGTGGCGATGCGGTCAGCAACACCAAGCCCGATCCGGAGGGTTACCTGCTCGCGGCACGCACGCTCGGCGTCAATCCCGCCGACGCCCTGGTGTTTGAGGACAGCCGTGCCGGGCTGATGGCGGCAAGAGCTGCCGGCATGCGCTCCGTTTTCGTCACCTGCTGCGCGTCGGACATCGCCGATAATATTGCGCTCGCCACCGCCAGTTGCACCCACTACCGGACGTTGCCGCCACGATTCTGGGATGAACTGGCGGACGGCAGCTGCGACCTCACCCGCAGGTCATTTGAATGAATGCAGCCAATCCCGAGTTGTTGCGCCGCTATCGCGTGCAGCTGTTCACCGCGACCTGGCTTTCATATGCCGGCTTCTACTTCGCCCGGAAGGTTTACGCGGTCCTGAAGCATCCGCTCAAAGAGCAGTTTGGCCTCGACGATGTCCAGATCGCCTGGCCGTGGACCATCTATCTCATCACTTACATGCTGGGTCAGTTCCTCGCGGCGTGGCTTGGAAGGCGGATGGAAAGCCGGCGCGTGCTCGCCTACGGCATGTGCATTGCGGCCGCGTGCAATATTGCACTGGGATGGCTCGTCGATTCGCATCTCGCGAGCGTGTTCCTGTGGATGTGCGTGACCATGGGAATCCACGGCCTCGCGCAGGCCACAGGCTGGCCGCACAACGTCGCCTTGTTCGCGAACTGGACGCGCCGTTCCGAACGCGGAACGCTGTTCGGCTTCTGGGGCACTTGCTACCAGCTGGGGAGCGTCGCTGGAAAGGGACTGGCCGGTTTCCTGCTCGGCTGGCTGGGAATGGCGTGGTCATTCTTCGGCTCCAGCATCGTGCTGCTCGCGTTCACCGTCTACTTCGTCGTGTACGCGCGCGAGCGGCCGGAGTCGGTCGGACTTTCGCTTGAAGACGATGCGGAGCCGGACGCCCCCGCAGTTGACAAGCGCGGAACAGGCGCAGCCCGTGAGCCGCCGCTGCCAACGGGCTTCATCGGCGCGATCGTCGTGATGGGCTTGATCTACTTCGGCTTCAAATTCCTGCGCTACGCCCTCGACAGCTGGTCCACGCTGATCCTCGGCGAGCATTTCGGAATGACCACATCCATCGCTGCCTACTGGTCCACCGCATTCGACTGGATCGGGTTCCTCGGCGTGATCGCCGGCGGTTATTGGTCGGACCGGATGCCGGGCTCAAGGCGCACACCGGTGATCTTCTGGATGGCCACCGGCTGTCTGGTGTTCACGTCGCTGATGTGGTTCGTCGGATTGACGTCACCAGTGCTCTTCATTGCGCTGCTCGGCCTGATCGGATTTACGGCGATGGGTCCCGACTCGCTGCTTTCCGGCGCCTGCGCGATGGATATCGGAAGCCGGCGCCAGGCTGCGCTCGCTGCCGGCGTCATCAACGGTTTCGGGTCAATCGGTCCCATTCTGCAGGAACCGGTGATCGGCTGGCTGAAGCAGACGCGTGGTCTGGATGCGGTCTTCCTGCTGCTGGTCGGGGTCGTGTTTCTGACGACCGTCGCCACCGGGTTGTTCGCCAAATTCGAGCGACGCCGGGGAATCTGAACCAGGTCAAGACGTACCAAAAGGAATTTCGCGTGCAAGATGCTGGACCAGCGCGCGATTGCCGAACAACGAGTCCACCTTGCCCGGCACCTGCGAGGGGCGAAGCAAGATCATCCCGCCTGCTTCCTCAATGAGCACCTGCGTCGGCAGAATGTCCCAGGGGTTCAGGACGGGATCCATCATTGCCCCGAGCGCGCCGCTGATTACGAGGCCGTGGCCGAAACAGTCCGTGTAGCCGCGCACAAATCCATGCAGCGCTGACAAGCGGCAGTAGTCCTCGTAACGACCGGCGGCAACGAACTGCGCCACATCGCCCACACCGATCACGGAGTCTTCGATCGCCACGGACTCCGGCAGGCGCAGGGCCGTTCCATTGCGGGTGACGCCCTGCCCCCTGGCGCCCGCATAGGTGACCCCAAGCATCGGCAGGTGGATGACACCCAATACCGGTCGTTCATCCTGCATGTCCTGCAGGGCGATCAGCGTTCCACAGAGAGGAATGTTGTGAATGAAAGACTGGGTGCCGTCGATCGGATCCACCGTCCAGCGCCAGCGAGTCCCCTGCCCGGCAAGACCCTGCTCCTCGCCCAGGATATCCAGCGGCCCGAGCGAAGCTTTCGATAACAGGTGCGCGCGAATCACCGCTTCCGCCTCCTGATCGGCGACCGTCACCGGTGATCCGTCGTGCTTCTGCCGCACCCCGAGTTGCTGACTGCCGAAGTACTTCTTGATGCAGACTGATGCGGCCAGTGCAGCGTCGACGGCGGTTTGCAACAATTGCTTCAGTTGTTCATCAGTCATCAAGCCCGCAGCATAGCCTTAACGGTGTCACTTAACGGTGTCAGGTTTGGCATATGTGGTTTATGGACACCATCGATTCGACTTGTGACGTGCCAGAAGCTTGGTGAGCGAGGAAGGATCGCGATTCAGGAAGCGGGCGACCTCACAGAGAGTCGCGATGCGTCGTTCGATGGCTTGAACGCTGAATGCAACGCGGATCGCTGCGAGATATCTGGCGCGCGAGGGTGAGCGCAAGAGCTCCGTACTAAGGTGATGCTGGGCGCAGTGGAATATAGCGAACTCGGCCAGCGTCAGGGCACTGCGCGGTTTGTGCGGTGCGAATGGGATCTTTGCGATGAATTGATCGGTACCCAGAATCCGGGGGTCTTCTGGATGGGACTCCTCATCGAGATCGCCATCATCCTCATCACGGGGCTCACAAATGAATCGCTTGTAAGCGCTCCGTGCCTGGACGATGTCATTGGAGAAAAGAGACAGGCCGAAATCAGTCGTCAACCAGAAAATAGAGTCGGTGCCGAGGTACGCCCGGTGTGAGGACCACGGGTAGTCAGAGGGACTATCGACGATCCTGGCCTTCACCGGGTTCAGGTGGATATAGCGGAGGAGCGTCAGGAAGTACGCATCGACCTCGACGAGCTTTGCCCCATGGCGCTGCTCGAACAGGTGTCCACTCGTGTTGAGCAGCTTGTGACGATAACGAGAATAGCGGCCGGCGATGCTCTGCATGATCTTTCCCAGTGGACAGTCGGCGATCTGCACCAGCGCATGCAGATGATTCGTCATCCAGCAGAACGCATGAATTCGACAAACGAATCGCGTGACAGCGTCAGCGACGAAATCATTGAGTACACCTCGGTCGGCCGCAGTGCCGAATAGCGCCTCTCGGTGATTGCCACGAAGAATGACGTGATAGAAAGCGCCGGGGACGTGAAGGCGCGGTGGTCTGGGCATCCCTGCCGCTTCCTGGTGGAGACGAAGCGGAGACTACCGTGCTGGCGCTGCGCTCACTTTGCGGAGAAACTCTGCAAATGGCCAACAAGCCAAACCTGACACCTCCCATCCGTTCAGCGCGCATCGTCATCGTCGGCGGTGGCATCGTCGGCTGCTCGGTCGCCTATCACCTCGGCAGGATGGGGATCACCGACTGCATCCTGCTCGAGCGCGGGAAACTGTCGTCGGGTTCGAGTTGGCACGCCGCCGGTCTCGTCGGGCAGCTTCGTAGCAACGCGAACGTGACGCAGCTGCTCGGTTACTCGGTGGCGCTCTACAACAGGCTCGAAGCGGAGACCGGGCTCGCGACCGGCTGGAAAATGAATGGCGGGCTCCGGCTCGCCTGCAATGCGGAGCGCTGGATCGAAGTGAAGCGGCAGGCGACCACCGCGCGCAGTTTCGGCCTTGAAATGCACCTGCTGTCGCCGGCGGAAGCGCGCGATCTCTGGCCGCCGATGACGGTCGACGATGTCGTCGGCGCCGCGTTCCTGCCGACCGACGGCCAGGCAAACCCGGGCGATATCGTCCAGGCGCTCGCCCGCGGCGCGCGCACCAGCGGTGTGACAGTTCACGAAGACATCGAGGTCATCGGCATCCGCGTGGAGAACGGCGCCGTGCGCGGGATCGAAACGGATCGCGGCGCGATCTCCTGCGAGAAGCTCGTGCTGTGTGCCGGCCAGTGGACGCGCGACCTTGGCCGACTTGCGGGTGTCAACGTGCCGCTGGTCTCGGTGCAGCACCAGTACCTGATCACGACCCCGATCGAAAGCGTGACGCGCGGGCTGCCGACGCTGCGCGATCCGGATCGGCTCACTTACTACAAGGAGGAGGTCGGTGGTCTCGTAATGGGTGGTTACGAACCGAATCCGATTCCCTGGGCGAGCGGCGGCCTGCCGTCCGATTTCCAGTTCACGCTGCTCGATTCGGACTGGGATCATTTCACGCCGACCATGCAGCAGGCGCTGGAGCGTGTGCCCGCGCTCGCGACCGCGGGCGTCAAGCAGCTTGTGAACGGTCCCGAGAGCTTCACGCCCGACGGCAACTTCATCCTCGGGCAGGCACCGGAGGTGCGCAATGTCTTTGTCGGCGCGGGTTTCAATGCGTTTGGCATCGCGGCCGGCGGCGGCGCCGGCATGGCGCTCGCCGAGTGGGTGGCGCAGGGCGAGCCTTCGAACGACTTGTGGCCCGTGGATATCCGCCGCTTTGGCCGCCACCACCAGGATGTCGACTGGGTGCGTACTCGCACGCTGGAAGCGTATGGCAAGCATTACACGATGGCGTGGCCTGCCGAGGAGTACACGTCAGGACGGCCATTCCGGAAGTCGCCGCTCTATGAGCGCCTGAAATCCCAGGGTGCGGTATTCGGCGAAAAACTCGGCTGGGAGCGTCCGAACTGGTTTGCTGATCTCGTCGCGGGCGAGACGCCGGAAGACGTCTACACCTTCGGACGGCCGAACTGGTTCGAGGCGGTCGGACGCGAGCACCGCGCGACGCGTGAACGCGTGGCGCTTTTCGACCAGACGTCGTTTGCAAAATTCATGATGATCGGCCGCGATGCCGAAGCCGCGTTATCCTGGATTGCCGCGAACGACGTCACGAAGCCACCGGGTGCGCTGACCTACACGCAGATGCTCAACGCGCGCGGCGGCATCGAATGCGACCTGACCGTCGCGCGCCTTGCGGACGATCAGTTCTACATCGTCACCGGCACCGGCTTCGCAACGCACGACTTCGACTGGATACGCCGCAATCTCCCCGCGGGACTCGACGCGCAACTCGTCGATGTCACGGAAAAACATTCGGTGCTCACGCTGATGGGACCGCGCGCCCGCGACACCTTATCCGCCGTGACACCGGATAACGTGTCGAATGCCGCGTTCCCGTTCGCACAATGCCGGCGCATCACTATTGGCGGCGCGCCCGTGATCGCGCTGCGCGTTACTTATGTCGGCGAGCTTGGCTGGGAACTGCATGTCCCGATCGAAGCCGCTGCGACGGTCTATGACTCACTGATCGATGCGGGCCGGCCGCAGGGTATTGCCAATGCGGGCTACCGCGCGATCGAGACGCTGCGCCTCGAGAAAGGTTATCGCGCCTGGGGCGCCGACATCGGTCCCGATCATTCGCCGCTGGTGGCGGGGCTCGGCTGGGCGGTGAAACTGCAGGGCGATGTTCCGTTTCTCGGCCGCGCAGCGCTCGAGGAGCAAAAGAAGCGCCGCCTGCCACGCCTGCTCGCCTGTTTCACGGTCGACGACCCCGCGGTCGTGTTGCTGGGGCGCGAGACGATCTTTCGCGATGGCCGGCGCGCGGGCTGGCTGACGAGCGCAGGATTTGGCCACACCGTGCAGAAACCCATTGGCTACGGTTACGTGCGCGACGCGGACAACGGGGTCGACCCTGGCATGGTGCTGTCCGGCAGCTATGAACTCGAAGTCGCCACCGAGCGGGTGCCGGCATCCGTTTCGCTCACGCCCCTTTACGATCCCGGCATGACCCGCATCAAGGCCTGATGCAAAATAGAACATGAGCAGCACGGACACATTCGATCTGCTGGTCGTGGGCGGCGGCATCAACGGCACCGGCATCGCCCGCGACGCGGCCGGCCGCGGCTTGCGCGTGCTGCTGGTGGAGCGGGCCGGCCTCGCGCGCTACACGTCTTCCTCGACCACCAAGCTGGTCCACGGCGGCCTGCGTTACCTCGAGTATTTCAAGTTCCGGCTGGTGCGCGAGTCGCTGAATGAGCGCGAGCGCCTGCTCTCGATCGCACCGCACCTGGTCACCCCGCTGCGTTTTGTGCTGCCGTACAAGAGCTGGCTGCGTCCCGCCTGGGCGGTGCGCCTCGGACTGTTCCTCTACGACTGGCTCGGCAGCCGCAGTACCCTCGAATCGTCAGCGTCCATTCGTTTTGCGAAGTCGGAATACGGCCGGCCGCTGCGCCGCAGCATTCGTCGGGGTTTTGCCTATTCGGACTGTGCGGTCGACGACAGCCGGCTGGTCATTCTGAACGCGAGGGACGCCGCCGAGCGCGGCGCCTCCGTGCGCGTCGGCCACCGCCTGGTCCGCGCGACGCGGGAGCGCGGCCTGTGGCGGGCGGAAATGGAGGGTGAGATGCCGCAGCAAGCGTACTCGGTGACGGCGCGCGTCATCGTGAACGCCGCCGGCCCATGGATTTCGGACGTGCTGACCGAGCGGCTCGGTGGGAAAAGCCAGCAGTCGGTGCGGCTCGTCAAGGGCAGCCATATTGTCGTGCGCCGCCTCTATGAAGGCGCCCACGCCTACGCGCTGCAGCACCCGGACCGTCGCATCGTCTTCGTGATCCCCTACCAGGAAGAATTCACGTTGATCGGCACGACCGACGTGCCCTGGCATGGCGAGCCGGGCACGGCGGTCATCACGCCTGCCGAGACGGACTACCTGTGCCAGGCGGTCAACCGGTATTTCGAACACCAGATCAGTCCGAGCGATGTCGTCTGGAGTTACGCGGGCATTCGCGCGCTGTGGGACGACGCAGCGTCGGAGGCGGCAGCGGTAACCCGTGATTACGTGCTCGACCTCGACGCACCACAGGGCCAGGCGCCGGTGCTGTCGGTGTTCGGCGGCAAGATCACCACCTACCGACGCCTCGCGGAGCTGGCCCTCGAGAAGCTCGAGTCGCAGCTTGAACCGATGGCTTCCCCGTGGACACTCACCGTGCCGCTGCCAGGTGGTGACATTCCTGGCGGCGATGTCGATGCATTCATCGCCGACGTGCGCCGGCGCTGGCCATTTCTCGACGCGCCGCAGGCGCGGCGCCTTGCCCACGCCTACGGCACGCGCATTGCGCAGGTGCTGGCCGGCGTCAGTTCACGCGAAGCGATGGGCGAGGACTTCGGCGGCGGTTTGACGCGGGTGGAAGTCGACTTCCTGATTCGCGAGGAGTGGGCCAGGTCGGCCGAGGACATTTACTGGCGGCATTCGAAGACCGGCTTGAATGCCTCGCCCGCAGACCAGCGGCGACTCATTGCGTACTTGCAGAACATTCCGTACCAGAGCCACCGGGAGTTGCCGGTACGGACCGGGTGAAGGAACTGCCATGAGCAGGCCGCACCACATTCTTGCCATTGACCAGGGGACAACCTCGACGCGCAGCATCGTGTTCGACGACGCAGGACGGGTGGTGTCGATCGCGCGGCGCGAACTTCGTCAGCATTACCCGGCCGCAGGCTGGGTGGAGCACGATGCGGAGGATATCTGGCGCGATTGCCTGGCGACGGCGCGCGAGGCCATTGACCAGTCCGGTCTCGGCGCACGCGGCATCGCTGCGGTCGGTATCACGAATCAACGCGAGACGACGGTGATATGGGAACGGAGCACCGGCAAGCCGATCCATCGCGCGATCGTCTGGCAGGACCGGCGCACGGCGGAGACTTGCGCCCGCCTGAAAGGCGATGGCGCCGAGGACCTGGTCCGGCGGCGTACCGGACTGCTGCTCGATCCGTACTTCTCCGGCACCAAGATTAGCTGGCTGCTGGATCAGGTCGCGGGCGCGCGGGCGCGCGCAGAGCGTGGCGAACTCGCCTTCGGCACGATCGACAGTTTCCTGCTCTGGCGGCTGACCGGCGGCCGGGTCCACGCCACCGACGTGACCAACGCCTCGCGCACCCTGCTTTTCGACATTCATCGCGGACAGTGGGATGAGGAACTGTTGCGGCTGATCCGCGTACCCCGCGAACTGCTGCCCGAAGTGAAAGACAGCAGCGCAGTCTATGGCGAGACCGCGCCGGGCATCTTCGATCAGGCCATCCCGATCGGCGGCATCGCCGGTGACCAGCAGGCGGCGCTTATCGGTCAGGCCTGTTTTGAACCTGGAATGGTCAAGTCCACCTACGGCACGGGTTGCTTCCTGCTGCTCAATACCGGCGATACGCCAGTGCTGTCGCAGAACCGCTTGCTGACGACGCCGGCGTATCGCATCAACGGTCGTACGACCTACGCAATGGAAGGTTCGATCTTCGCCGCCGGTGCCGCCATCAAGTGGCTGCGAGACGGGCTCGGGCTAATCAAGGATGCCGCGGAGACTGCCGCGCTCGCAATGCGGGTACCGGACAATCACGGCGTGTATCTGGTGCCAGCGTTCGTCGGGCTCGGCGCACCGCATTGGCTGCCCGATGCACGGGCGCTGATTTGTGGACTGACCCTGGACGCGACCGGTGCACACCTCGCGCGGGCCGCGCTCGAGTCGGTGGCGTTTCAGACCCTCGACCTGACGACCGCCATGGCCGGCGATGGCGCGCAGAGCGCGGCAGCGATCCGGGTCGATGGCGGCATGGCCGCCAACGACTGGTTTTGCCGTTTTCTGGCGGATGTACTCGATGCGCCCGTGCAAAAGCCGACCCAACTGGAGACCACGGCACTCGGGGCAGCTTTTCTGGCCGGGCTCGCGACGGGTGTCTGGGCCGACCTGAAAGCCGTCGCCGCGACCTGGACGACCGGCGCCACGTTTGCACCGGATATGGCGCCCGCCCGTCGTTCGGAACTGGTCGCCGGATGGAAAACCGCGCTCCAACGGACGCTTGTAATATAAGTGTAATATAATAGCAACAGTCTCATCCATAAAGGCTTGCATGAGCCAGAGGACGGGCTAAAATGCCGTCCCATCTAGATGTCTGAATACCACAACAGTTGCGGGTGGCATGAGTGCCACCGTGACGAACGAATCAGGAGAAGCCATGACTGACCAATTGACCAAATCATCGCTGACACGTGCGCTCAGCCTGGCGGCAGCAGTTGCCACAGTCCTCTCGGCCGCAGCCGTTCAGGCGGCTGAACCTGAGAAGGAAGCGGTGCTGGAAGAGGTCATGGTGTTCGGCCAGGGTCAGTCGCGGCAAGTCGCGGAGATCGGCGCCATTGAGATCGCGAAGGAGGCGCCCGGCACCAGCGCCCTCAAGGCCATTTCCAAACTACCCGGCGTCAGCTTCCAGTCGGCGGACCCGTACGGCGCCTATGAGTGGTCAACCCGCATCTCGGTGCGAGGCTTCAACCAGAATCAGCTCGGCTTCACCCTCGATGGAGTGCCGCTGGGCGACATGACCTATGGCAACCACAACGGGCTGCACATCAGCCGCGCGATCTCATCCGAGAACATTGGCAGTGCCGTCCTGTCGCAGGGCGCAGGTTCGCTCGACACGGCCTCGTCCAGCAATCTCGGTGGCACCCTGGAATTCTTTTCGATCGACCCCGCGACCGAGTTCGGTGCGAACGTCGCGCTGACCGGGGGCAGCGACTCGAACCTGCGCGGCTTCGCGCGCTTTGAAACGGGCGAGCTCGGCTCTGCGGGCACGCGCGCCTACCTGAGCTACACGAACCAGGAAACCGACAAGTGGAAGGGCCAGGGTCAACAGAAGCAGGAACAGATCAATTTCAAGATTGTGCAGCCGATTGGCGAAGGCAAACTTTCCGCGTTCTACAATTATTCTGACCGCCAGGAAAACGACTACCAGGATCTGTCGCTCGACATGATCAGCCGTCTCGGCTACGACTGGGACAATCTTTCGAGCTTGAGCGACTGGCCGGTGATGGTCCAGGTGGCACAGATCTATCAGGGCACCCTGCCGGGACCGTTTCCGTCGCCGATTGCCACAACAGACGACGCGTACGCAAACGCAGCGGGCCTGCGCCAGGACGATCTGGCAGCCATCACGCTGAACCTGCCCTTCGGCAACGGCTGGTCCTGGGACACAACCGTGTACCTGCACCAGAACGAGGGCCAGGGCATCTGGTTCACGCCATACGTGCCAACGCCGGTCGGGGCGCCGGACGGTCGCGGTGGCACGATCGGCGTGGGGGCCAATGCACCGATCTCGGTGCGTACGACCGAATACAACATTGACCGCCAGGGCGCGACGACAGCGCTGACCGCAACGTTCGGTAATCACACCGTGAGCGGCGGCTTCTGGTATGAGGACAAC
The DNA here is from genome assembly GCA_964589725.1 of uncultured Planctomycetaceae bacterium. Lineage (GTDB taxonomy): Bacteria > Planctomycetota > Planctomycetia > Planctomycetales > Planctomycetaceae > CAYSHJ01. The sequence goes on from CAZPUJ010000089.1 coordinate 26,982, forward strand.
GACTTCGAGCACGCGCGTCGCTTCTATGGGCTCGAGCTTGCCGCCCCGCAGCGGAATTCACTCGAATTCATGCGCGATCCGTTCCTTACCCAATGGCACGTGGACTTCAACACCAAGACCCAGCAGTTCTTCCTGCAGGACGACTGGCAGCTGAGCGACGCGCTGAAGATCAACTTCGGCTTCAAGTCGCTCGACGTCGAGAACGAGGCGCGGGCGATTCTCCTCCCTGCGACCCGGGCCGAAGGGACGATCGAAGCCAAGGAAAGCTTCCTGCCGCAGGCCGGTTTCAACTGGGAACTGTCCGATTCCAGCGAGGTGTTCGGCAGCTACACCGAGAACATGCGCGCGTTCCAGGCGGCGTCGACCGTTGGGCCATTTGCAACGACTCCGGCTAATTTCGCGATCCTGGAGGCCAGCGGCGGCCTTGAGCCGGAGACTTCGACGACCTACGAATTGGGCTGGCGTTACAACGTCGCGTCCGTGCAGGCGGTGGCGGCAATCTACTACGTTGACTTCAAGGACCGGCTGCTCACGAATACGGTTGGTGCCGGCATTGTCGGTAACCCGACGGTGCTGCAGAACGTCGGCGACGTCGAGACGACGGGTGCCGAAGTCGGCGTGCGCTGGGCGTTTGCAGACGACTGGAGCTGGTATAACTCGTTGAGCTACAACCAGTCGGAATACCAGGACGACGTCATACGGATTGATATCGTCGCTGGCTTGCCGGTCGAGACCATCATTCCAACCGGTGGCAAGAACGTGGTTGACACGCCGCAGGAACTGTTCAAATCGGAGCTCGGCTACGACAACGGCACGTTCTTCGGCAAGCTCGGTCTGGATTACGTCGGCGAGCGCGACTTCACTTACACCAACACGGACGGCAAGGTCGATTCGTATGCGGTGTTCAATCTGGGCCTTGGCTACCGGCTCGAGAACCTGAGTTTTGGCAAGAATCTCTCGATACAGGCGAATGTCACGAACCTGACCGACGAGAGCTATGTCTCGACCCTCGGCTCGAATGGCTTCGTCAACGCGGGCGACGCCCAGACGGTCCTGGCGGGCGCGCCGCTGCAGTGGTTCCTGTCCCTGAGCGGTCAATTCTGATTTGACTGACCTGTGCACCACCCCGGCCGGACGCATCGTGGTCCGTCCGGGGTGGGCCGATCGCAGTGCCACTGCTGCACGAATCGGGAGAGCGAAAACGAAGCCAATCAGAATCTGCGTCTCGGCCGCGATCGCCGTGTTTGCCACCGGCAGCCTGGCGGCCAGCCCCCGGACGCCGATCGAGCACGTGATCGTGATCGTCGGCGAGAACCGGACGTTCGATAACCTGTTCGCAACCTATCAGCCAAAGTCGGGAGCATCGGTCCGGAATCTGCTGTCGCTCGGCATCGTCAGCGCCGACGGATCGCCGGGACCGAACTTCCGGCTGGCCGAGCAGCATACCGCCGAGGTCCTCGACCGCTACACGCCGACCCCGAAAGTGACCGGCAACTATTCGACGCTGCCGCAGCCCTACGCCTTTGGTGCGTTCGGCCAGCAATACAACATCCCGGACGCCCGTTTCAGCGAGCCGATGCCGAACGGACCGTTTCAGATTACGAAACACGTCAGCTACGGTGCGCACACCGGCGACCCGATCCACCGTTTCTTCCAGATGCGGCAGCAGATCAACGGCGGCAGGAACGACCTGTTCGTGTGGACGGCGGAGACGGTCGGAATGGGCGGGAGCAATGGCGCCGCAGCCTTTGCGCCCAACCAGACCTACCAGGGCGCCGTGTCGATGGGCTACTACAACATGGCGCAGGGCGACGCCGCGTACTTCCGGTCACTTGCCGACAGGTATGCGATCGCCGACAACTACCATCAGCCGATCCTGGGCGGCACGACCGCCAATTACTTCGCACTCGCCACCGCCGATGTTGGTTACTACACGGCGGACGGCCTCGCTGCAGTGCCGCCGGCCAAGCTGATTGAAAATCCGGATCCGCAACCCGGCACGAACAACTGGTACATCGAGGACGGATACCAGGGCGGCACGCTGGTCGCCTGCGCGGACCGGTCTGCGCCCGGCGTGGCGCCGATCCACGATTATCTCGCCAGCCTGCCGCACCCGGTCTTCCGCGACGGTAACTGCGAGCCCGGCCATTACTACATGGTCAACAATCTGGAGCCCGCCTATCTGCCGGATGGTGGCTTGCGGGAAGACAAGCCGGAAAAGCGCGTGCTGCCGCCGCAGACGATGCGCAACATCGGCGACGCGCTGAGCGCGGGCGGCGTGTCATGGAAGTGGTATACCGGCGGCCGCAATGACGGCAAGAACGTTGACCGTGAGTACTGCGCGATGTGCGACACGCTGAGCTACTTCACATCGACCATGACCGGCCCCGACCGCGCCAGGCTTCTGGACCTGCAGCAGTTCTATGTCGACGTGAAGAACGCGGCGACCTTCCCTTCAGTGGCCGTGATTGCTCCTTACGACAGCATTTCCGGCCATCCCGGCTATGCCATGCAGCCGGGCTTTGACGAGCTCGTGCGCGACATCATTACGCGACTGCAGGCCAATCCGGAAATCTGGAAGCACACGGCAGTCCTTGTCACATTTGACGAGGGCGGCGGCTACTACGATTCCGGCTACGTGCAGCCCATCGACTTCTTTGGCGACGGCACGCGCATTCCGCTCATTGCGGTCTCTCCGTACGCGCGATCGGGGCACGTCGATCACACCTACTACGATCACGCCTCGATCAATAAATTCATCGCATACAACTGGGGCTTGCCGCCGACCTCGGCCCGCAGCCGCGACAACCTGCCGAACCCGATCCACGATGATCGCGATCCGTACGTGCCTGTGAACCGGCCGGCGATCGGCGATCTGACCGGGTTGTTCGACTTCAAGCGCGAGTCGCGGCCCTAGGCGAAGGGGACCGGGAAGATTCCATCCGCGATCTGCGGCGCGGGGCCATCGATCTCGTAGTACTCGCCCTTCTCGGCGACGAAAATATGGCAGGCAATCCCGAGGCCCGTGGAATCGTCGAGAGTGCCTGCGGCGATGCTGATGTTGTCACGCCCGACTCCGTCCCAGAACAAGGTTGAGCCGCACTGATCGCAGAAACCGCGACGTGCCTTGGCCGACGCCGAATACCACTTCAGTCCGGTGCCCGACATCAAGCGGAAATCAGCGCGTCTCGCGGCGGTCGCTGCCATGAAATGGCCGGTCATGCGCCGGCACTGGTTGCAGTGGCAGGCGATCACCGGTCGCATCGGCCCCGAGACCTCATAACGTACGGCGCCGCACACGCAGCCCCCCGTTCTTGGCGGTGCATCCGGCTTTGTATCCATCGTCATGCCGCTGCCGCCCTTGACCTGCTCCACCGGCTAACGAATGATCGATCAACAGGGGATCTGTTCGGCAGGTTCGTTTCCCCGTAGCTCTTTGCAGAAAGGAATATGTGGCAACCCTCGACAGTCTCGCAGAACCGCGACTGATTTCCATCAATCCCGCGACCGGAGAACGGCTCGGCGAGGTAGCGGTGGCCGGCCCCCGCGAGATCGAGGCCGCCGTAGCTGCCGCGCGCGAGGCGCAGCCCGGCTGGGCCGCGCTCGCGGGCAGCGAGCGCGCCCGCATCCTGCGCCGTGCCGCCGAACTGCTGCGAGCGCGCAACGACGCACTGGCGGAACTCGAAACCCGCGATACCGGCAAGCCGATCCAGGAAACGCGCGTGGTCGATGTCATCTCGGGCGCCGAGTGCATCGAGTACTTTGCCGCGCTCACGCAGAGCGCGGCGGGCGAGCACATCGACCTCGGTCCGCAAGCCTTCGGCTACACGCGCCGCGAGCCGCTCGGGATCGTCGCCGGTATCGGCGCGTGGAACTATCCGCTGCAGATTGCCTGCTGGAAGTCCGCCCCCGCGCTTGCCTTCGGCAACGCGATGATCTTCAAGCCGGCG
>CAZPUJ010000090.1:0-11408 GCA_964589725.1 uncultured Planctomycetaceae bacterium
TCCCCTGCGCATCTCCGGTGCGCGTCACCGTGAAGGTCATCGTCCCCGCAGACTCATCCACCGACACCGCACCCGCCGCGATCGAGATCGAGGTCGGATCGTCGTTGTCATTGATGGTGGTCGTCGCCACCGTCGTGCCCAGCAGCGGATCAACCTCGCTGCCGCTCGGGCTCGACAAGGTCACCGTCACCGTCTCGTTCAATTCGTCCTGCACGTCGTTGGTCACGCTGATGGTGATGGTTTTCGAGGTCTGGCCCTCGGCAAACGTCAACGAGCCGGCGCCAATCGTCACGTCCGTGCGGTCGTCGCCATCGGCCGTGCCCGACAGCGCGTAGCTCACCGACTGCGTCCCCTGCGCATCTCCGGTGCGCGTCACCGTGAAGGTCATCGTCCCCGCAGACTCATCCACCGACACCGCACCCGCCGCGATCGAGATCGAGGTCGGATCGTCGTTGTCATTGATGGTGCCGGTGGCCGGACTCCCCGACGACACGAAGCTCCCCGCCGACTGGCCCGCGCCACCCGTCGCCGCACCCAGCGTGATCGTGAACGTCTCGTTCGCCTCGTCGATCGTGTCCCCCACGATCGTCACCGCGATGTTCTGGTTCTCGTTCGCCGTCCCAGTGAACGACAGCGGACTCGCCGTCGTCACGTTGAAGTCCGTCACGGCCGTGGCCGTCACGCCCGCGTTCGTGAACGCCAGCGTGAACCCGCCTTGAACCGCGTTGCTGCTGTTCACCACGAAGTTCACCGACTGGTTGGCGTTGGTCTCGGTGATCGCCGGCGCCGTGATCGTCAACGTCGTACTGTCGTCGTTATTGATGGTGCCGGTGGCAGGATTCGGACTACCCACCGTGTAGCCCGATCCGGTCGTCACCGTCAGCACTGTCGTCTCGTTGGCCTCCACCGTGCTGTCAACGGTGGGGTCGATGGTCACGGTCGCGGTCGCACTGCCTGCCGCGAACGTCACCGTGCCTGAAGAAGCCGTGAAGGTGAACGGCGTGTTGGAACTGATTGCCGTGTAGTCGGTCCCAAATGCGCCCGAACCGCTGACGCCGAAATTGATCGTCAGCGCCGCAGCGGTGGGGGCGGTTCGCGTGAAGGTATAGACGAGGTTGGTGGCCCCGTCCTCGGTAACGCTCGCCGGACTGGCGGCCACGCTCACTGCGCTAACAGTGGCGATGACGATGTTCTTAGTGGCGCCCAGCGAGTTGGTGGCGCCCGGGGCAGGCAGCGTCAGATTGGCGTTGTCGGAGCCGTCCTTTATCACCCCTCCATTGAGTGCCAGCGCCGTCGTGGAGGCGTAGTCCAGGTCAGCGCTTGTATGGCCGGCGGCCACCGTATAGTTGAACGTGAGTATGGTAGCGTTATTCCTGCCGTTGGTGCCGGTTCCGTTACCGCTACTGAAATTGACCACAGCGTCCGTCGTCCCGGTCTCCAATGTCAGTTGCGGCGTACCCGTCACGCTGACGCTGCCACTGAAGGTCACTGTGATTGGGATCATATCCCCGACGGTGTAAGTCCCGTCTGCGGCTGTTGACGTTATGCCGGTTACCGTTCTAACCGAATCCGTAAACGTATTCTCCGCCGTCAACCCCGACGCTTCTCCCGTCGCGCTCACATGCAGCGTGGTGTTGAGTGCATCCTCGGGAACGAGCCAACCTGTCTGGATATGACCGTCGGTCACGCCGTCCATGTCGTCCACGCTACCGTCGAGGACGGACCAGGGCGGCGTGTAGACGTAGTCGTTGGTCAGGTTGGAAACCTGGAACAGGACGGATTCGCCGCTCTGGAAGCCGCCGGCGAAGAGGTTGGCGGTCTCGCCTGGGGCGTAATCGGTCGGCTGCGCATACACCCAGGTTGTCAGCCCTGTGAACGACGCCTGGGCGGACGAGATCGCGAATAGTCCGTTCGCCGTGGCCACGAAGGAGTTGCCTGGGGCATCGTCGGGCACGATCCAGTTGGTCGTAAAGTTGCCGTCGGCCACACCGTCCAGGTCGCCATCTCCGCCATCGGTGACCGACCAACCCGGGTAGACAGTGGAGTCGCCGCGAACCACATCGAGGTCGATCTTTTGGCCTATCGGGAAACCGCTGCCGGTCAGGATTGCCGGGTCAGTGGGTGCGTAAGCCAGCTTGTCGGTGGTGATCACGGCCGTGAGCAGCAGCCGGTCTTCGAGCTGTTCGCCCCAACGAAAACTGCGGTGCGCCATCCGTCGCTTGGTGTAGCTGCGGGCGCGGGCACCCGGCTTCAGCAGATTCGAAACACGACGAGACGTATTCTTCGATTTGGCGAACCAGGTTTTTGGAAATAGCATTAGGGTAGTCCTGATTGGGGAAAACTCAGAAAATGGCTCGGCATGCACCGCACAACAGAGTGCAGCCCACACGGCACGCGCCGCATCGAATCAACTGTCAAAATCGCGCTGGCCTTGATGAGAAATCTGAGAAACAGCCGCTGGCCGGAAAACCGAACTTTACGTTTAGAGTGACACTCGGAATTTACAAGGAGCTAAGCTGGGTAAAGGTGAAATATTTTGCCTTTTACGCAACTGAGCGTATGCGGCGAAGTTGGCCGGTCCGTTTTGCCTACGCTTTGCAGCGTATATGGAGCGCGAAAACTCCGGCGCGGACCGCTGCCGAGTAAGCAGAGCAGAGTGGTGTTCCGAACCAGCCGCTTGTCGGCATGAGAAGCAACGATCGGTTCCGCGATCACTTACAGGCTTCCAACCGCGTTGCACGGCAGCACGATTCGCGTCAACGTTCGCACTTCGTCTCGCGAAGCGAGATGGCTACGAGAGCGTCACCGGCTCGAACTGGCCAGCCAGGCGAGTGAGCGCTTCGGCGGGGTTCATGTTGAACAGAGCTTTGCCCGCGGTGCTCCAATGGTCATGCTGGAATTGAAACACGGCGGCGGCGTCACGGATCGTGTCGACGGCGGCGACGCCTTCCATGTCGCCACCGGCGATCGCCTCGAAGCGAATATTGACGGCGACGAAGGCGGTCAGCAGGCCGGTGTCGCAGGCGCGAGCGAACGTTACGTCGCGTTGCCAATCGCAGTCCAGCCACTTCAGGCCGCGCGGCTTTCCGGTCGCACGGGCCATGTCGAAGAACTTGGCTTCCAACATTTCACGCTGCAATCGGAAGAGTCGCAGCGCATGCTGGGCCTCGGCTAGCCGGCGATCCGCGAGCCACCGACGTCCGAACCGCTGAAACGCGCACGCGCCGACCAGGGCGAGTCCAACGGACGTCAACAACACCCAGGCAACCGTTTGAGGAAACATGCGTATGGCTCCGGTGATTCGACTCGTGCAATCTTACGGTTGAGTCGAGCGACATCAAGTCGGCGGCTGTTCATGGTCAGTTTCAACGGCCAAAGGATGATTGACAAAGGACGACCGCACGTCGGCACAATCAGCGCGGACGGCATAGGTTGTCGTTGAGCCAGCCGACTCGATTGTTACGACCCGCTTGCCAGTCGTCTCTTGACCAAGGTCAAACGGCGAGTAGAGTTCCAGCATCACGTCTGTTCGCGGGCCATTCCGATACTCGTGAAATCTTATTTTCCGTCCGAGGTGAACCATGGCTGCCGCACCGAGCAAACCCGTTGGGTATCAAGTCTCCGTCATCATCCTGTCGTTGATTGTCGTGGTGCTGGGCACGATCCTGTACATGGAGATCAAGAACAGCCGGCAGTTGCAGGTGGCGCGCGACAAGTCCGACGCCGATCGCAAGAAGGTCGAGGCCGCGCTCACCACGCGAGACACCGAGTACGACGACCTCAAGAAGCTGGTGGGCAATCAGTATGAGGTTCATGGCTTGGGCGAAGACGGCGACACGGGAAAGGTTCACGGAGCGACGCTAGCCGACATCCAGAAAGCCGACGTGGCGGAGCTGACGACGAAGTCCGCCATCTCGAAGTTGCTGCAACAGAGAGTCGATCTGACGGATAAACTGGACAAGCAGCGGCAAAATTACGAGACCTTGAACGCGAGCTTCCTGGCGTTGGATGCAAAACATGAAAAGAGGGTCGCCATACACGACAAAGCTCGTCAGGACGCCGAGGATGAAAAGATGGGTTTGATCAAGACCAAGGAGGAATTGGTTCGCTCGATGGAAAGGGACATCGCAAAACTGCGTGGCGAATACAACGAGCTTCAAAAGGAAGTCGACGACGAAAGGGCCGCGCGGGCCAAGGAAGTCAAGGAAGCGAAGGTCGAGCACGATAAACTCGTCAAAATCAACGAGAAGCTGACCGACGAATTGAAGAAGCTGACGCAGTCCAGCTTTGACGTCGCGGATGGCCAGATTCGTTGGGTCGATAATCAAAATGGACTGGTCTGGATCAATCTCGGCGAAGCGGACAACCTGCGGAAGCGGACGACCTTTAGCGTGTACACCAAGAGCCATCATGGTGTCGCCCGCGGCAGCGAAGACATCAAAGGCGCCATCGAAGTCACTCGAATCATCGACGCACACACCGCCGAAGCCCGCATCATCAAGGACGAACTCTATCAGCCGATTGCGAAGGGCGACCCGATCTTCACGCCGTTATGGAGTCCCGGCCGCACGGAAGGTTTTTCGTTCGTCGGCATCATCGACTTGGATGGCGACGGCAAGAGTGACCGACAGCGGTTGCACGAACTCATCTCTGCCGCTGGAGCCTCCGTCGACAACGAAGTCGACGACGACGGCAAGCGCATCCGCTACACAAAATTTCCAACGGCATTCGTCGAGCATGATGAAAACACACCGGGCATCGACGTGAACACGAAGTTCCTGGTCATCGGCAATATTCCCGACCCCACGCTTGCCGTTAAAGAAGAGGATAAGGAAAAAATCGCTCGGATCAGCAACCACCGAAAAAAACTGCTCGAGGAGGCTCGACTGCAAGGGGTCACTTGGGTGAGCCTCAACGACTTCCTGTCGTGGATCGGCTACCAGCCACAGCGACGGCTGTTTCAGCCCGGTACGGAAGGCTATCCTTTGAATGCCGGAAAGCGAGCCGCCCCCGTGGACAAGATCTCCAGCAAAGTCTCCGGTGCCATGACCGGCGGCGAAAAGCGGATCAAACCGCAGACCTCGACGGGGAAGACCAGCCCCTTGTTCCAAGGTGGTTCGAGCAAATAGTCGTCCAGTTTCAGCGCACGGCTCCGAAGTTGACCGGCGACGCCAAACGCTCGCGAACTTGACGCGAGGTGTCAGCGAGCAGTTCCAGCGTCTGACGCTGTGAACGAACGTCGCGGCACGCCTCTTCCCACGACGGGAATAAGCCCTGACCGAGTCGTTGAGCCGCCAACTCGGCCGCCAGCTTTTCGACTTGCCGTTGCAGCCCGCGACGCAGTCGCCGCGTGAAGAGCATTACTAAAAGCGTCGCCCAAATCAGCAAGACCACTCCCGCTTCGACGTAGAAGGATGTCGGCAGGACTTTCAAAGGATCGTGCATCGAGTCCACGAAGAAGTTCTTCAGAATGCGGTACAGCACGAAGACCACAAACGCGAGCAAGAGCACTTCGTACCATAGGCGGATCAACAACCCCGACCTCTTCTTCGCGACCTCCTCGACCATACCGTCGACCCGCTGGCTGGCGTCACCCAAGAACTGACTCTCCACTCGCACGGCTTCTTGTCGCAATTCTTGGACGGTCTTGGATGCGGTGGACAAGGACGTCAACTTCGCCTCGCGCAGAAAGCCGCTGAGGACCAATTGTGACTCGCGCAGCAAGTCGTCTTGCAGGCCGAGCGAACTGGCGACGCGCTGCAAGTTCGACTCGGCTTCGCGTTCCTGACTCTTGGCTGTCAGCCAGCGAGTCCCCTGCACCACACCAATGAGCGCCATTTGAGCCGATGAACGAGCTCGCATCAGCGTGGCCGAGGCGATGAGATTCCCCAGCCCCGAGTACAACCGCAGAATCCCCGAGAACGGACTGGTTCCCCAACGTTCCGTCACGGACGTGAGCAGCCGACGCTCCCACAGTCCTTGACTGGTGGCTAATTCATCGCGCAGCCGAGTCGTCATCGCGTCATGCATTTTCTGCCGTTGTGTTTCGAGCGCCGCTTCGAGCTTCTCGATCGCCGGCCAGTTCGCGTCCACGTGCTCACGGCAGCGTCCGATCGCCGTGTGAATCAAGTCGAGCAGATTGGCCCGTCGCACCTGAATCCGCTGCGATGAGGCGATGCGGCTCGTCAATAAATCCTGCAACCTTGCGAAGTCGCCCGTCGGACGCCGGCCAGCCTGCTGATCCTGCATCGCCCGCGGCGAGTCGACGAAAAACAGATCCCCAACGGCGTACCGATCGGCCAATTGTTTTCGCCAGTCTTCGCGAATGTCCGTGTCCTGATCCGCGTGCGTTTGCACGAAGATCAATCGACACCCTTCCGCCGCTTGGAACAGTTCGTCGCCGACGCGTGCCGACCGATACTTTTGCTGCGTCGACACGATCAGCAACACGTCGCAGTGCGGCAGCAGTTTTCGCAATCGCCACAGATTCGTACCGGCGGCTTCCTGCTCCGTCGTGTCCGGATCGGGGCAGTCGACCAGCACGATGTCTCGCAGAATCGGCGAGTCCATTCGCACCAGTTCAAAGTCCGCCAACGGTACGCCCAGCGATTCAAGATTGGTGTCAGGATGCGCAATCAACATCGGCTGCGTGGTCGTCGGACGCTCACGCCCCGAACGAGTACACTCGCGTCCGACGAGCGCGTTCACCAATGCACTCTTGCCGACGCCAGTCCCTCCAAACGTCGCCACGATCAGCGGCGACTCCAGCCGAATCCGCAACGTCTCGACTCGCGTCAACAGCCGCCGGAAGATCGCTCGACAATGATTCAACGGCTCCCACGGTGAGTCCCCGTCTACGAACGACCGCAAGCGACGAATCAGCTCGTCGATCTCCGCGAACAATTCCAACTGAGCCAGTTCGGAGTCAGGCATGATGTCAGTTCTCAGCGGTCAGTGGTCAGTGCCCAGTAAGGCAGAATCCCCATGCACGGGCGCCCGAAGGTCCGAAACACTGGGCACTGGGCACTCGGTACTCAGTACTTCTTTTCGCAACGCCTGGATCGTTTCTCGCACGGTTCGAAACACTTCGCACTGCGGCACTGACGTCGCGGCTTGAAATTCTTCCGGCAACGATCCCAACAAATGATCTTTCAACATGCGCGCCAACCAACCGGCGCGCTTGGCCGTGAACCGCGCGTGTAGCCGACGGAATCGAGCCTCCAACATTCCGACTCCCGTCGACGCGGAGCTGCTGATCGCAGTTTCGCCCAACGCCGCGGCGACTGTTCCGCCAGTGATATCTCCGGCCAGATGCACGGCCGATTGCATAGCTGTGTTTGCCGCCAAATGCCCGACCGCATCCCCCGCCGGACCGAAGCCGGTCACAAACAGAGCGATACTGGTCACGGGCCGCACGGCCGCGGCGCCTTGATCGAGCCATTTCATGTATTGAAAAACGTGTGGGCTTTCCGCGCGGAAGGCTTCCATCTCGGCGGTCACCAGGTCGCAAACCTCAGCGGCCAGGTCGGTCAGGTCATGCCGAGTCTTCAGTAACTCCAGCATTTCAACGCGCGATTTGCCGGCGAGCAACCGTTCGATGCGCGGCTGCAACAGCGGATTGCCCAACTCGGAGAACCAACGCAGTCGGTCGTAAACCTTCTCGACCGCGTCGAGGATCGTTTGCCATTCGCGCCGCCGATACTGCTCCAGCGGCGGCTGCTGTTCCCCTTGCCAATGATCGCGCAGAGCCACGAACGGCTTCGCGATCCAGCGGCCCAGCACGTTGTACGAATCGTGAATCGTCTTCGTCCAACCTTCGCGCTGCCGCTGCCACCAGTGACGGACTTCATTCACAACGACCGGGGTCGGGATCGCCGGCCAGTCGTCGATCTCGGCCAGTTGGTGCGTCGATAGCAACTCTGACGCCGATGCGAACTCGGCACTACGACGCTCAATCTCGCCAAGATAGGCCGGCAATCCCGTCTCCGGCTGAAGCACTTGTCGCAACGCCCCGCGCAACGAACGCAACTTAATCGAGCTGAAATGGAGCGACGACAGGTCGTCCTTGAGGCTGTGTTGTTCATTGCATCGTTGCTGGCGAGCGGGAGGCGTGAGCCTCTCGGTTGGAATTGCATGGAACTCCGATGAACCGGGGGACTCACGTCCCCGGCTCGCTGAATCAGTCTCGGCCGTCGACCACTCGCGAACGTAAAACGGCAATTGATTTTCCTCCGCCGCGCGGCGATCCGACGGGACGATGTAAACGAACTCCGGACGAACCCCTGTTTCCTGACAAAAGGTCCGCAGCCAGACTGGCCAGAACGATTCATCGTCGGGCAGCAGGACTTGGTTGAAGACGATCAACACGGCCTTGTCTTCGTCGGCCGCTCTGCGAAAGAACTGCTTCACAGCCGCATCGTTGTACTTCTGTTGCGTCAAAACGGCGACGAGCACGTCCGCACAACGTCGAATGTTGGCGGCTCGTTCCCAGTTGACGCGCACATCACCGTCGATGTCGGGCGTGTCGAGAATCAGCAAGTTGGAGGGCGTCGCTGCGCTCGTCCGCCAGAACAGCCGATGCTCGGCGTGATCTTCAAGAGCCGCCTCGGAGGTCACCCACGCATGCAAAGAAAAGCCTCGAAAGATCGAACTGAGATCGTGCCGCTGTTCGAACCCCGCCGGCACGAGGCACACGGGATGTTTCGTCCCCGAGGCAAACGGACTGGTGGCGCTTGCGTGGCAGCCAGCCAGGTGATTGAAGATTACGCTCTTGCCGATGTTCGTTCCGCCGACCACAGCCACGACCAGAAAGGCATCGTCCGTGAGTTGTGGGAGCAGCTTGCGATCCAGAATCTCGAACCAATCACGACGCGCCAACGGCGGCAGTTGCAACGCCTGAGCGAGCGTTTCCAATTGTCGAACGGCGGCATCCAAGCGGTGGACATGCTCGGCACAGGCGGCATACGACGAAGTCATTGAGCGGGCTCAACCGTGGTGCAGGCGGCTCGCCTGCGAGTCGCGAGGTGAAGATCCCAGCGGACAGGCGGACCGCCTGTGCCGGGAGGATTGTGGCGGATCAGGTCTAAGACGTCACGTTCCGCTGCCGCATCCGCTCGCGAGCCCGGTTTAACGTCGGGCCGATCGAGTTCTCCGGAATGCCCAGAGCCGCGCTGATCTCGCGGTACGACTTACCCTCCAAATGGAATTGCCGCACGACATCCGCTTCACGCGGCGGCAAGTCCTTCAACAGCCGAGCGACCTCTTCATTGTTCTCAACCCGCTGCTGTTCCGATGTCGACGCCTGGGCCGCTTCGATCGACGAACCGTGCGCGGCGACATGCCCCATCGCCTCTGACATCCGCCGCTGAGTGATCTCCCGAACCACGATTCGCCGAGCAATCACGGTCAAGTACGTGGCCAGCGAACTCTTGCCTCGAAACTGTCGCAGGACGGTGTAATTGTTCGACAGCAGGGTCACGAAAATCTCAGCAGACAGATCGTCAATGTCATCCGAGGCCAACGAGACACTGCGGGCATGGGCGGTGTGGTTGATGACGTGAACGAAGAGTCCAATGAATCGGTCAACGAAGTCCTTCCACGCTCCCGGTTCTTCGGAAAGGCAACGCTTCAGCAGATTTCTGTCGATTTCCGTGAGAGCCACGATGATCTGCCCCGAGCGGGTGACGATTGACACTCGCCAAGCACGACGACTTGCACTCTAGTCCGATTCCCAAAACGTGACAAGACGGCATCTTGGGACGAAGATGGGGCACGATGAGTGAACGCCTGGACGACCCGCGCCCGCCCCGTCGACGGCTTGCCGCCGAAGGATAAGACGAAACCAGCAGCCACAACCGAACTTGATCGTGCGTCGCCCGCGTTCGAGTGGCCCGAAGAACGTTCTGTATAAAGACGATACGTCTGTGGCCAAAAAGAAAATGTACCACGGCCAGTGACCGGAACCAGCTCCGCATGACGCTCGGGAGTCGGACTACCGAAACGCCTGAATGCCTACCGAAACGCCTGAATGCGGAAACTGAGCTGACCGTGGCACAGTTCGTATGAGCCTCCGCCCATCCCGACGAGGCGACGTCGTGCGCTTGTCATCAAGTAGGCTGAGAGTTTTTGTCTGTGACTACGGAATTCTCAAACAACCCATTCCTCCAGATCCCCAACCGATGAGCCCAGAATTGGCCCAACACCTGCAAAGTCCTCAACCCGTACGTCAGACTGCGGCGGAAGTTGATGCTGGACGCCTCGTCAAAGTACCGCACCGGCACGGGGATGTCCCCCATCTTGAATCCAAAATGCACCGCCTGAGCGAGAAACTGGCTGTCGAACACAAAATCGTCTGAGTTCCGCTCAAAGGGAATCGTCTCGACCACGGCCCGTCGGTAAGCCCGAAAGCCGCTGTGAAAGTCACCCAGATTCTGGCCGAGCGCGATGTTCTCGCAAATCGTCAGCATCCGATTGGCGACGTACTTCCACTTCGGCATCCCGCCATCTAATGCCTCTCGCCGTGTTCGAATCCGCGAACCGAGCATCACATCGCAAATTCCCAGCTTGAGAATCTCGATCGCAATCGGAATGACTCGGCTGTCGTACTGATAATCCGGGTGAATCATCACGATGAAGTCGGCACCAGCCTCCAACGCGTGCCGGTAACAAGTCTTCTGATTTCCGCCGTACCCTTTGTTCTGCTCGTGAGTGTAAACCGTCAGACCTAATCGCCGAGCAATCTCAACCGTGTCATCCCGGCTGCAGTCGTCCACGAGGATGATTTCGTCGACCGATCCAACCGGAATATCAGCGACCGTCCGCTCCAACGTCGCCGCCGCATTGTAGGCCGGCATCACAGCAATCGTCCGACCGCGCACCGCCAGAGGTTCATCGCGTCGCGCGGCGTTTGTCTCGACGCCAACCGCCTGCGCTTCAAATTGGTTATCGCTGTCAGACATACGATTCATCTCATTCCCAGATTCCCAGAAACTTGCGACCCGACTAGCAAGACGGTACAACGCCTGCCCATGTCGTCCAAGGCTGAGTCCTGGCGACGGCATGAGATTCGGGCGATTAACTCAGCGGCTAGAGTGCCATCTTCACACGGTGGAAGTCACTGGTTCGAATCCAGTATCGCCCATTGGCGTAACCCTTTTCCGTAAGCCACGAGCCGCGTGCTGGTTTAGCCTGAAACATGCATCATACGAGCGTCAGAGCTGATGGGCTAATCACCACGGTTGGCTAATTCTTCAATCTGCGTCTTGGTTGAAATCCCTCGCTCGTATGTTGAAACCACAGCCCAGTGGATGTCAGAGTTTGGGTTGTGGTTGTTCGTGAGGAGCGTTTTAGCCTCGCTGTGGCTTGACCACTTGCGCAAGATTACTCCCTCCGAACTTTGACGTGAGAAA
>CAZPUJ010000091.1:0-13666 GCA_964589725.1 uncultured Planctomycetaceae bacterium
CCAGTGTGAGCTGGCCGGTGAATCGCGAACGACGGATGCGACGGAATCGCGCCCGATGCGTGAAACTCGACGAGCGGGGCGGCGTCAGCAGAACGCGCGATCGCGAGCGGGGTGGCGTCAGCCCCCCGGTTGGCTTGGAACCGGGACGAACGCTCGATTCAATGAGACCGGGGGGCTGACGCCCGCCCGCTCGCCGGGGTCGTGTGGACCGGGGGGCTGACGCCGCCCCGCTCGCCTGAGACTTTTACCATGACCGATACGCCGCTCAATTTTTTGTCCATCGACCGGCACTGGTTTCTGACTTGGACGACTTACGGTTCTTGGTTGCCGGGTGATCAGCGAGGTTTCGTGGGGACCGAACGAGTTGCGTCGCAGGTGAGACGGATCAACAATCAGCCGAACACGCAACCTTCCAAGCCGAATGCTCGGCTGGCTCAATTTGCCGCGAGACAACTCAAGGCACCGGTGGTTCTGCTGCAAGTGGATCAGGCTCACGACTTGTTGGACCAGTTTCAGGAAACAGTCACTCATCGTCAGTGGCTGCTCATCGCGGTGGGAGTGATGCGGACGCATCTGCATGTCGTGGTCGGCGTGACGGGCGATCCCGATCCGGATGGCATCTTGCGAGATTTCAAAAGCTATGGCAGTCGCAAACTCAATCGGAGCTACCGATCGCCGGCCAGCGAGACGTGGTGGACCGAGTCCGGCTCGAAACGCAAGCTGTCGAACGCCGCGTCGGTCGAAGCGGCTGTGAATTATGTTCGGCAACAGCCGAACCCGTTTCTGATTTGGACTCGCGAGCACGGCGTTGTGTTCGATGCCAAGACGATGAATGTGAAAGCAGACAACAACACGCGCGATGGCGAGCGGGGCGGCGGCGCCAGAACGCGCGATGGCGAGCGGGGTGGCGTCAGCCCCCCGGTTGTCTTGGAATCGAGACGAACTCCCGATTCAATGAAACCGGGGGGCTGACGCCCGCCCGCTCGCCGGGGTCGCGTTGACCGGGGGGCTGACGCCGCCCCGCTCGCCAGAGGTTTCTTTGATGCGTATTACGCTGAGGGTCATTGCAGGGCCAGATGAAGGGCGGGAGTTTTCGTTCGAGGAGCATGACAACTTCATCGTTGGGCGGGCGAAGAAAGCTCAGTTTCGATTGCCGAAGGATGATCCGTATTTCTCGCGGAATCACTTTTTGATCGAGGTCAATCCGCCGCTGTGTCGGTTGCTCGATATGGGGAGCCGCAATGGCACGTTTGTGAATTCGCAAAAGGTCACATCCATCGAGCTTAATGATGGGGATGAGATTCGCGGTGGGCGGACGGTCTTGCAGGTGGCGCTGGTCGGTGCGATACAGGCCGCGGACGTCGCATCGCGGCCAGAGTCAGCAATCGACACGCTCGCACAGCGACTGATCGAACCGCAACACCAAGAAAAGAAGTCAAACAGCCGAGCGGACAACGCAAATTGGCGAGCGGGGGGTGTTAGCCCCCCGGTGCAATCATCGCCACTTGAGACACCACCCACCGGGGGGTTGACACCCCCCGCTCGCCAAGACGTCGATCTCTCCGCTCGCCAACAGGTTGGCACGGTCGACACGAATGACTTGCCCCCGACGTTGGTTTTGCCGCTGCTCGAACCAGTCAGCGTCGACGCCAGCATGGTCAGTTTACTGCCGGCCGATTATCGCGAACAGATTCGCAAACGGGAGCAGCCGATCGCGGAATACCAAATCGTCGATGAACTGGGCCGAGGTGGCATGGGTGTCGTGTACCGCGCGATTCGCGTGGCAGACCGCTCGGTTGTCGCCATCAAGACGGTGTTGCCGGCCGTACGCGGCGAGCGGCAGGACTATGCCAAGTTTCTGCGTGAGGCGGACATTCTCAGACAGTTGGACCATCCGCGCATCGTTCGCTTTCGGGAAGTGGGTGAGTCTCAAGGCCTCGTGTACTTCGCGATGGATTTCGTGCCCGGAACCGACGGAGGCAAGTTGGTCCGCAAAAATGCTGAGCCGCTGCCAATTCCGCGAGCGGTGCGCATTGTCTGCCAGTTGTTGGAGGCGTTGGAGTCCGCTCACGCCATCGGTTTCGTGCATCGAGACATCAAGCCGTCCAACTTACTGATTCGCGCGGACGGACCGGCGGACTACGTGTTGCTGTCTGACTTCGGTTTAGCTCGCACTTACCAGGCGTCGAAACTCAGCGGATTGACGATCACCGGAGCTATCGGCGGGACCACACCTTTCATGCCTCCGGAACAGATCACGGCCTTTCGCGACTCGAAGCCGGCCGTCGATCAGTACGCCGCCGCCGCGACGCTGTACTACTTGTTGACCAAGCAATACGTCTACGACTTCCCGAAGGAATTGTCGAAGCGACTGTTGATGATCCTGCAAGACGACCCGATATCGGTCACTCAACGCCGTTCTGACTTGCCGCATCCTCTGGTCGAAGCGATCCAGCGCGGTCTGGCTCGCGAGCCAGACGATCGTTTCCGTGACGTCGCCGCGTTCCGTCTGGCGATACTGCCGTTTGTGTGACCAACGTAGTCCGCGCAACTCAAGCGCACGTTGTCCTGTTCGCAGGAATCAGGCAAGACTCTCACTCAGCATTCCCAATGAAAACTGCGCGTTGCAGCCCACAGCCAGAAGCCCGGCTTTTCGGAAACTGGAAGGTGTGAAGGAGTAGTCATAGCTCGGATTCTGCGAAAGTTTTCGATTGAGACGGCGAACGTGGGAGCGTATCACTGCACGAACCGCAGCATGCGCCGGGCGTTCTTGTGTGGGACCGACGTGGCGTCGGGGAAGACTTTTGATCATGGGATGCGGAGGTGGCTCACCTCCTGCAGCGCCTGAAGATCAGCAACCACGGCTGGCTGAATCTCGTGAAGGACTTCTGCCGCCTGTTCCGCCGCGCCGCCAGCACTCCGACCAAGCTGACTCAAGAAGCGCCCGCCGAGTCCACCGCTGGGCCAGAGGCATCGGCCCCTGCCACGCCATGTTCACGTCAATCCAATTTGCGTCAGGCGTCGGATTCCCTCAATGCAACCGTGACACTCGCCACACCCAGCACGCTTTTGCCGTGTTCAACGTCCTGCCGTCCCAAGCGCCTGAATGTCTCACGGATGCCCGTGCAAGAATTGCTTGCCAATTCCGTCGACGGACGGTTTGTGGAGGATCAGCTGCGCATGCCCAGACATAGCGGTTCGATCTGCGGCACAGTGAGCGTCTGCGGCCACGAGAAATTGCGCATGCGGGTGATCCATTTCAACAAGGGGATCATCACTCGGTCGACGGCGCGGTGACGGCGGCCGTACAGTGCGATTTGGCTGGGATTGATGAACATGCGATGGAAGCCGTTGTTCCGCATCAATTGGTGCAGTGGAATGTGCTCGGAATCCCAGCCGGAATAGCGGGCCGACAGCAATGCCGGCATGCGGTACACGCCCAGGCCGCCAAAGCACGATGTGACGGGAACCAGCGGTTGACCGCGCTGCCATTGCAAGTCGTTGACGGAACCGGTCGGGAGCGCGGAGAAGTCGGCATCCCAGCGAAACGCCCAAGCGTCGTATTGAATCGGGACGTTCAGGTCTCGGCCCAGGCGTTTGAAGATGATGCCGTTCGAGCCGACGAAGTCCCAGCCGTCATGTCCGATCGTGTTGGCAATACCGTCGTAGCTCCAGCCGCCTTTGAGGTCGGTGTCGAGAACCAGCGCATAGTCGAAGCTCGCGAATTCGGATCGCAACACGTCGAGGTATCGATTGCGGTAGTTCGCCATCCGCGTTGCTCGCTGTAAACAACGAGCACACGGATTCACCGGATCGCCGATCGTCTCCGCGATCAGGTGAACTCGATGATTGTGTCGAGCCCACGCGAGCAACAGCGGTCGTGTGTCATCGCGCGAATCATTCTCGTAAATCACGACTCGGTAATCACCGAAGCATTCGCCGATCCGCGCGATCCGAGCGATCGTCACCGGCAGAACCTCCGCGACGTCGCGTGCCAGGCCGCAGATCACCGCGGTGGACTGGCGCATTCGGCTCTGGCCCAACGTCAGCAACTGACGATAGTCGGACCTCCACTCGAGACTCGCGGGAAAGAGATCTTCGGGAAACGTGGCATCTGGCGACACGATCACCTCGTTGACAGGATATTCAGGTTCAAGCCGCTTTCTGTTCCGTCTGGCCAACACTCATGTCGAACCGAGCCAACGAGGCGCGGTACATCGACGCATACAGTCCATTCTGTTCGATCAAGGCCGGGTGAGTTCCTTCCTCGACGATGCGTCCGGAATCCATGACGACAATGCGTTCCGCCAAGCGCAGTGTCGAGAAGCGATGCGAGATCAGGATCGCGGTGCGGCCTTTCAACAGATGTTCGATGGTTCGATACATCTTTTCCTCAGCCTGGGGATCAAGGTTGGCATACGGTTCGTCGAGGATCATCAACGACGGATCTCCAGCGAGTGCCTGAGTGACGGACAACCGCCGCCACTGGCCGCCCGACAGATCGGTTTCGCCAAAGATTCGGCCCAAATGCGTGTCGTAGCCCTGTGGAAGTTTGCCAAGGACCTCGTCCAATTCGGTCTGCTGGCAGATGCTGCGAACGGCGTCGCGATCGTCGAGCAACCTCTCCGGACTGCCGAATGCGACGTTCTCGTGAGCAGTCGCCTCAAAATGGATCGGCGCTTGAAAGACCATCGTCACCTGCCGATAGAACGCTTCCAAATCCCACTCTTGCAAGTCGGTCCCTTCGACGCGGATGACTCCATCCGTCGGGTCGTACAATCGAGTCAGCAGCTTCAACAGCGTTGTCTTGCCGGCCCCATTGGGTCCGACGAGCGCGATGGTTTCCCCCGGACGAATCGTCAATGAAACGTGTTCCACGGCGGGCCGTTTCGCGCCGGGGTATTGGAACGTCACGTTGTCGCATTCGATCAAGCCGGACACAATGCCCCGAAAACCCTCGGTCAACGGCCGCGACGGCTGCAACGCGAGAAACTCATGAATGTTGACGACGTCGAAGTGAGCGTCGAACACCGCCGAGAGTGAATCGCTCAGACGCGACATCGACGCTTGCAATCGCCACGCCGACGTCCAATAAGCGATGAAGCCACCGAGCGTCACCGCACCCGCCAAGGTGGCTCGGCCGACAACGCTCAACACCAGCGCCACGGCGGTGAAGGTCAACGCCGTGGAAATGAATCGCAAGATCGTCTGCATGCGATAAAGCCGATGACTGGCCGCCAGCGTCGTGGTGACGGTTTGCTGAAACCGGTCCAGCATGAACGAGACCAGCCGCATCATGCGGAGAGCGGGAACGATGTGGTGATTCGTCAGGCAATTGCTGTAGTAGCCGCCCCAGCGGAGTGCGTTCGTTTGCGCGCGGATGCTTTCGAAGGAGCGTCGCGAAAGAAACCACTGCGAGATCAACGCCGGAACTCCCGACAACGCCAACAGCCCGGACCAGACCGGCTCGATCCACAGCAACACACCCAGGAAGCCGAACACCTGCAACCCGGCGGCGGCGGTATCAATCAAGCCCATCGCGGCGCCCAAGACTTTGTGTCCCGGATCGTTGTTGGCTCGCCGCAGCAGGTTTTGCGTTTCTGTATCTTCCAGGCATTGCAAATCGAGCGTCGCGGCATGACGTAAAACTCGCTGATTGATTTGCAGCCGAATCTCATCCGCCAACCGCCGCCGGGCGTATTGCTTCAAGCCTCCTGATGCCGTGATCAACAGACCGATCGTCACCGAGGTCGCCAGCCAGCGATCCAGTACCGCCACGTGTGGCTCGCCCGACGCCAACGACGACTGAATCTCTGACACGGCTAACGCCATCACGACCACCAGCAGCGGTGCCAACTGTGCGGAAATCAGCGTACTGAGCATGGCCACCAAACACTGACGTCGGTTGGCATTCCACATCAACGGAAACACGAACCGCACGCTCTCGCTCAAACGTCGAAGCTGCGTACGTGAAGACTTTTCTGAATCGGTGGGCGTCGAAGTCATCGATGGCATTTCAAGCAGCGACGCGCGGGTGAGCTGGCCGGTCGGCCCTCACCGCGCTCTGCAAAAGAGAGTCGTATATCTGCATGGTCTCGTCGGCGGTGCGAGCCCAACTGAATTGGTTGGCCCGGGCGATTCCGCCGGCTTTCAATCGGTTCCTCAATGCGGAATCGCGAAGAACCGCCTGAATGTGATGTGCAATCTGATTGATGTCCGTCGGCGAAGCGGAGAGGCCGGCGCCTCCGGCGATTTCCGGCATCGCGGAAGTGTCGGAATGAATCACCGGGCAGCCGCAGCCCATGGCTTCGAGAATCGGCAGGCAGAAGCCTTCATAGAACGACATGCCCATAAACGCGGAGGCACTCGAATACAGAGCGGCCAAGTCGGCGTCATCGACGGGCCCGGTCAGATGCACGCGATCCGAAGCAAACTTCGCCAGTTCACCGGCTTGATTGCCCCAACCGCGGCCACCGACGATGACCAAATGAAACCGCAAATCGGGACTCGTTTGGAAGAGTAGCTGACAGGCTCGCACAACCGCCGTCAAGTTTTTACGCGGTTCCAGTCGGCAAAGTGTCAACACAAACGGCTGATCCGGCAGCCGGTACTTTTGCCGGAGACGCTGGATCACACGCGGATCAGACACCCGTTGAAACTGCGTTCGATCACACGCCTCGTGAACGACCTGAATTTGATGGCTGGGCACGTCGAGCAGTTGGACCATCTCGCGTTTGGTGGATTCCGACACTGCCAGAAACAAGGCCTCGCGGCGGATTGCGCCGGCTAACCCGTTCGACAAGGTGAAAACATTGGCCGGAGTCTGAAACTCCGGGCACACGAGGTGCGACAGATCATGGACCGTGACCATCATCGGAGCGGAATGATGGGCATACAGCCGAAAGGTGTTTGGCAGCGGCAAGTGAATCAGCCCGCACTGTCCCGGTTGTCGTCTCCATGGGGGCCACCGCTTCATCACACTCCGTTCCATCTTGGCACGGAAGCGAATGAACTTTTGCCCCAAAGTCTGCGGTGGATGTCGCAGTGCGTCGAGTCGTCGATCCAGCGGAGTCAACGGCGCACCTTCGTCCGCTCGCTCCAACGCTTGAACAACATCGTGCAACGGAAACGTGTTTTGACTGTCGACCGTAACTCGAATGGACCAGTCAGGCCTCCGCCACGCGATTTGCACGGCGAGCGATTTCAAAAGTTCTTGCAGGTACCGGCGAATTCCATCAATGCTGGCATCCGCCAGCTTTGTCCCATCGATCAGGACGTGCGGTCTTTCAGCAAGCATGTGGCGGACTGTTGTTGGAGGTGGGAGGGTGTCTACGCAGCACGAGCGAGATTCGACGAGGAGTCGAGCACCGGCTCGCGCGATTCCGTGGTGAGCGGGCGCTGAGCCAAATAGGCCTTACTGATGAAGTGTGGTCCGGCCCAGGAGTTCGCCGTCACGGCGACAAGATTCAACCCCAACGAGTGCAGCAGCGGAACAACGTCCGTCTCCGGCAGGCAATACATTTCCATTCGATACGTCGATGCCTTCCAGGGCTTTGTCTCGCGAGTCCAAAGCTTTCGGAGTTTTTGTGAGAAACGGCTGAGAAGCCGAGGTTTCGTTGCGATTGGTGGAGCCGCGCCGCTTGTCGCCAGCCGTGAGACACGCTGATCGGGCACTTGGAAGTACAACGCTCCTCCCGGAGCCAGCACGCGTGCAAACTCCACGATGTAATTGGTTGCGAATTGGGGTCGCATGTGTTGCAGTGTGATCATCGTGCAAATGAAGTCGAACGACTGGTCTTTGAACAACTTCAATGAATTTTCTTCATTGAGGTGATATCGACAGCGCTCGCCGTGCTGATTCCATTCGCGCGCGACTCGGAGCATCGACGGGGCGATATCGACACCGTCCACGTCGTCGAAATGATCGCACAGTGCTTGCGTCAACCTCCCCACCGCGCATCCGAAATCCAGCGCCCGGCCACGCTTCGGGGCGACGCCGTTCTCTGTCAACTGGTTCAACATCGAGTCAATGTTGCGTCGTCCGGTCTCCAGAAACTCTTCCCGTTGCCACCGGTTCTGTTCCTTACCCGGCTGCGTGAGAACTGCGAACAACGGGTCTTCCTCACCCAACCCATTCCAGTGGTGCTGCAACTGGTTGAGTTCCATCTTTGGACTCCGTTGTCGCCTTCTGAATTTCCGGACGCCGCGCGGAACGTAGCACGATTTGCGACGAGGCAACAATCTCGATTTTCACACAGTGTCAGCTCACCTTGACGAAGCGTTCTGAGAAAACGTAGGAGTCCGTCGCTGGCGTCCGCCCGCAACACAATTCCAGACGCCTTCGGCAAGGCAGCTGTTCATGTCGCGTCGCTTTCAGATCATGTTCCTGCTCTTGCTGGCGGTTCTTCCCGCGTGCCTCGTGACCAAAGAGTTTTCAACCCAGCACGGGTTCCTCGACCTCCCGCTGTTCGGGACCAAATTCCTCCCGCGAGCGTTGCCGGAAGTCCAACAGCTCAATCCACCGGCACGTTCAGAGTTTGGCTATGATGGCCAGCTCTACGCGCAGATTGCTCTTTCACCACTGCTCACCGACCCCAATCTGCCGCGAGCCTGCGACAACTTTCGATATCGTGCTCGCCGAATCGGCTTGCCGATGCTGGCTTATGTCGCCGGGCTAGGACAGCCCTCATGGATTTTGCAGGCTTACGCCGTGCTCAATATTTTCTTCTGGTTAGGGCTGATGGGAATTCTCGCGCGCCATGTCGGGTTTGCCGGATTTCGCGAACGGTTACTCGCAGTCGCCATTCTTTGGACGACAGGAACTCTGATCTCGGTCGAACGGGCGCTGACCGATCTTCCGGCAGTCACCGTCAGTGTGTGGGGAATGTTCCTGGCTGAAACTCAAGTGGTCGCGGCTGGCGGACTGTTGGCGATGGCTGCTTTGTTCAAGGAAACCAGTCTTCTCTCATTTCCGGCGCTGGCTTGGATTGATCGGCAGCATCCACCTCGACGATTCGCCTGGGTCGTCCCTTTGCTTGTTTCACCGGTGGCGTTGTGGCTGCTTTATGTGCGGTTTCAGACTCCGGCACAGGCTGCGGGGCTTGGAAACTTCACGCTCCCTCTTGTGGGATTGTGGGAGAAGATGTGGGCAGAGATGTCTCCACAACTGACGCAGCAACCAAAGCAGTGGGTCGAGCTCGCAGCTCCGCTCGCGATGCTCGTACAAGCCGCCTATTTCGCCATTCGTCCTCATACGACATCGCCTTGGTGGCGATGGGGAATTGCTTGGGCTGTCCTCGCTCTTCTGGTGGGGGCACCGATTTGGGCGGAGCAATACGGCTACTGCCGCGTTCTGTTACCGCTGACTGTGGCGTTCAACATTTTGATTCATCGGCACGAACGGAGCCGGGGCTATGTGATGTGGTTTCTGTTGGGAAACATGTCGCTGTTCCACCTTGCGTCGATGAACTCACCAAGATGGTTCGTGAGGGCCTGTCTCGCGTGGTTGACGATCGAGTGTTGGCATTACTGGTCACACGGCAGGAGTCAAAGAGACTCCGCCAACGGAGATTCCCAACCAACGATCATCATTGGACGTCGGATTTAGATCACAGGGTCGCCAACGATTGTTGACCGTGAAGCTGATTCGCAGTCGATCGCAGTTGGAGCTGATGGCCTGAGGCGACACGCTCCCTTCCAGAACAACACGACCTTGATTCTCTCGCTGCCTCAGCGTGATGAGATGCCCGTTGATCCGCACCTGCACTGATTGCAACACTTGCGGGTTGACGTCATGAAACAACTCGCAACCAAAGCGACTATTGGCCACCACCGCCGTCGGTCGAAACTCGAGCCACGACTCTGTACCGGGACCGGACCAGCTCGACCATGTGGTTCCACATTTCTCACGCGGGTGCCAACCAGCACCGATGAAGGGCTGATCGAACGAGAAATCGGTGGCGTCGGGAAGCGGAGCCACGCGCGGTCGTTCTGGCGACGATCGGTCACGGTGTTCCGCCGCTTGTAGACGTTGCTCAAACAGTTTCTGGGCGGATTCGTAAAGCGCGAGGTCGGGACCAAGTAATTGGAAGAGAGCCTCGCGGGTGGCGTCATCTAATTCCGAGACCTGTATGCGCTTCCGCGTCGTGTTGTACCTCGGAATCTCAACGAACGGTTCCCAACCCAGTTCGCGGCAGAGCAGACCCACTGATTCTTCAAAACGTTCGGTGAGTCCGACAACTTCACACCGGGCAAGATTTACGTCGGCGAGTTCGACTAAGTCGCTGGCCTCGCCGTTGCGATTCCCGGCGAGAAAACCAGTTTGTCGATTACAGAAAAATCTCTTCGCGAGGTCAGGTTCTTGAAACAAGAACTCCCGAAGACTCAGCCGGTGAGCTTGCTCACACGAACGGACACTTCGGGTCAGCCAATCGCAATTGGGATCCTCTCCCTCGCGCGTGTAATTGTTGCGCATCTCTTCGGGCTGAAACGACCGTTGGAAAAAGTAGGACGACAAGGCGCGATCAACGGGATGTCGTAGGAAGGTGACCACGATCGGTTTGACGTGAAATCGTTCCAGGAACTCGAACCCGGCGTGACCGGAAACGAATTGAAAGCGATTCAAGTCTTGTGTCTGCCGTGATGGCCTGTCGGCATTGAACAGGCAGCCATCGGCCGAAAAGCGGTTCGCCAGGAGATGAATGAGGGACGTCCCGGCCGTCTTGGGAATGTGCATCAGAAACATCGATTTCTGCGGACACTCTCGTTTTCGCCGCACTTTGAACCTCGCGAAGAGTTTCCGCTTCATCTGTTCAAGGATCATGATTCACTCCTCAGAAACGCTTGCGGAGCGGCGTTTACCGGCATCCGCAAACGGGAGTCAAGAGGTCTCTCGGACAGGGCTTATACCTCGCACGGCCAAGTCTGACAGATTTGGGCGACACCCACACTAGCCCGAAGCGTAAGCGAGGGCCGAGGCAACAGGCCCTCGCTTACGCTTCGGGTTAGTGTCAGACTCAACCGTGTGCGGTATATGAACCGGTCAACGGCGAGTTCAAAGCCGTCTTGATGCACTTGCCAAAGCGGGTTAGGTTCCCCAAACGCGGTCTCAAAAACTGGCGGAATCACTTTCTGTCAAAGGGTTTGGTTGAGAGGGTCTCCCTGTGTTGTTGCAATGTGTGCATCGCATCAATCCGCTCAACACAGGCGACATCTGGTCGGCACCACTTCGCTATGTTCCGACGGGTCGGGGAATCGAGGTTCGCTTCTTCGACATCTACGAGGACGCCGCGAAGATTGATCCGCAGCATCCCGTCATCATCGGCGGCGGAGGTCTGTTCCGTGAGCCGAGCGGATGTCGGGAATTGGTTCACCAGATCGTCACACAGGCCCGATCGCAGGTCATCATCTGGGGCGCTGGCCTGAACACGGAATTGCTATTCAACCGAGACCGCTTCCCAGGCTGGGTCGGCGACGCCACGTTGTGCGGCGTGCGGGATTATCAATTCTCGTTTCCACGGTGGGTGCCCTGCGTGAGTTGCCTCAACAGTGTCTTCGACCGCGTCTATCCAATAGAGCATGACGTCGTCCTGTACTACGGCGTCCCTCTGCCGATTCACGGTCTGCCCACGAAATGTTGCCAAGAAGGGGCCACGCTGGAAGAGGCTATCCGGTTTCTCGCATCCGGAGAAACCGTCGTGACCAACTCGTACCACGGTGCCTACTGGGCCACGCTTCTCGGACGAAAGGTCGTGTTGATTCCGAACCAGGACTACAGCAAGTTCGCATTCCTAAAACATCAGCACGTCTGTGCGAGTGCGTTCAACTGGAAAGAGTTAGTCCCCCATGCTCGCCGGTACGACGCACTCCGCGAGTGCCGCGAGGCCAATCTTCGTTTCGCCAAGGACGTCGGCAGAACTCTCAGAAGCCATTTACCGCTGTCGAACGAAATCCAACGTCTGCCGAAACCCTGTCATCCTGTTAGTCTGGTCTCGGCACCGTTGCACTGCACCGCGTGAATGACCGTCGAGGAACATTCCTCGATTCAGCGACTCACCGTCCCGTCCTCCTGTTCATTGTTGTGCGAACTTCGGAGATCGTGTCGTGTTTCACTTCCTGCGAAGGAAGAGCGTGCGAGTGCTGCTGGTGCATTCTCATCCGCTCGGCCGCTTGGGCGGTGCCGAGATCAGCCTGGCTCACCACGTTCGACGAGCGCCACCGCCGTTTCATGTGGACGTCGCACTACCGGACGACGATCGCCCGTTGAGCGCTTATCACGTCATCATTCTGGCCAACCTGCGTCCCGAAGGAGGACTTGGCGAAGCTGCCGAATTCGCCTGGGCGGTGCGTTGGACCGAGCGGCTGCGCGACTTTCAGGGAGTCTCGATCCGTAGTGAGCGGGACGTCCATCCCTGCGGACGCCGCGACGCACAGTGTCTCGTCGGCCCGCTGTTGACTCGTGTTCCCTGTCAATGTGGCGATCGCATCACCCGCGCATTCGAGCAGCTTTACAACGCTTGCTCGGCCGTCCAGTTTCTCTCACCGGCCCACCAGCAGGTGATCCGGAAATTGATTGATATCCAGCGACCGCAGTTTGTGATCGCGTCACCACGCCCACTCCGACGATTCCGCAATGTCACACCGTTTGAACAGCGTCGAAAGGCGGCTCTGATCATCGGTGACGCCGTCCGAGCCGCTCCCACCGCCGAAGACCGTGCTCGGCAAGCCGGCTTCCAGCCGGAACGATTCCCGTACCTCTCGGTTCCTTACGCGCAAATGCCCGAACTCTATAACCAATATCAAGCGGTCGTGGTCGATCCGATCATGTTTCACGCTTCCGGCACAGTGGCCGTCGAAGCCATGGCCTGTGGCTGCCGCGTGCTGGCCAGCGAACGAGTCGGAGCGATCTCCTGGCCTGATCCGATCGCTGCCGTCCGCCAAGCCAACCGCCAGTTCTGGGCGATGGTCACCACCCTGCATCGCAATAACCCGAAGCGTCAGGTCAGCCGTTTTTTCCGACGCAGCTATTACCGCCAACTCTGGTCAGAGCAACTGGGTCGATCTTAACTGGCGACCATGCGGCGCTTCAGGTAACGGTTGGCTATTACGTCCGTTTTTGTGGTACGTCGTCGAGTCATCGAAAGGCGTGGCAGTTCGTATCGCGGAGTTCCACGCCCTCGGCAGGGCGTGCCACCCAAACTGAGGTCAAACTTGACCAGATCGTCAGTCGGAAATCTTGAAGATTAAATCTGGCGAGCCGCGTCACAGGCTCGCTATGCTTCCGCCCGACTGAGGATTCGAACAAACCTATCAGCGTCCGCGAGGGATCGCCATGTTGCTCACGATTTCCCCTTGGTGTCGGGTTCCTGCAATCAAGCCGTTCTTGCGTCGACCGCCGCGCCGGAAGACGCTGCGTTGGGTTCAGGTGTTGGAACCGATGGAAGTACGAACGGTTTTGTCACCCGCGAACCTGACGGCACAAATGATCGAGTTGGCCGTACCGACGTATGCGGAAGCAGCCTCCACGAATCTGCGAGCGATGGACGCGACGGAGACGCACGGCAACTCGAGCAGTAGTCTCAAACTGAGACAGGCAGCGAAGGAACAGGCGGTCACAGACTTGAATGAGTTGGACCGTGGGCACGGACAGGCGTCCTTGACCGCTCGC
>CAZPUJ010000092.1:0-13512 GCA_964589725.1 uncultured Planctomycetaceae bacterium
CTCGTCCGCAATCCCAATCACCGCCCATCGCACGGGAGACTTGTCGTCACCCAACATCTGACTGACCGCTTTGCCGTCGCTGGTGATCATCACTCGCTGCCCGGCTCCGGCTCCTAAGTTGTCCACACATAAGACCGGCTCGCCATCAGCCGCGCCCTTGGCATCCAGCGTCTGCACGACGAGCAGCTTCCAGCCGTTCATCGACGGATGCTTCACCGTCGAGGTCGCGTGACCGATGACTTTTCCAAGTTGCATGGCGGTCCAGAGTTGAGAGTCCAGAGTCGAGAGCTATGCAAGAATCACGAATTCGCATCTTTGATCAGACTTGATCGCAACCCACTCTCCATGCGAGCGACCTCCACGGCCAAGTCATATAGAACTCGAAAGTCCTCATCGCTGAGGAAGTGGCGACGCTTGGAGACAAACGTTTGTGAGACAACTTCCATGGTCGAGCCTTAGGCGATTTCGACAAACCGCGCGAAATCCTTGTTCGTCATTCGGCCGGTGCCTTCAGCAATGTTCGACGAAATCGAAACAGCGGCTCGTCGCATTTGATTCGTGAGGCCAAAGCGTTCGTCAGCAGGAAACTGTGAAGTGACGTCATAAACACGGTCGGCGAAGTCGAGTGCCTTTTGCCAAACGGCGAGATTCTCAAAGCGAAACCCCGACATGATTGTCTCCTGTCATAGCTCTGGACTCTGGACTCTCAACTCTGGACTAGATGATTCTCAAATCATCCACCAACGTGCATCGCCGCTGCCTCGTGAATGTCAGCGGAGTCGTCACGCCTTCGCCTGTTGGACCCGCGATGCTGAATGACAAATAGCCTTCGCCGCCCAAGCCGAGGCCCGCGCCGCAGGGGCCGTTCTTGATGAACAGAGTCGTGTCGAGTTCCTTGCCCATGACGGTCATGTTGCGGACGTTGCGGCTGTGGATCAGGCTGGTGTGGCGGAAGCCGTGTTCGGCGTCCTTCGCCAAACGGATGCCTTCGTGGACGTCGCGGACTCGGATGAACGGGACGAACGGCATCATCTGCTCTTCGGGGACGAACGGGTTGTCGGTGTTGGTCTCGCCGAAGAGTAGCGTCGCACTGGCGGGAATCTTCACACTGATCTGCTCGGCCAGAACGCTGGCGTCTTTGCCGATGAGGTCGCGGTTCAGGTGCCAGTGATCGCCCGGTTTCTCCGGTGGCGAGAATGCGACTTTCGTCATGCGATCCACTTCGGCAGCGTTCAAGCGATGTGCTCCGGCGCGGCTCATCTCGGACATCAGTTGGTCGAAGATCGTGTGAACGACGAAGACTTCCTTCTCGCCGATGCAGAGCAAATTGTTGTCGTAGGCTCCGCCTTGGATGATCGACTTCGCGGCGATTTCGAGGTCGGCCGTTTCATCGACGACGACTGGCGGATTACCCGGCCCGGCGACGATCGCTCGCTTGGTGGCTTGCAGAGCCGCCTTCGCGACACCCGGCCCGCCCGTCACGCACAGCAGACGGATGCCGCGATGAGCAAACAGCGCGGCGGCCGATTCGAGCGTCGGCTCGGAAACAATCGTGAAGAGGTTTTCCAGCCCGGTCGCTTCGTAGATCGCGCGGTTGATCCGCCGAGTCCCCTCGCACGCGATCAGCTTGCCGCTGGGATGCGGATTGAACACGACCGTGTTCCCCGCCGAGACCATGTTGACCACATTGCACGCCAGCGTCGGCAGCGAGTGCGTCACCGGCGTGACCGCTCCGATGACCCCGAACGGAGCCGCCTCAATCACCGCCAGCCCATGATCGCCGGAGAACACTTCCGATTTCATGAACTCCATGCCCGGCACGCGCCGCAGGAGTTGCAGCTTCTCGATCTTGTGATCGAGCCGCCCAATCGTGGTCTCCTTCATCTCGGCCGTGCCCAACTCAACCGCCTGCGACACACACACCTGCCGCACGCACTCGATGGCCTTGGCCCGCACTTCGAGCGACGTCTGTCGCAACTTCTGAAACGCATCGTTCGCCGCCGCGACCGCATCATCGACGTTGGCAAACACGCCAAAGTCGCCGTTGCGCGGCTTCGACGGCGCGGAGAATCCATTTCGCTTTTGGAGTTGAGTGAGAACTTCTTGAACGACCGCACGAATGGTGGCTTCTGTGGACATATCTCGTAGGTCAGGCTTTCTAGCCTGACCTCCTTGGGGTTGGATGGAGTGGGGGTTTTCGATTCAACGTCAAACGCAAAGCGGGGCAGGCTGGAATGCCTGACCTAGGACAACATCCGCTGCTGGTCTTCCAACCAGCGAGCCAATTTGAACTTCGTGGGAAAGTGGATCGCCATGACGCACAACAACGCTCCGACGACGGCTGGCGCAATCAGTGACTTCGTGATGATGAACGCGATCAAGTTGAAGAAGGCCGCCCCTTCAACCAAAGCCATCGCGATGATCATCTTGGTCTGAGCCACTCCAAGCAGCCGTCCAAACAGTTCCTTCGATCCGGTTGATGTCCCGTCCCGAGCCATCTTGGCAACGCCCTTCACTCCCGCCGCCGAGACCAATTTCGACATGACAAAACTCATCACGACGGCCCCCGCTGCGAACGCCATCGCGAGATACATGATGATCTCGGATCCATTCTGAGCCGCTGCCGGCGGCTGCACTCCCGGCTGAGCCGCCGGAGCTTGGCCAAAGACGATGAAGCTCGCGACACCGGCAAAAGACAACACACCCGCGATCAGAGCACAGGCAATGATCTGCATGATTCGCAGTACCTTGTCCGGCTCCATCGCGGCGTATTGATCAGGCGTCATTTCTCGTTGCTGGGGCATGACTTCGCGTTCCGTAGGTTGAGACTCCATCCCGACCGCTTTCACCGCACGGTCGGGACAGAGTCCCAACCTATTCACTCCCCCTTGAACACCGTTTTGCCGTGAACCTGCACCGTGTCGACGATGCCGATGACCGTGCAGTCGATCGGCAGCGTTTTGGTTTCCGGCGTGAACCGAGCACTCGAACCTTGCACGCACAACACGACTTGCCCCTCGCCGCATCCGAGTGGATCGACCGTGATAAACGTCCGCCCGGTCGGCTTGAGGCTGCTCGCATCCTTTTCATCGACCCGCAACGGTTCGACGATCAGCAGCTTCTGGCCGACCATCGACTCGACCTTCTGCGTCGAAACCAAGCTGCCCGTGATGCGTCCGATAAACATGCCCGATGTCCTCTCACCCCACCGGGCTTGCCCCGGTGGCTCGCGGGAGTTTGCACTACTGCATCGCAAAAAGTCGAAGTAGTGCAGAATCCCGCGAGCCACCGAGGCAAGCTCGGTGGGGTTGCTTCATTTGCGAATAACCGCTTCCACGCTCTGCCGAGCAACGACGATTTCCTCGTTCGTCGGCAGAACCCAAATCTGCGTCTGGTTGTTGTCTGTCGAAATCTTCGCTTCCGATCCGCGTGGGATGCTGGCGTTCTTTGCCTCATCTAGTTCGATGCCGGCCCAACTCATGTTTCGACACACGCCGGAACGGACCAGCGAACTGTTCTCGCCGATGCCGCCGCTGAAGACGATCGCGTCTGCTCCGCCAAGGATTGTTAGATACGCTCCGAGGTAGTGCCGGATCGACGCGATGAAGACGTCGAGCGCCAGCTTAGCTCGGACGTGTCCGTTGGCCGCTGCTTCTTCGAGGTCTCGCACGTCGGAACTCACTCCGCTGACTCCGAGCAGTCCTCCTTTGCTCGACAGTTCTTCGAGCACCTGCGCCAGCGTCTTGCCGCTCTTTCGCAGGATGATCGGCAACGCGAATGGGTCGAAGTCGCCAACCCGATTGTTGTGCGGCAACCCGGTCTGTGGACTCATGCCGAGACTGTTCGCCAGCGACTTCCCGCCTCTCGCCGCACACAACGAGTTGCTTCCGCCGAGGTGGCAGGTGATGACTCGTAGGTCAGTCGCTCCGCGACTGATGTTCGCGCGGTTGACGTCCGATGCTCCGCCAACGTTCGTCGTGCGATCGACGTCTGTTGCGCGTTCGGAATGCGAGTCGCGGAGCGACTCGCCTACGAGCTGCGCGATCCGCGTGTTGAGATACCGATGGCTCGCACCGTGAAAGCCCCAACGTTGGATTTCGTACTCTTCGGACCACTCGTAAGGGATCGCGTAGAGCCTATTCTCGGGCGGAATCGTGTCGTGAAACGCCGTCTCCAGCGCGGCCACGAGCGGAATTTCTGGGAATGCCGACCGAAGCTGTCTCATCGCTTTCGCGTACATCGGATTATGAGCCGGAGCGATATCGGCGAGGTCTTCCATCTTCGCCAGTAGCGCGTCATCAACGATCCGTACGCCGCTGAGATTCCCCGCGAACACCGCCTTGAATCCGATCGCCGCGACCTCTGACACCGACTTCAAACAGCCGTACGCTCGATGCGTGAGTTGGTCGAGGCACATCCTCACCGCCGCCGCATGATCGCTGACCGGCTGAGTCGTTTCCTCTCGCTGCCCACCGATCTCGACAAAGCACGAACTCGCCCCCTGCCCGATGCGATCAATGCCTCCACGAGCAAGCTGCGACTCGTTCGTCATATCGAACAGCCGATACTTGAAGCTCGTGGAGCCAAGATTCGCGACGAGAATTTTCATGACGACATCCGTGGCGACTTCGTTTAACCGCATGCCGCAGGCGCGCGCGTCGAGTGGCGGTTGAAGTTCAACTTTGCAACCGATGTGCGTGCCTGCGGCGTGCGGTTAAACAACGGAGCGAGCCTTAGACAAAATGCTCCAACAAACTTTCCCCCGGCCGCGCGATCAAGTGAGCCGACACAAGTTCGCCCACCTTCGAGGCCGCTGCTGCTCCCGCATCGACGGCCGCTCGCACTGAGCCGACGTCGCCGCGTATGATCGTGGTGACGTAAGCACCGCCGATCTGGATTTGCTTCACCAAGCTGACGTTGGCCGCCTTCAGCATCGCATCCGATGCCTCGATCTGTGCGACCAAGCCCTTGGTTTCGATGAGTCCGATTGCTTCACCCTTCATGACTATTCACCTGCTTTCAAAATGGAAGTCACACCCCACCGGGCTTGTCCCGTTGGTTTCCAGGATTTTGCACTACTCATCCACGCCACCGCGGCCGTTCAAGTAGTGCAGAGTCCCGCAAGCCACCGGGGCAAGCCCAGTGGGGTTTGTGTTCGCGTTACCCCGCTGCTTTGCTGCCCGCCTTCGGTCCCGGCAGAACCGCGGCGAGTTCTTCGTGCGGGCGAGGAATGACCTGCACGCTGACGACTTCGCCGATTTTGCTGGCGGCGGCCGCTCCGGCGTCGATCGCGGCCTTCACGGCGGCGACGTCTCCCACCACAAACGCCGTGACCAAGCCGCTGCCGACTTTGTCCCAGCCGATCATCTGCACGTTGGCCGCTTTCAACATTGCGTCCACCGCCTCGATCAAGCAGACCAGACCTTTGGTCTCGATCATCCCCAACGCTTCTGACACTTTCGCTGCCATGAACTTTCTCCCGTAGTTGCGAACCTATTGTTTGTCTCTCCCTCGCCCCCCGCCCCCTCGCCCCCTCAGATGAAAAGGGGAAGAGGGGGAAAGAAGGAGAGGGGGAGAAGTGACTCAGACTAACTTTCTCAATGCATGTGACACGCACACGGCTTCGGGCTGATCAATTCGACCTTTGTCGCCACATCCAGGTTGACGGCGTTGCCTTCGTCCGTGTCGATGTGGACTTCGAGCTTCACC
The DNA here is from genome assembly GCA_964589725.1 of uncultured Planctomycetaceae bacterium. Taxonomy (GTDB): domain Bacteria; phylum Planctomycetota; class Planctomycetia; order Planctomycetales; family Planctomycetaceae; genus CAYSHJ01. The sequence goes on from CAZPUJ010000092.1 coordinate 5,710, forward strand.
TTCGGGTCGGCACGCACAACGAGGTTTTCCAGGACCGTCGTACATCCGGGCGACTCGATCCGCAGGTGCATCGCGTCGCCGTTCTTCACGCCGAAGTGTTCGAGGTCTGCTGGCCCCATGTGGACATGCCGCATGGCCCGGATCACTCCAGCTTTCAATTCAAGAACTCCCTTCGGACCCACGAGCACGCAGCCCGGCGTGTCGTGATGATCGCCGCTGATCCGCACCGGCACGTCGATCCCCAGTGAGATCGCGTCTGTGAAGGCCAATTCAACCTGTGACGGCCGGCAGGGGCCGAGCACTCGCACGTCCGGCAGCATCCGCTTGCGAGGTCCGACGACCATGACCGTCTGCTTCGCCGCGAAGTAGCCGTCTTGATACAGCGATTTGTGGACTTCGAGCTGTGCTCCTTTGCCGAAGAGCAGTTCGACATGCGCTTGCGACAGATGCACGTGCCGAGCGGAAATGTTGACGACGAGCGGATTCGGCTTGGGCTTCACCGCCGCGCCGGGAAGGTGCTTCAGCAAGACCTCGCGAACGATCGCTTCGACGTCGGCAGGGTTGTATTGCGTAGCTGTCATGTCTGACCTTTGGAGTGCGGGGATTCATCCCCGCTTTGGATCGCGGCGGAGCCGCTTTTCTTTCTGCCGTTGATTCTCGGTAAATGAAACTAAAGAAAACGGCTCCGCCGAAAGTGAAAGCGGCGATGAATCGCCGCAGTCCAAATTAATCTTCCACCACCGTCAGTTTGATTCCCGCCTTTTCAATTACTTCCCGCCACTCGTCCGACACACCGCCGTCGACGACCAGCCGATGCACCGCCGCCAGTGGAGCCAAATGAGCCAGTGCTCGATGTCCGAACTTGCTGCTGTCGGTGACGACGATGACTTCCTCGGCGGCAGCGATCATTTGGCGTTCGGTCTCCACCAACAAGGAGTTGCTGTTGAACAGTCCGGCTTCGGTAATACCTCCGACGCTCATCACCAACCGCCGAGCATGGACGTTCTTCAGCATGGCCACCGCCAGATCGCCGAGAGCGACGCCGGTCTTGGGATAGACGTAGCCGCCGATGACGATCAGTTCGATGTTCGGCTGATTGACGAACAATCCGACAATCGGCATCGAGTTCGTAACGACTTGCAGCGGCTTGCCCACGAGTGCCCGCGCCACTTCCAGCGTCGTGGTCCCCCCATCCAGCAGCACCACTTCCCCCGGTTCAATCAGGTCCGCGACGACCCGTGCGATCCGTTCCTTTTGCCCCAACGCCTGAAACCGCCGCTCGTCGAAAGCCGTGATCGACTCGCCGACATACGCCGCCCCACCCCGAGTTCTTCTGACTTGTTTTGACGTTTCGTCAAGATATTCCAAATCCCGCCGCACCGTCGATTCGCTGGTTTGCAACGACTCGACTAGCTCCTGAATCGAGACAAACCCCTTTTCTTCGATCTTTTTTAGGAGTTTTGTTCGCCGTTCATCGACCAGCATAACCCACGCCCTCGTCCTGAGGCTTTTCAATCTGCAGACAGGATTGCATCAAGATCGACCAAAAGCAATCAACTTCTGTCATTTTGTTTTGAGTGGTACCAAATCATCCAACCAAATAAGCGATGACAAAACAAAGAATTGACACACCAAACGGAAAGAAGATCAGGAACTTACTAGGTGAAGTGAGAAAGGCATCCGACGGTTTTTTGAGACTGTAGTGTGCAGTAACAGCCTGTCCTGGCTGATACTGTTGGATCACACGCTTCGCCATAAAAGGATGGCTAAAACCTTCGTCGAGAAGTGAAACGACTTTTGAGCGATACAGCTTTTTGTCAACCTCATACTCGTACCCCACAACAGGCGCAAAAGAACTGGCGGGGCCATCGTCCATCGACACCGATGGATCGAAACGATCTTCGATCCCAACCGAGATCACGATCGCTGGAACTGCCCGTGAAGATCGGATTCGTTGCCTTGTCCTCGAAACGATCCAGGTGCCAATCGCAAAGAACAAACATCCGTTAATGCAAAAAATAGCGGAGCCCACGGTGAATGCCCTTCACTCCAGAAGAAACAAACTTGAACCGGACGATCTGATGCAGTAGCTCGAACTCAGGTCCAGCGCGTCGTTCTCAGCCTTCACGTCGGCACGTTTCAGGGCGGCTTTGCTGAGTTCAATGTGCTTCAAGATTTTCTGACCTCGTCATTGAATCCGCAGTCTTCCCTTTTCAATTTCCAACCGCCCGTCAGCAAAGAGCCGAATCGCTTCGGGATAGGCTTCGCACTCGGCCTCGAAGACGCGAGCGGCGAGGGTGTTGGGAGTGTCGCCTTCGAGCACCGAGACGGCGCGTTGGACGATGATCGGGCCGTGGTCGTCTTCGTTCGGAGGATGGGCACTCTTGCCCGTCTTGCGGTTTGCTTTCTGCGTTGCGTCTCGAAAGAAAAGACAGAACCGCAGGACGGGCAAGAGTGCCCATCCGCCAGTTCACGTCTTCGATCTGATGGACCTGGGTTTTCCTTTGACGAACTTAATTTGAAGCTCGTACCCCACCGCTTCGGCATACCGCTTGAGCGTCTCAATGGACGGCGAGTGTTTGCCGCTGCTCAAGGCGGACTCCAGTCGTGTGATGGCGGGTACGTGTGTGCCCATTCGCTCGGCCACGTCCGCTTGGCTGAGGCCAGCCTTCGTTCGAGCGCCGAGCATTTGACGCAGTAGCTCGAACTCAGGTCCAAGCGCGTCGTACTCAGCCTTCACATCGGCACGTTTCAGGGCGGCTTTTTTGAGCTCAATGAGCTTCATGATTTTCTGATCTCCGCCAAACCGTGCGGGGAGTAAATCGTTCATGCGTCCGCTCGGCCTTCGATGACTCGACGCCAGCGTTCGGGGACGCCTTCGTAGGCGCTGCGATACGTTGGCTCCAGCGGCACGTTGATGTAGCGGTCGAGACTCAGGAACAGCGGCATCTCTGGTAAGTCCTGGCCCACCGCGATCGGTTCCACATAGGCCACCGGGGTCACGCCCGCCGAGTACGCAGCCAAGGTCAGCGGCTTGTCGGCGGGCTGCTGGAATTCTTCCGAGTTGAAGTGTTGCCAGAGTTCTCGATGAATCCCTTGTGGATTCGTTTTGCTCGGCGGGAACAGGTCGAGGAGCAGCAGATTCACCCCTTGACGCAACGCCGACATCGCCTTGTGAACGAAGTGATCCACCTCCGCGCGGCTGAATTTGTTTCCTGGCGAAATGATCTCAATCATGGCCACGACTTCGTCGCCGCTCGCGTGGCGAATGACGAGCGTTTGTCGTTTGAGCGAATACAGCAATGATTCGTCGGCTTCGCTCCGCAGCGAGACCTTGGGAGGAGCTTCGGCAATCGCCAGGCCACCGGGTTGCCAGTTGGAATCCGGCGACACGTCGGCATCGCCATCGGGCGAATGCAACGCCAAGACATCCGGCCCAGCTTCACCAGCCAACTGCTCGGCAAGGACGTAGTAGTCCTTTGGCAGCAGTCCTCCGTTCAAGGCTTTTTGTAATTCGCCAATCCAAGCGGTGTGGAAGGCGTGAAACGTCCCGGATCTAACTCTTTTCCAATTGTGTGCCGGCATGATTTGGTCTCCAGCGATCACCTGATTCGCAGCCTGCCATCTTCAACTTCTAATCGGCCGTCGGCGAAGAGTCGAATCGCTTCGGGATAGGCATCGCACTCGGCCTCGAAGACGCGAGCGGCGAGGGTGTCGGGGGTGTCGCCTTCGAGCACTGGGACGGCGCGTTGCACGACGATCGGGCCGTGGTCGTATTCGTTGTCGGCGAAGTGGACCGTGCAGCCGTTGAGCTTCACGCCGCGAGCCAACACCGCTTCGTGAACGTGATGCCCGTGAAAGCCCCGGCCGCAGAACGCCGGAATCAGCGCCGGGTGAATGTTGAGCACTCGCCGCTCGAAGTCCGGCGGAATGCGGATCAGCGACAGGAACCCGGCCAGCGTGACGAGATCGACCTGGGCCGCTCGGCAACGGTCGAAGATTTTCGCCGAGAAAGTCTCAACTGAATCAAACTGCTTGCGAGCGATCACCTCACACGCCAACCCCGCCTCGCGAGCGCGTTCGATCCCAGCAATGCCGTCTCGGCTGGCGATGACGACGGCAATCTCGGCATTCAATTCGCCGGCTTTGATCTTCTCCAGAAAGTTGACCAGCGTCGTCCCGCCTCCGGAAATCAGCACCCCCAACCGAATTGGCCAATCCAGCTTGGGCGAACGGAACGATGATGTCGCGGCGTCGGGCTTCATGTCGTTGTCTGTTCCATCAGCGAAGATCAGCGGAGATTAGCGTTCCTGTTTGGTTCTCTGGAATGCACAAGGAACGCTAATCAACGCTGATCTTCGCTCATCGGAGATGCGGTGTATCTAATCGCCGTGAATCGGCGGCTCGGGTGCAGTGGTGATCGGTTTGAGTGAGTCTTGAGCAAAGATGATCGGTGCGTCGTCCGTCGCGTGGCGAATAGCGGTGCGAGAGCGCTGTGTGCTTCGCCACCAAAGTGCGACGATGATGAATCCCGCTCCAACGGCCAAGCCAAATGTGGTGGCTGGTGAAATCCAGTGAGCGCGTTGCGGCGGCGGAGCCCATTCCAAACACCGAGCCAAGATTAACGGAGCGAATCGCGGCTCGCCGCTGCGATCGTTGTACCCGTAGCGTTTGAAGAAGTATCCGGTCGCGGACACGAAGTCGATCAGGATGTCGCTGCCAACGGGCATCTTGGGTGGCAGTTCGGTGCAGACGACGACCACCGGATTCTGCTGGGCTTCGTCAGTGTACAGCCACGCTTCATGAAGTTGCTCAAAACCAAGATCGTTCTTGCCTGCGGGATACGACACCAATCGGCGAACGTGTCCGCGAAACGTGACCAGTCGTCCGTGATATGCCTCCGGGGCACGGAACAAATCGACAAACGTCGGGAACTGGGCTTCCGGCTTGCGGAAATAATAGCGATACGCCGGATCCTTGCGGACGATGGTTCGTCGCTCGGTTTCGAACTGCGTTGCCGCCTCCTTGAGCTGTTCCAGTGACAGCTTGCGTGCGTGATTCAGAATTGCGAAATAAGCGTCAGCCTCATCCGGCCGAATGTGTTTCGAGAGCAATCCCGTCTCCGGATGCCAGGCCGACACGAGCCACTGCGGTTCGAGTGTCGTTGGCTCGGTCGCCGATGATTCAGGATCGGACTTCACTGGAATCTCACTCGGCTTTTCCTCGGCAAACGTGTCGGCGCTCTCGTTCACGGCAAGCAGGCCAAACGCAAGCATCAGCGAGTTGAAACATGTAGCTCGGAGCATGACGGGCCTTGTCGTCAATCAGAGGCGATTTGATTACGGTGCCATTTTCGGAGACACGAAGGACGTTTTCAATGTGCTTTGATCAAGCACGTTGGACATCTCGCGAATGTCAAGCGACTCGTCGAATCTGGAATGCGTCAGCGGATCATGGCCGAAAACGATTCTTTCACTCAGCGGTATCCCGATCCCTTGGAGGGTTGGTATCAGTGTGAGGATCGCGTCGTGCTCCACGGGTATTTCCGGTTGTTGCAGAGTGCCGGAGGATTTCGGACGTGGTGGCGGCGACTGCATGACACGGATGTGAGTCTCGACAAGACGCATTTGTTGCGGTTGGCGGGACACTTGGGCGCCGAGTACGGGCTTGGGCGAAGTCGGTTCGGATACCGATCGTGTGGTGTGCTGACTTGCCCGACGACGCGCAGCCACACGAAGTGGCCGAGGGCTATCGGCCGAGCTTTCCGCCGCGAACGGGCGTGTTTTGCGTGACGGTGCATCGGGCTCCGAATTCCGTGTGGAGCATGCATCCGTTTGCGAACAATCCGCATCATCTGAAGCGTTCGCGGCCGTGCGTTGGTGACCACCCTCGGAATGGCCGCCTGAACCTTACCGCGCATCGACAATTCGTTGTCGATGCGCGTGCCTCACCACCTAGGGTGGGTCGAGTCATCCAGACCCACCAAAATGCTCGTAGTTCGTGGTGGGTCTCGATGACTCGACCGACCCTACATGTTTCCCAACACGACAAATTGGCCAGCCGTGGTGAGTAGCTCGGAATCCCTCGATGCCCCCTGTATCATCCGCCGTTTTGGATTCGACACTGTCGCGTCCGGCCACAGGGATTCGTTCAACGCCATCGCGAGACTATGAGTTCACACGCCGCTGCTTCGCCACACGCCCAGGAACTGACTCCCTATCAAGGCGGGCTGCTGTCCGGCAGTTTCTTGGGCGTCTTGATCGCCCAGTTTCTCGGCTCGATCAACGACAACGTCTTTCGCTGGTTCATCGTGTTTCTGGGGGGCAAGGTCATCGGCGATGCGAAGGCATTGTCGCTGGGCTTGTTCTGTTTCACGCTACCGTACCTCGTCTTTGTGACGATGGCCGGATTCCTCGCGGATCGGTTCAGCAAACAGAAGGTCATCGTCTATCTGAAGTTTCTGGAATTGCCGCTGATGCTGATGGGGATCGCCGGCATTTTCATGCGAAACGTCTATTTTCTGTTCTTCGTCGTGGCGCTCACGGGATGCCAGTGTGCATTGTTCGGTCCCGCGAAATTCGGCGCCCTGCCAGAGGTTTTGCGCCCCGACAAGCTCTCCGCCGGCAACGGCCTGATGGGCTTTGCGACCGTGATCGCGACGGCGATGGGCTTTATCGTAGCCCTGCAAATCTATGATCCGGCCGAGATCGATCTGCGCTCCACTATTACGGTCGATCAAGTGTGGAAGATCGCGACATTTTTGATTGTGACCGCCCTGGTGGGCTGGATGTTCACGTTGCTGATCAAACCGATTCCAGCTGCCGACCCACAGCGTCGCTTGCCCCCGAATCCGGTCACCGAGACGTGGAATAACATCAGCCAACTGTATCGCCAACTGCCGTTGTTCCTGGTTGCGTTGGGAATGGCCTACTTTTGGTTGCTGGGGAGCATGGCTCAAAGCGGAGTCGTTGAGTTCGGAAAGAATGAGTTGCAACTGCTCGACAAGGAACTCGTTCCGCTCCAGGTCATGCTGATCTTCGGCGTCGCGGCGGGGAGCATCATCGCCGGCTTGTGGTCCGCCGGTAAGATCGAGTTGGGGATCGTGACAATCGGAGCCGTCGGCATGGCGATCAGCGCGACGGCGCTGTCGATGTTCGGCTGGTCGATCGAACCACCTTCGGCCGAAGCTCTACAGAAAACGGAGATTCGGCAAAAGGCCGATCGCCTGAATGAGAAGGAAGAACAAGCTCAGCGCCGAGCAGCGCGGGGGCTGCCTCCGTTGCCAAACGTGGATTCGCAGAACGAGAACAAGAAGCCCAAGTGGCCCGTTTACTCGGTCTATCCCGAGATGCGGAGCGAGTCCGCCAAGAGCACGTTCAAGTGGGCGTGTCTCTGCCTGTTCGTGTTGGGTTTGAGCGCGGGGATGTTCAACATCCCACTGGAGGCCTATCTGCAGCACCGCAGCGATCCGAGGCAAGTTGGTGTGAATATCGCAGCCAGCAATTTCCTCGTGTTCTCGTTTATCCTGAGTTCGGCCGGCTTGTACTATCTGGTGCGCGAAGTTGCCGGAGTGAGTTCGTCGTGGATCTTCTTGGGCGCCGGACTCGTGACGTTCCCGATCATCGTGATCGTCTTCCGCTTGATCCCGCGGGAGACTGTCCGCTGCGTGGTGTGGCTGTTGTTTCAGTTGGTCTACCGCGTGCGAGCGACCGGCCGTGAGCATATTCCCGTGACGGGCGGCGGTCTGATCGTCGCCAACCATGTCTCGTGGGTGGACGGCATCCTGTTGATCCTGAACGCCGA
>CAZPUJ010000093.1:0-19012 GCA_964589725.1 uncultured Planctomycetaceae bacterium
CGCTCGCGGCCGTTTGTCTCTCCCGATGTCTGCCGAAAGTGGCGGATGGGCTACCTTCCACACAGCGCGTCGAGCCTCTTGCGCGGCCGAGTCGTCTACGCCTACAGCAACGAACGGGATGACATCCTCTCGTACTTCGGCCGGGATCCGCAGTTTGAAAAGCACCAGCTCGAATGGGAGCAAGCCGGACGCCCCGATGACAAGCGGCCGATGAAGCACCGTTTCGTGAAGGACTTTCATCGGGGCTTGGAACTCTATGGCCAGAATGGCGCTGCACGACTCCAGGAACCGCACATCCGCGAGTCGCTACAGAGCGTGGGGCTGGTCGTTGTCGAAGGCCCGAACGACGTGATTCGTCTGGACACGCTGGGTGTCGCCGCCGTTGGGTTGTGCTCGAACAAAGCGACCGACGAGCAGATCGAGAAGCTCGTGCGCTTCGCACGGAAGGCGGCGCATGGACGGATCGTCCTGCTTCCCGATAACGACGCCGAAGGCGAAGCAGGGTTCAAGGAACTTCTCTGGCGGCTCAGCCAATGTGACGGAGTGAAGGTGACGCTCGGCTGGTCGAATTCGATGTTCGGCGGAGCGGAGCAGTGCCGAGTCTGGCCTTGGTGAAAGGCCAGTGGTGTCGCCTCCGGCGTGAGAGCGGAGTGCGGCACACCGTCGCGGGCCGTGAAGACGGCCGCGACCCCCATGGTGCAGTCGCCAGATCGGGAGAGTCTTCTCCCGTCGGCGTGTCGTAACCGTGGGGGTCGCGGGCGATAGCCTCGCGACGGTGTGCGCTCATCGTGGTGTGCGTCTTGGCTCCGCCAAGCCCGCGCCGTGTCGGGTTCCACCCGCCGGCACTCCCGCCGAAAGTCCCGTCGGGCGCGGCGGGGTTTTCAACGTCCGTGTCGGCGATGCAGTGGTCCAACGCCCACCGGCCCGGAGTTCCTTGTTCAAAAATTTCAAAAAGCAGTCCGTTCACTTTGCTTTAACAGAATGATTTCTAGATAGCTTTGTAGGTGGGGCGGCGAACGTTGATTCTTGGCTTTTGGGAGCCAACGAGCGATTCCTCTCAAAGGAAAAACGTCCGGTGAATGCCGAAGCGTCGGCGCGATCAGGCAGCAGTCTTGTGAGCAGTCCCCTGCCTCGTGAGCAACCACGCGGTGAATTCTGGAAAGTCAAAATCCTCGCGTTCCATGCGAGTCAGCGTCGCCTGCCTCGGAGCGACTCCAGGGTCGGATGTTGTTGCCAACTCGGCGCGACGCGGAGGCCATCCGTGTTGCGGAGAGGCTTCGCTTGGTCTCCGCTGTCGCCGTTCGGAATTGGTTCATCACCAGCGAAACACATTACACGATCACCGTGCCTCACGCCTTGACGGTGATGCCCACCGACTCGATGACGCTGTGGCCGGACTTGCGGAACGGGCGCGGCAACGGTTGAGCGATACCCCTGTCGTCGATCGTTCGGCAGCGGAACGTGTACTCGCCGACGGTCAGGCTGGGGAGCAGCGTCGCCCAGTGGACTTTCGAAAGTCGCATCGGCCACGTACGCGGCTGGCCTGTGGCCGGGTCAAAGCCGATCGTGTTGGAAAGAACATTGCCGTCGGGGACGCCGCCCCAGTGCTTCGGCGGCGCGAGGATTTGAGCGTCGGTCCACGGGGCCGTGGCGAAATACTTGTCGCCAGACGGCCACTCTTGCGCATTTGATTGAATCCAGACTTGAACCTTCGAGAGTCCAGAGATTCCGACTTGAGCGTATCCGGTGATCGGAATCGGCTCGCCCGCTTTCACTTCTTTCGGCACCGACAACGTCGCTGCGAAAGACTTGAGCGGACTGTCGACGTCGTTGTTGCCGCTGATGTACGTATCGTTTGCGTAAGCCAGGTTCGTGAGCACAACGTGCGAGAGCCACTTGATCGACTTGAACCCGTACGCTTCGGGCACGACCACGCGCACCGGTCCGCCGCGCTGACTGTCGAGCCACTGGCCGTTCAGCTTGTAGCACAAAATCACCGGCGGCAAGTCGTGCGTGTCTTCGAGCACTCGGCCGATCGGCAGCGAACTACGAAACATCTGCTGTTCGTCGTCGTTGTGATAGCCGTAATAAAAGACGCGCCGTAGATCCTCGCGCGGCTGCGTCAACCAGACGACCTCGCGCAGTGGCACTCCTTCCCAGATGCCCATGCCGAGCGGGCAGCCAATGTTCAAACACGTCATCACCTTCGCGAACCGCACCGCGTGCTTTTCGCCGAGTTGCACCAAGCCGATGAAATCGAGCGCGGTGCCGTTCGCTTTGGTCATCGCCTTCCCGAGTTTCGCCGGGTTTTCGGAATCGGAGATGACTTCCAGCTTCCACGTCTCGCGTGTCAGTCCGACTTCCGTTTTCTTCTCGTCGGGCAACGAGTGCGGCAGCGGCTTGCCGCGCGAAACGTCGCGAAACTCTTCCTGCGGCGTGAAGTACGGTTCGAGCGCCTCGATGACCTTGACCAGCTCCGGTGCTGTCGAGTCAGCGTTGGCGGCCAACGGCCAGAACGCAAGGGTCGCCGAACTCGCCGCGCCCAGGTGGAGGAAAAATCGCCGCGTGAGCGCCTGATGCTCCGCCAGAAATCGTTTCAGTTCTTTCATGGCGATCTCCTGGTTCCCTCTCCCTCGGGGAGAGGGGAACGGGCGAGAAGCGTGTTACTTCTTGACGATGCAGTATAGGGCACGGTCCGTGCGGAGCAGCAATTGGCCATTGCTGACGGCGAGCGAACCGTTCGTGCGGCTGTTGTCGTCTTCCATGACGTTGTGAGCGAGCAGTTCGAACTCGGGCTTCGCGGCGACTACGTATGTGCCGTTCCGTTGCGAGACGTAATACAGCTTGCCATCGGCCAGGATCGGCGAGGCGTAGATCAAGCCGGAATCGGGTTCCAGCCGCTTCTGGTAGACCGTGCGGCCGGTGGCGGCCTCTTGGCAGTTGACGACTCCGCCGCTCTCGCTGGCCCAGTAGATGTGTCCGTCGAGGTAGATCGGCGACGAGACGTTGGAGCCGCGGTTCTCGCGCCACACGACGTGCGTCTTGGTCACTTCACCTTTTCCGCCCGCGCGAATGGCTAGAGACGTGTGTCCGCCGCCGATCGCGTACACGACGCCGTCGTGAGCGACCACGCTGGGGCAGACGTACCGATGCACGCCTTCACAGCGCCACAGTTCTTTACCGGTGTCCGGGTGCAGGCCGATGATCCAATCAGAAACACTCACAACCAACTCGGTTTCGCCGCTCGGCACGTTGACCAGCACGGGTGTGTTCCACGCGGCTCCGATGCCGCCCGCCTTCCAGACTTGGTCGCCGGTCATTTTTTCGAACGCGAACATTGAGCCGCTTTCGACGCTGCCGTTGATGATGAGCAGATTCTTGTAAAGCACCGGCGACGTGCCGGAACCCCAGCCGTGAGTCCCCTCGCCCGCGCTGGCCTGCCAAAGTTGGTTGCCATCGAGGTCAAAGCAAAACACGCCCGACTTGCCAAAGAAAACGAACAGCCGCTCGCCATCGGTGATCGGCGTACTCGCGGCATAGCCGTGGTACGCACCTTCGCCTTCGTATTTGTGTTCGGGGAGTTTTGGATCGAATTGCTTCTGCCAGACGATTTGGCCGTTGCCGCGATCGAGGCACAGCAGATGCCGCTTCAGCTCGTTCATGTCGCCGGGCTTCGCGACCTCGATTCCGTATCCGCTGTAACTCGTCACAAAGACGCGCTGGCCCAAGGTCACTGGGCTGGAGGCTCCCGGCCCAGGAAGCTGCGTTCGCCAGACGATGTTGTCTTGCGACGACCATTTGACCGGCAGGCCCTTTTCATCGCTAATCGCCAAACCGCCAGGCCCACGGAACTGCCGCCATTCGGCTCCGATTGTCAATGCGGCACTCAGCAGCGAGAGGAACGCGGCAGCCGACAACGCCGCGGAAACGAAACCGAGTCGAACAAGTCGTTTCATCGTGTGGTCCTTACGTTTGGTGCTTGTGAAAGGTCGATCGATGGTAGTCATCGCGTGGTTGATTTTGAAAGTACGACGCCAGCGCACGTTCGGCTGTCTTATTCCCGCTCCCCCTACTTCGAGGGGCCGGCGATGCCTCCGACGTCTTCCAACAATCCTTTTTCAGTTGCGCCTGTTGATCAGGGGTCAGTATGTCCCCGAGTTGTTTTTCGGATTCCGCGTTGATCCCTTCAATCAGCTCGGTGACCGCGAGTTGGCTGCTGGGGTTCTTCGAAGCCCGCATTGTAATTTGACTCACGAGCCGGTTTCATCGGCACAATGATCGCGAGACGCCATCCCGGCAGATCGCATGTCGCGCTGAATATCCCCGGTAAGTCGGAGGTCACATGTTGCCACAGGACACGGAGATCGGAGGTGTTCGAGTGCCGCGTTTTCTGTACGGGACCGCCTGGAAGGAAGACGAGACGCAGCGCCTGACTGAGCTTGCTCTGCAACAGGGATTTCGCGGCATCGACACCGCCAACCAGCGACGACATTACCACGAGGCTGCGGTCGGGCAGGCCATCTCGGCCGCGATCAAGAAGGGCTGGGTGGCTCGCGATGAGCTGTTCCTGCAAACCAAGTTCACTTTCCGGAACGGGCAGGATCATCGACTGCCCTACGATCCCACGGTTCCCATTCCAATCCAAGTCGAGCAATCGTTCGCTAGTTCGCTCGAACATTTGGCGACTAAGATCATCGATTCCTACCTGCTGCACGGCCCCACTCAGCGAGTCGGTCTGGCTCCGGCCGATTGGGCGGCCTGGCGCGCGATGGAAGCGATCCACGATAGTGGTCGGGCGCGGTGGCTTGGAGTCAGCAATGTCACTTTGGAGCAGCTCCAGTGTCTGTGTGATGAGGCGCGTGTCCGACCTCGTTTCGTTCAGAACCGCTGCTACGCCGTGCGAAGTTGGGACCGCCGAGTCCGCGAGTTCTGTGCCGCGAATGATTTGATTTATCAGGGCTTCTCGTTGTTGACCGCCAACCGCGAAGCGATGGCTCGTCCCGAATTGGCTCAGATCGCCAGGCGTCACGGTCGGACGGCCAGCCAGGTGATCTTCCGGTTTGCGCTCGATGTCGGCATGCTGCCGCTGACTGGGACCAGCGACGCCGATCACATGCGAGCGGATCTGGATGTCTTCGACTTTCGTCTGGAGCCTGACGAAGTCGAGCGGATCGAGCATCTGGCTGCACCGTAATTTTGAACAAGGGAAAGTTCGTGCTGACCATCTACGTTGATGCCGATGCCTGTCCGGTCAAAGACGAGATCTATCGCGTGGCACGCCGCTATTCGATGCCAGTCGTCGTGGTGGCCAACACGTCATTGTGGGTGCCAACCGACAAGTTGATTCAATTGGTCGTCCGCACCGAGGTGGGACTCAACATCGTTGACGACTGGATCGCCGAGCAATCCGGTCCTGGGGACATCGTGGTGACGTCCGACATTCCGCTGGCAGCTCGCTGTGTGGAAAAGCAGGCGCGAGTGATCGATCCCAAAGGCCGTGAATTCACCGAATCCGATATCGGCGAGACACTCGCCATGCGTGACCTCTTGGACGGACTCCGTCAAACGGGAGCCATCACCGGCGGCCCCGCTCCGATGACCTCCCAAGACAGCTCGCGATTTCTGTCCAAGCTCGATGAGTTGATCAACGCCGTGCGACGCACCCAAGCTGGCAATCGAAAATGATCTCGAGCGAGATCGACCATCACGAACGCCAACTCCGCCCAGTCGGCCTACCGAGGCTGGCCGGTCCCTGGCGGTCACGGCGGTTCAAGAAAGGCGGAGGGCCTCGCCAAAATCTACAACGGCAAGACTCCGGTCACGGCGCTGTGCGATGTCTCTTTCACACCTCATCGAGGTGGGCTGGCGGCTTTGCTGGGGAAGTCTGGGTCTGGGAAATCGACGCTGCTTAATCTGCTGGCTGGGCTTGATGGACCTTCTTCCGGAGCGCTCATTGTTGGCGGCCAACTGCTGCACTCGTGGAACTCGGGGCAGATGGCGGCGAACCGCAGAAAAACAGGGGTCGGGAGCGTGACGTTCATCGCTAGCTCTCCATCGTCTTTCCCATCCGGACAAGCCGGATGGGGCCGAATCTAAAACAGCGCAAGTTCAAAACTGGCGCGTCGGGTGCGCGTCATCTTCAATCGGAACGAACGAACCGAGCCAACGCATACGGGCTGGCTTCGAGATGTGGCGTGGTACTGCTGAGCAACTCGGCGACCAACTGGCCCGTGGCGGGGGCCATCGAGACGCCGAGCATGTTGTGGCCGGCGGCGATCAGCACATTATCCATCGCCGGCGAGCGGTCGATGATCGGCACACTGTCGGGAGTCATGGGTCGCCAGCCGAACCATTCTTCCTCGATCGACTCCGCGCAGGGTTCGTCGAAATAGTGAGCGGCACCGGTCGTGAGCAGAGCGAGGCGGCGGCGATTGAGCGAGGTGTCGTAGCCGGCGAATTCCATCGTCGAACCGAGACGATAACCGGAAAGCATTGGAGTGATGGCGACTCGGTCTTCTTCGCAGAGCAGCGGCAGAACGGGACAATTTGCGGGCCGGCGCATGGTGATCGAGTAGCCTTTGCCGGGTTGGATGGGAATCCTGCAACCCAGCTCGCGATTCAGCCAGGGGGTCAGCGCGCCCGCCGCGACGACGAAGGCATCCGCGGCGATCTCTTCGCGCGGTGTGATGACTCGGACGGCTTGAGTACCGTCACGAATGAAGCCGGTCACCTCGCAGTCCTCTCGAATCGTGACGCCCTGCCCCGCGAGAACGTGACGCCACGAAGACATCAGCTTGTCGGGTCGGAGGTGTGCGTCGCCGGGATAGTACCAACCACCGGCAAGACCGTGTTTGAGCGCCGGTTCCAAGTCACGCACCTCGTCGCCTGCGAAGCGCGTCATCGACATACCGAACGACGTTCGCAGCAGGTCCACAGTCTGGTCGTGATGTTCCAGCCCAGCGGTGGAGCGAAAGGGAAACAGCAATCCGCGCGGCTGCCATTCACAGTCGAATGGTTCCTTGGCCATCAACTCGTCGTACAGCCGCCGCGAGGATTGCAGAAGTGCTTGAATCGCTTGAGCGGAAGCGAGCATGTCGCGGTCGTTGCAGCGGCGAGCGAACTGAAACAGCCAACTCCACAGTCCCAGATCGAAGCGCGGCTTGATCACAAACGGAGAATTCCGGGAGACCAGCGCCTTGAGCGTCTGCCCGATCGCGCCCGGAACGGTCAGCGGCAAGACATGGCTCGGTGAAACCAAGCCGCAGTTGCCGTGCGAGCAGCCTCGTCCGAATTCGCCACGGTCCAGCACGGTCACGCTTTCCCAACCGGCTTTCCTCAGGAAATAGGCGCACGCGGCTCCGATGACTCCACCACCCACGACGATCACTCGGCCGCTATTCATCGAAGCCGTCTCCTCGGTTCAAGGAAGGTCGACCGGCAAACTAACCCGAAGCGTAAGCGAGGGAATCCGCAGAAATCCCTCGCTTGCGCTTCGGGCTTGTATTTCACCCAAGACGCAGATTGAAGAATTAGCCAGCCGTGTCGCTTAGGCTTCGGGTTAGTGTCAGACTCAGCCGCATGTGGTATAACCCGGACGATTGCAGCGTTCGAGCCCGTCAACAATCAACGCCTTGGAGAACTTTCCATGCGTCGCAGCCAATTGCTCGTGATGTCGCTGTCGTTGGTGGTTTGTGCTGTGTGCGGAGTCGTCATCGTTTCCGACGGCTCGCGCGCCTTGGCTCAAACCAGCTCCAGCAAGAGCAAACTGAAAACTCCCACCACCAAGTCAAAGGTGGCTGGCGACTCCAAAGACCTCGACGCCCGCGCCGAGAAGAACCTCGAAGGCTTCCTTGTCGAGTCGCTCAAGCTCGCCGAGGACTACGAACGAGTGGGAAAATTCGACGAGGCTCAGGATCAACTGCGTACGGTCAAACGGCTCAAGCCGGATCTCTTGGGCATCGACGAGAAACTGAACAAGCTCAACGAATCGTTGTTTGAAACGAACGACTTGGAAATGGAGCAGGACGTCGCGGACGGCTGGAGGCCGCGCGTGCATGTCTTCCGAGGGAAGCCGGTGCGTGTGCAGGCCCAAGGCTTGTACAAAGTCGTGATGAACGCCATGGCGGACGCGGACGGCTTCCCGGCCAAGGATCCGCGAACCGACATGGCGGCGGGCGTCCGCTGCGGAGCCTTGGTGGGCATCATTGTGCCCACCGGAGAATCGGGCGCGAAATCCACTCGCAGCGAATCCTCTCGCAATGAAAAGGACAAGCTCGGCGACCCGTTTGAGATTGGCGCTAACAAGGAATTTACGCCAAAAGAAGACGGCGTCTTGCTGTTGAACGTCAACTTGCCGCCGGGACACAAGAGCATTGGCAAGCTCCGCATTCGCCTGTCCGGACATATCAAGATGTTGTCGAAGGAGGAACGCGGATGACCCACGTCACCGCGCCGCCGCGAGTCGGCTTGGTGGGTTTGGGCCGGACTGGATCGCACCTGCTCGAGAAGTTTTCGTCCGGCGGTCCCTTGCGAATTGTCGCGGTTTGGGACGACGCGCCGGAACGGACTCGGTTGGCGAAATCGCTCGGAGTCAACGTCGTCGCGAAGCGGGAAATGCTCGAGAATTTTGACGACGTGGACGTCCTGTGGTTCACTCGGTCGATTGAGTTTTTCAACGCCGACTTGATCGCGAAGTGTCTGAAATCTGGCAAGCATATCGTCGTTGAATCACCGCTAGATCTCTCGCCGGCTGATGCGAGGCGAGCATTCCACGAAGCGTGCGAGCTGGGCCTGCGGCTGCTGGTGCATTGTGCGAGGCGCGAGGAAGAAAGTTTTCGGCGGGCGGTTTCGGTCGCAGCGAGTGGCGAACTGGGAACGATTCACGCGGCGAAATTCGTCTCGTGGGGTTACGGCCTGTGGCCGAGTGGCGTCGGGGATCAATCGCACCAGCGCGACTTGGAGGACTTGTCGGGAACGATGGTGATACGATTGATGGCTCACGCTTTGGATCAATTGCTGCTCTTGGTGCCGCAGCACCCGCATCGCGCGTTCGCAACGGCACGTGCTAGTCCGTTCAAAAAAGAGCCTTCCGCCGCGCCGACCGACGCTGCCGCCGCACTTGCGCTGTCGATCGAGTTCGTCGACGGAGCGCGCGCGGAGCTCGACCTCCGCCTCGATAGCCCGGTCCCGTTCCGCAGCGGATGGGTGCTCACGGGCGATCGCGGCGGGTTTGCCGAGGCGCGGCGGTATTCGTTGACCGACGATGGAGAAGTCTATGATTCTCCGGTCACGTCGGGCGAAGCCGAGTTTGATTCGTTCGCTTGGCTCGCTCAGCAGCTTTGCTCACCCGAACGCAACGCCGTCGAAGAGATTCGCGCCGTCACGGTGGTCGAGTTGCTGGATGCCGCGCGAAGATCGTTGGAATCGCGGCAAGTCATTGAACTTTGACGACCGATAGCTCGGCAAGCACTATTCGGTGATCGGACAACAGCGAGCCATGATGCCTGGCTCGATGAAACTGAATGTGCTGGTTGCCCCATATCTGATCGAGCGTCAGCACCGGTAACGGCATTGGCCAGGTCGGACAATAACCTTCGCCGACGGACTCAAACGCGTTGGTCCAGTCAGGCCGCAGTTCGTCGAACCAGACCGAGAACGATGGTGTGTTGAAATCCCCAACGACGAGCGTCGGCGACTGGGTCTGTTCCACAAGCAGTTCGCTCAAATGCCGCAGCGGCGGTTCGCGCGACACCCATGGATCGCTCGGCAGATCAGCCAGCAACAACGTGAATCGCTGGCCGTTCACTTGTGCTTTAAGACGGCGAAAACGGCCGCCGCCTCGCAAAACGCCGGCAGCTTCTCGCGTGGCCTGACCGCGAACCAAGACGACAAAACCACCGCCCAGCGTCAACACTTGATGATTCGGGAAACGAGCCTTCCAAAACTCGGCCGTTTGCGGCAACTCGTCGACCGCTTCGACGAAGCTCAGTACGTCGGCGTCGAAGTCACGAGCCGCGCAAGCCATTCGATCCCACGACGCCCAATTTCCTCGATTCAAATTCCAGAACCCAACACGAATCGACGTCGCTGGCAACTTGTCGAGTGTGGAATGAAACCGCCAATCGCGAATCCCAACCAGTCCGCCAAGCATCACGAGCATGACGCAGCCAGCGGCGAGCCACCGTTTCGATTCGCCACACCACGCGGCCCATCCCAGCGATCCGGCCAACACCACCGACAACAACTTCGGTGGTGACATGTACACCCATATGGAAATCGGCCACCAACGATCACGCAGCGTGACATGCCCGAGCCACGTTGCGACCACGGCCCACAAGATCACACGATACCACCGCACTCGTCGAGGCGCACCGGACGAGTGCAGGTCACAATCCGTGGACATGTGCGATTCCAAAGCGATTGGTCGAACTGATCGCCTCGTAGCCGAAGTCGTGAGACTTCGATGTTCCTCGCGGCACCAAAGCCTCACGACTTCGACTACGGGTCAATTAACTTGTGCCATTCACCCAACTGAGTCGTCGATGACGGTGACGCGGACGCGTTCCCATCGCTCGACGAGGAACTGGGAACGAAGCCTCAGTTCGACTCTTCCGAATTGCTCGTGTCGCCGTCATTCGCACCGCGACGGCTGTCCTCCGCGGCGAGTCGATGCTCGTACAACGGGCCAGCGATGCGGATCGCGCGGATGTCGAGATGGATATTGAGCACCGTGTAGTCTTCGCCGCCGAATTCCTCGGTGTACCAACCATTGCTGTCCGGGCCGCGATAAAACCGGAACTCGAAGCCGTCGGACGGCTGATGCCGCGCGTCGCTGCCATTAAACGCCAAACCGATTGCCTCGCTCTCCTTGTTGTCGATCAGTCGGCCCAGCAGATCGGCCACGGTGCAGTTGCCGAGAATGTCGGTGTAGAACATGCGGTGATCGAAGTACGGCTCATAGTTCTCGTCGGTCGGGTCGAGCCTGACATCATCCAATTTCTCTTCGGCCGGCGTGACTTCGCGCGTCTTCAGGTTGATGTGGTCGCCGCGATCCAGATACGACAGCTTGACGTTCTTGAGGCTGAATCCTTCGGACTCCGCATCGCGTGTGGCTTCAGAAGCGTCCAAAATAAGCACGCCCTTGTAGCCGATGACTCGCGCGTCATAGCCCCGTTCCACAACCAACGCTGTGTTTTCATCGACGCCGATGCCGAACGAAATGCTCTGCGAGTGCATCGCCACCAACGCCCGAGCAAAACGGCCGCGCACCAAACAATGCTGCTCGACGAACCAGCGTTGGTCAAGGAACCCCAAACCGTGGTCGATCTCTTTTCCGAAAGTGACTCCGTGCTGCAGGACTTCCAGCGGTTGCGGAGCATCTCGAAACATTACCTGGCTCATGATGGCCGCCCCGGCGCTGGTTCCCGCGATGACGCCGCCACGACGATACACATCCCAAATCGCCTTGAGCATCGGTGTCTGATCGCCGTCGTCATCCAGCAGCGCGTCGACAATCCTGCCTTGCGCTCCTCCGATGAAGTAGACGCCGCTAGCCGAACGCACGCGCTCGACCAATTCAGGATCGAAGACCGCGTCCTGGACTTCGCGATCGACTTCGCTCCACGACACGGGAACCACAAAGGCGTCCGCGCCGGCGCGGTTCAAAGTCTGCACGACTTTGGCGCACGCCTTGATCGGTTGTCCGCTGGCGGCCGTCGGAAAGACGGCGATCTTCGCACCATCGCCGCCCGCCAACTCCACAATCGTGTCCCACAACTCGCGGTCACGGAAACGCTCGGAACCGCCAATGATCACCAGCGAGCCTTTCGGCTCCGGCGATTCCTCGGCCACGGCGATCGGTGCGTCTCCTAAGCGAGCATCTACGGCCCATGACACATTGACAGCCAGCGTCAGCAGGCACAGCCACACTGAAATCAGTCTCACAGCCTCATCCTTTCGATGGGAGCGCTTGACCGTTACGAACCCTCGCCAAAACCTCGAGCAGGGGACGCACAGCCAGCTCTCCTCGGACCACGTCCGTGCGGTTCGGGCGGTTCCTCTTGGAAACGTGACAGAACCACCAAGGGAAGATGTACTCCGACGTCCCAAGTGCGTCAATCGGGTTCATCGCATCCGACGAAAACTTGCAATCATCTACGGCAGAATATGCCGATTCGCTGGCCACCGACCGGCTTTGGAATCGTCAATACGGAATGTTTTGGCGAGTCGACCCATTTGGTTGCGGCTGAACGCCGCGCCAAGTGCTGTCAACCTCAATTCGCGACGATTGCGGTTGTCGTCGGAGGCTCCATAGGATGCCCCCATGAACAAATCTCGCCGCGAGTTCCTTGAATCAACCTTGCACGCTGTCGGCGGCGCGGTCGCCAGTGGGCTGCTGGTTGGACTGCCACAAAGATCGCCAGCCGACGATCGTCCGACGATCGTCGATTGCCACACGCACTTCTACGATCCGACTCGCCCCGAAGGAGTCCCTTGGCCCGGCAAAGACGACTCCGCGCTGTACCGCCCGGTGTTGCCGAAACACTTTCTTGAACAGGCTGCGCCGCTGGGAGTCACGAAGACCGTCGTCGTCGAGGCCAGCCCGTGGGTCGAAGACAACGCCTGGTTGCTCGATCTGGCCGCGAAGAACCCGGCAATTCTCGGAGTCGTCGGCAATTTGACTCCCGGGAAGCCGGACTTCGCGCAGCATCTCAAGCGATTCGCGGCGAACAAGCTCTATCGGGGCATTCGGATCAATCACGGTTTACTGAAGAGCGGCCTCGATCAGCCGGAGTTCCTCAGCGACGTGAAGCGACTCGCCGAGAGCGATCGCGAACTCGACGTCAACGGCGGCCCGGAGATGCCCGCCGATGTCGCGCGGCTCGCCGACAAACTGCCCGAACTGCGAATCGTCATCAATCACCTCGGCAACGTGGACATCGATGGCCTGCCGCCGCCGAAAGCTTGGTTGGAAGGCATGCAAGCCGCCGCCAAACATCCGCGCGTCTTCTGCAAAGTGTCAGCGCTCGTCGAACATGCGAAGCCAAAGTCGTCGGTAACCGACAAGCCCGCGAAAGTGCCCGATGACGTCGAGTTCTATCGCCCGATCCTCGATGCAATCTGGCAAGCGTTCGGCGACGATCGGTTGATCTACGGTAGCAACTGGCCTGTCAGTGACCGCTATGCGTCGTATCGCACGCTCTTTTCGATCGTGAACCAATACGTCGAAGCTCGTGGCCGAATGGTGGCGGAAAAATTCTTCGCGAAGAACTCGCAAGCGGCCTATCGGTGGCGATGAAGAATCGGCACGCAATAAATTCCGTAGCCGAAGTCGTGAGACTTCGGTCCGAACTCTTACGAGTTCGGCTACGTCGATGTGATTTGAACGATGAGCGAATTGGTTCCCAATTCTGATGGTACGAGCGCGGCCGCCACACCAAAGGCCTGTGACTCAGTGCTCCTCGACATCATGCGCATGCACTTGATCCCCGGCATTGGACCGCGAACGTCGCAAGCTTTGCTGGACTACTTTGGCTCACCGCAAGCCGTGTTGAGTGCCAGCCTTGCTCGGCTTCAAGAGGTTGCCGGTGTCGGGCCGAAGCTGACGAATGCCATCGCGGCCGTGACGCTCGGTCGTGACGCCGAGCAGGAACTGGCCGAATGCGATCGCCTCTCGGTTCGACTGTTGCATCGCGGTTCGGACGAATACCCGCGACCGCTCGAACGCATCTGTGATCCACCGTTGTTGCTTTACTGCCGCGGCGATTGGCGGCCGCAAGATGAACTGGCCGTCGCCATCGTCGGCTCGCGCAAGTGCACGCTGTACGGCAAGCAGCAGGCGGAGAAAATCGCTCGCGCGTTGGCACAAGCCGGCGTGACGATCATCAGTGGACTCGCGCGCGGCATCGACGCGGCGGCACATGAAGCCGCGATCTCTGTCGGCGGACGGACGCTCGCCGTGATGGGCACGGGGCTGGCAAATATTTATCCGCCCGAGCATAGTGAACTAGCGGAGCAAGTCATTTCATACGGAGCCCTGTTGACCGAATTCAAGTTGTCACAGCCTCCGCAATCGGGCTTGTTCCCGCAGCGCAATCGGATCATCAGCGGACTGTCGCTGGCGGTGCTGGTCGTCGAAGCGGGACGCAGCAGCGGCGCGTTGCACACCGCTCGCCACGCGATGGAGCAAGGCCGGGAAGTGCTCGCCCTGCCCGGCCGCATCGACAGCCTCGCCAGTGAAGGCTGCCACGACTTGATCCGCGACGGAGCGACGCTCATCCGTCACGTCGATGACGTCATGGCCGCGATTGGTCCGCTGTTCCAACCGGTCAACGCTTCCTTGCCACGAGCACTCAATGACGACACGCCGGTCGAGCTCTTGGATCACACGAACACCGCCTCGCGCCGCGATCTCACCGTCCACAGCCTGCGGGAACTGTCGCTCAACGATCAAGAACGCCAGATCCTCAACCTGATCACCGCCGAGCCGACGCATCAAGACCAAGTCATCGCCAACAGCCAGTTCGAACCCCCGCGAGTTCTCTCGACGCTCACGGTTCTTGAAATGAAGCGTCTGATTCGTCGTCAACCGGGTGGGTACTTTGTGCGCGCGCCGTGGTAAGGCGAGGGGACACGGGGTAGGAAACAGGAAACAGGAAACAGGAAACAGGGGACAGGAAACAGGGGACAGGAAACAGGGGACAGGAAACAGGGGACAGGAAACAGGGGACAGGAAACAGGAGACAGGAGACAGGAAACCGGAGACAGGAAACAGAATTCGCTCAGCGTGGAATGCCGTCCTTTCGACGCTATCATCTAGGGGCTTGGCAGCGCAAGCCCCGCTGAGGCATTCTGTCCCCTGTCCCCTGACTTCTATGCGCATTCTCATCACCGCCGGGCCGACTCGCGAGTACCTTGACGACGTGCGGTATCTGTCGAATGCCAGCAGTGGCCGCATGGGTTACGCCTTGGCGACTGAAGCGATCGCGCGCGAGCATCAGGTGGTGCTGGTGAGCGGCCACGTCGAGCTGACTCCACCGCCCGGTTGCGAAGTGGTCTTGGTCGAGACTACCGAAGAGATGCGCATTGCCTGCGAGCGAGCCTTTCCCACCTGTGACGGCGTGATCGCGGCCGCCGCCGTGAGCGATTACAAGCCGCTGCAACGAGTGGTCGGCAAAATCGCCAAGACCGGCGGACCGATCACGATCGAGATGATCGAAACCGACGATGTGCTCGCCGAACTAGGACGCAAGAAAAACGGTCGCTGGATCGTCGGCTTCGCCCTCGAAGCTGCCAATTCGCGCGAGAACGCCTTACAGAAACTGCGAGCGAAAAACTGCGACGTCGTCGTACTCAACGGCCCGTCGGCCATCGGCTCGCTCACCAACTCCGTCGAACTGATCGACACCACCGGTCATGCGATCGCTAGTTGGACCGGCTCAAAACCCGACATCGCTCGCGAATTGATCGCGTGGATCGAACAACATCTCGCCAAGTAACAACGCGACGTTGGCCCCTGTCTGGTCCTCTCGCCGCTTCGGAGAGAGGGCTAGACTCTTCGGCTGTAATTTACGCGCGCCGTGCGCGCAATTTGTCCCCTCTCCCTCGCCGCGGGGGAGAGGGATAGGGTGAGGGGGCCGAGCGCTCCACCGGCCCGCGAACCCCCTCACCCCAACCCTCTCCCCCGATGCGGGAGAGAGGGAGCAATGGTTGCGGCTCAGCCGCGTTAAGGAGAGGGGCCGTCTGAGTCTGCTCACCTCCGAATACGGAACACGAACGAACTTCATGCGACAACCTTCTGGTCCAGACTCGCGCACGAAGCGCCCGGCGCGACGCGACAAACTCGCGACCCGAAAAACCCCGCGTGCCGAGACGAGCGGAGACATCGAGCACGAATTCGGCGTCCCGATTCCCGGAGTCATCCTGCCGCCCGAGCAATGGGCCAAGACCGCGCTGAAAAAACTGCCAGCCGGCCTTTGGGATTGGGAAGCGATCTTCGGCCGCCGAGCGTCCATCGTCATCGACATCGGCTGCGGCAACGGACGCTTCGTGCTCGGCAGCGCGCTTTCGCGGCGCGATCACGATCATCTCGGCCTCGACATCCTGCCGGTCGTCATTCGCTATGCCACTCGCCGAGCGAATCAACGCGGCTTGAGCAACATTCGCTTCGCCGTCATCGGCGGCCGTGAACTGCTCGCCGAGCACGTCCCCGCCGGCTCGGTCGCCGAGATTCACATCTATCATCCGCAGCCGTTCTACGATCCTGCGCAAATCGACCGCCGTCTGATCACGCCGGAGTTTCTCAGCCTCGTGCATCGGTCGCTCGTTCCCGACGGCAAGCTGTTCTTGCAGACGGACAATCCAAGCTACTGGGCGTACCTCCAACAGGTTGTGCCGTGCTTCTTCGACTTCCACGAACTCGACGCCCCCTGGCCCGACAAGCCCCGCGGCCGCACTCGTCGAGAACTCATGGCCCGCCATTTCGGCCTGCCGATCTTGCGTGGCTGGGCCTCACGGCGAGAAGACTTCAGCACCGAAGAAGCGTTGGAGCTGGCCAATGAACTCCCCCCACCCGCTTTCAACGCTGATCGCCGGCTGAAGCAGTTGGACGAGATGGAGCAGTAAACTTGGAGTTTGGTGGCAAGACACCGCCTTCCATTGATCGCAGGCGAAGACATTCGTTGTCATTGCGGTTTCGTCGTGACAAGGCATCTTCTCCAGAAATTCTCCCCCACGACGAAGCTTCATCGCCTTCGCGAAAGTCGGTCCCGCAATCGGATGGAGGGCGGCGTCAAGCCGCCGCACTCCAGGGCTACTTTAGGCTCGTTGCCGGGACTTTGCCGTCCAAGTACCGCCAGTTCTTCAGCCAGAAGATCAGATCGGCCATCGCTTGCTGGTCCACGGTTTTTTCCACGCCGACGGGCATCAGCGACAGTCCGGTGTTGCGGAGTTCTTCGATGTCGCTGCGCAGCAAAGTCAGCGTTTTGCCTTCGGGTTGCTTGAGCGTGATGGAAGTGGCGGTCTCGGCCGAAATGACGCCGGATTCCACCTTGCCATCTTTCGTGGTCACAGCGTAGGCGAAATAGTTGGCGTCGATGGCTTTGTTCGGATCGAGGATGTCCAGCAGGAGTTGTTCGGGTTTTTTGGTGCGGGTGTCGGAGATATCCGGGGCGACGTTGACTCCAAGGTCGGCGACGCGATGACAGGTCACGCAGTGCTTTTGAAAAACCTCGCGTCCGCGTTGCGGGTCGGCCTTGAGCGTGAGGGCCGGCTGATACGCTTCGAGCACCTCTTTGCGGCTGGCGGGAGCCGCGGCTGCCAGCACGGTCTTGGCTCGCTCGCGCAGGGTCTCGTCCTTCGCCTGCATCAGTTGGTTGACTCGCACCGGGTCCAGCTCGGTGGCGGCGATCTGCCCTTGCTCGATGGCCTCCAGCAACCGCAGTTGCCGCTCCTTCGACGCGAACAACGCCGACAAGATCGCCCGACGAATCGCGGGTGTTTCGGAGCGATATTGTTCGACGAGCCAAGCGGTCATCTCTGGTTCCTGAAATGACGCGAGGGTTTCGAGCACTTTGAGTCTGGTGATTTGATCGTTCGCGGTCTCGAACACAGGCTTCAATGCTCGATTGGCCGCTTCGAAACTCGCAAATCGGCAGATCCAAATTCCCTCGTGAGTCCACTTTCCATCGTTAATTGCCGTCTCGATCAGTCCGCGAAACCTTCCTCTGTCATCGACTGAAGTGTCCTTCATTTTCTGCGGCAGATTGACTCCACGTCGCGACATCCCAATCGAAAGACCACGTACCCCGGCTGCGGCGAGACGAAAGCGATCAACGTCAAACGGTTGGGGCTGAAATGCTCCTGCTCCCGACCATTCCGCTGCAATGTTTGTCGCATAACCCAAACGGACGGCCTGATCGCCGATGTATTCTGCCAGCCGTTCAATGAAGACAACTGCTTGTTCGACAGTCACGGGACGAGGCGGAGAGGCTCGAATCACGTCGGTCGCAACCCATTCCGCCAAAGTAAGCGGATTCGAATAGGCCGCGAGCAAGATTTGAGTGAACCACACATCGGTTAACGCATCACGGATAAGCTCACGCAGCAAAGCGTCATCCGACTTGCGTCCCCCTGGCATTGTTTCAATTCGAAGGAAGCTCTTGAAACGGACTTGCGTCGATTGCTTTTGGAGCAAGTCCCGAAACTGTTGATATTCCGGAGTTTCAAGTGACGATCTCTCGCGGTGCCGTCGGAGAAGGTCGTTGCCCACAAGCTGGATAGCTCTGCAACGAACCGCATCAACCTCGTCCGAGAGGCAGTCGGTTTGAAGTGTGCTGTTCGCTGCGTTCCGCAAAATCGCGGAGTGCAGAGTAAGAAATGTTGCTTCTGGAATCTGTGGTGACATCGCGGCGATGCTTTCGCGATTCACGGCGGATGATTCGTGTGCAATCCGTGACGCCGTCATCCGCTGCCAACCGCAAGTTGAGTTGAAGCTCGTCTTCAGGTTAGCGATGGAAACGATTGACTCGCGCTTCGGTCGCTTGGTCTTCGGCCGGATGCGATAGATGCGTCCCATGTCGTTTCCGAGCCAGGTGTCGGGGCGTTTTTTGAGTTCGTCGGGAACCCATTCGGGGTGCTCGATCACGGCGCGGTACATGTCCACGACGTACAACGCTCCGTCCGGGCCGTTTTGCAGATCGACCGGCCGGAACCAGTCGTCGCGCGAGGCCAGGAACTCGCGACTTCCCCGCAGCTCTTGGCTAGCGGGGGGCGTCAGCCCCCCGGTTCGTGGAGCGTCTGCTGACTTCGGATCAACCGGGGGGCTGACGCCCCCCGCTAGCCTGTTTGGGGCGTATGGGTTGTGCGACTTGAACGTCACGCCGTCGGGTTCCAGGATCGCTCGCTGAACCAGGTTGCCGGTCGGCTCGCAGACGAAGACGTTGCCGCGAAATTCCTGCGGCAGCCAGTCGCCGGTGTAGATGCACACGCCGCACGCGGCCGTGAACGTCCCCGC
>CAZPUJ010000094.1:0-3861 GCA_964589725.1 uncultured Planctomycetaceae bacterium
CGTCCGTCCGCGACACGACCAACTGCGCCCGATCCAAGTTGCCCGAAAGACGGACTTCGGCCGGCGCGACGACGAACGACGAGGGGCCTTCAGCCCCAGGACTGAAGGCTGTCGAAGCGAGTACAACGGGAATGAGCAACATCGAAAAGTGGCGAGCCATCGGAGTGCCTCCGGACAATCATGACAGGTGAGGCGGACCACTTGCAGCCGCTGAACGGGAGGTTGGCTTGTTAGCCCGCGTAACCGGCAAGGCAGGAGAGTGAGGCAGGATTGACGGTAACATGATCACGCTGTCCGCGCGACTGGCCGATAGCATAATTTGCACCCTCGGGATAAGCGAGCGTTGATTTATCCCGACCGGTCAGTCATGATGTTAAAAGTACCCGCCGCGCTGATTGGCCCCGTTTTTCTGCCTCGCCACTGAGCAAGTCGCCGCCAGTCGGCAGCCGAGGACCCGCACCCTGCCCTAAGACACTCCTTACGACGAGGAGACCCGCCGTGCTCAGCTTTCTTAACAGCTCGTTCCGTGATTGTGAGCGTGTGACCCGTCGAGGCTTCTTGCAGATTGGTTCATTGGCCGGACTCGGCGTTTCTCTGCCCCTGGCGTTGGCCGCGAAGCAAGCGGCCGCGAAAACCGCGACCGGTTCCAACAGCGATGTGAACTGCATCCTGATTTGGACTCAAGGCGGCACGTCCCATCACGACACGTTCGACCCGAAGCCTGACGCACCGGTGAGTGTTCGCGGCGAGTATGCCGCCATCGACACAACTGTTCCCGGAGTGCAGTTCACCGAGATTCTCCCCAATATGGCGCGCGAACTGGGACGCTACGGGCTATTGCGAGGTTGGAATCCGCTCAACGGCAGTCACGGCACGGCGGACCAATGGGTCATGTCGGGGCGAAGGTTCAACCCGGCGATGACGTACCCGACCTATGGCTCTGTCGTGAGCATGTATCACGGGTTTAAGTCGGTGTTACCGCCGTTCATTCAACTCGGCACCAGCGTAGATCATCGCTTCGGTGGCGGCACAGCCGGCATTCTAGGGATCGCTCACAACCCGTTCGAAATGGGCTCCGACCCGAACACCGAGAACTTCACGGTCCGCGACATTACTCCGCCGCAAGGCGTCTCGATGACGCGAGTCAATCGTCGCCGGCAAATGCTCAGCACGATCGACGCCTTGCAGAAGAAGGCCGACGTGCAACCGGAACGCTTCGCCGCGCTCGACGAACATTTCCAAACCGCGCTCAACATGATCACCGCGCCGCAAACAAAGCAGGCGTTCGATATTCAAACGGAAGACCCGAAGCTGCGTGACCGTTACGGACGTTCGAAATTCGGTCAGAGCTGTCTGCTCGCTCGACGCCTGATTCAATCGGGCGTCCGCTTCGTGACCGTCACCGACGGCGGCTGGGACACTCACGCCAACAACTTCAACACACTCAAAGTGAATCGCATCCCACCCGTCGATCAAGCTTTACCCACATTGCTGGCTGACCTCGAAGAGAGCGGCATGCTTGAAAAAACGCTCGTCTGCTGGCTGACGGATTTCGGCCGCACGCCGAAGATCAACAGTGCCAGCGGCCGCGATCACTGGTCGAACACCGGCTTCGCGATCATGGCCGGAGCAGGCGTCCCCGGTGGTTCGGTCCTCGGCGCGACCGATGCCGATGGCGGACTGGTCGCCAAGAATCAATACCTCAGCGAGGACATCGCCGCGACGATCTACTCGAAGCTCGGCTTGCCGTTGGACCTGATCGTCCAAAGCCCCGACGGCCGCCCCGTCCGCTTGCTCGAAGGTCGCGTCATTAAGGAATGGATCTAGGCGACATCCCACAAATATCAAACACCAACGGTCGGCGTTCCAACGCCGGCCGTTCGCATTTTATGGATGCCTTCGACTGGTGGCGAAGCTGATGCGTGCGGCGGGGATTCGGTCGAAGAGTTCGCGGAAGTTCCGCGTCATGACGACCGATTCGAATCACGCTCAGCCCGTGGCGGCGAACGTGTTGGCTCGGGATTTCACGGCGGAGAAGACCAATCAGAAATGGGTGGCGGACATCACGTACATCGCGACTCTGGAAGGCTGGTTGTACCTGGCGGCGGTGTTCGACCTGTTCACTCGCAAGGTGGTGGGCTGGTCGATGTCGGAGCGGATCGACAGCCGGTTGGTGGTCGATGCGTTGGAGATGGCCGTGTCTCGACAACGTCCCGACATCGGCGTGATCGCGCACTCGGATCGGGGCGTGCAGTACGCCAGCGAGCACTACCAACGCACACTGACGACTCAGGGCATCGAATGCAGCATAAGCCGCCGCGGCGACTGCTGGGACAACGCCCCGGCCGAGAGCTTCTTCGCGACATTGAAAAGGATTCCCGGCGCCCTCGCGATCACGACTTTCCGAATCGCCTTTCAAAGCAGTTGCCGCAGCGCCTGGCAGAGCCGGTCGATGTGCTCGCGCGTGTTATAGAGATGACACGACACGCGAATCAGCCGCTCGCCGCGCCAGTGGATGATCGGGATTTCGACGCCGAATCGCTCCCACAGCGCGTCTTGGCTGCGGTCACGATGGCCGGACTTGGGCGGCGGATCGGCAGACGGCGGCAACGGCAGGCTGATCATCGAGCCGTACCACTCGGAGCTGTCCGGGATGGCCGGTTCGAGTTGCGTGATTTCGATGATCCGCTGTCGGGCGTATCGCGTGAGCTCGTGCGTCTGCTGGCGAAACGTGTCCCAGCCGACAGAGTCGAGAAACTCGATCGCGCTCGGGATCGACAGTAGTGCCGCCGGGTCGCGTGTGCCGAGCCAGCGAAACTCGTCCTGCCAATGAGCCGGCCGTCCGCCGAGACTGCCTCCCCAGCTCATCACCGGCGGCACCAGCCGTTGTTGATGTCGCTTGGCCACGTACAAAAAGCCGCTGCCAAACGGAGCACTCAGCCATTTGTGGCATGACGCCGTGTAGAAGCCGCATTCGAGACGTCGCAGATTCATGGGCACCATCGCGATCGCGTGCGGCCCGTCGACGCACACCAGCACGCCACGTTTGGCCGCTTCGCGACAGATCGCCTCGATCGGAACGATGACCGCCGTCGGAGACGTGATGTGGCTGACGACAATCAGCTTCGTCCGTTCGGTGACTCCGTCCATCAGCGCCACAACTTGTTCATCAGACGACGTGATCGGCCGCGGCAGCGAGCGGACCACAATCTTGGCTTGAGCCCGTTCGCAAGCTCGCCTCCAGATGCGCATCACCGCTCCGTATTCTTGATCGGTGAACAGGACTTCGTCACCGGCTTGTAACGGAAGGCTATCGGCGATGATGTTCATGCCGGTCGTCGCGTTGTCGCACAGCAAGAGATCATCTCCGTCCGCGCCGATGAACTGGCCGAGCACTTCGGCCGCCGCGTCCAGAGCCGGTTCCATCTGCCGCAGAAAGAAATCCATCGGCTGCTGTTCGAGCTTTTCGCACCAAGCGTGCCGGGCCTCGCGCACGCGCCGCGGCGACGGTCCGAACGAGCCGTGGTTCAGATACGTCACGCCGTCGGGAAATGACCATTCGCGGGACCAGTCGGTGGCGTCAAGACGATGTTCGTGCCTGTGTTCGTTCATGGTGTTGTCAAAGTAGCCAACTACCTCTGCTCTGCAAACGTTTGAAATCTTGTTCTTTTGAGAAGATTTTCGGCGCCGAAAACGCCAACTTCAGTCTTGTTCTGGCTTTGTAGTGGTCACGATGGAAACGGTGACCTCGAAGCCAAAATGGATTTTTCAGGCATGGCTCCGATGTCCAATAGAGTCAAACAGAATGGCCCTGGCGGAGAACTCCCCGCCAGGGCCTGACACGCCATTGGCGCATCGGAG
>CAZPUJ010000095.1:0-23165 GCA_964589725.1 uncultured Planctomycetaceae bacterium
TCCCAAACAACTGGCATCACTCGATAAGTGGTTTGTCGTCGATCGTAGGTACGGAGGGGGCTTCTACGACCGTCTGGGTAACCGCTGGGATGACTACACCAATCTGAACCATCAGGCTCCACTGCCGTTGAAGCTCGGTGCCGATCCGACGTGGGTCGAGGTGTCTCTGGCTGACGACATCGCGGCCCAATCCAATCAGGTCGACCGACTCGAACTCCGTCTGCAACTCTCCGCCGATGCCGCCTCCGAACAAATCGCAGTCAAGTTCAACGGAATCAAGCTGCGGCCTCTAAAACAGGAAGACAACTGGTGGGTCTCTGCTCTCACCCCGCAACAGACCGCAACGGGACGCAACCTGCTCACGCTGGACGGCACCAAGCCGGGTGGACGCGAGCACGCAATCTCGCTGGAGAAAGTCGAAGTCCATGTCAAATACCGGCCGAACAAACTTGAGGACTGACCGCCCCTGCCAGCGTCTTCCGCGACCGTCAGGATGATCTCGGAGACTTCATGCAATCAGCCGTCGAGAATTCCGCTTCGGATCTAACACGGACGAGTATGTTCGACCCCAGCAACACAGAAGCATCATTGACCCCGGTCCTCTTAGTCGCTCGGTTTTCAGATAACAGGACGTAAGTGATTTATATGATATAAATGGAGTAGCGACGAATGTCATTGATTCAGTGAGCCCAAAAAAAGTTCAATAGACGTCCTGTCACCTCGGAGAAAAACAGGGGTTGAACAAGGCGGCGAGCCATTCGAGCGATCGGGTCAGGAGGCGACCGGCACGACACCCGCGTCGCCACGGCTTCGCCCGACGCTCATCGCACGACATCAATCGTTCCAGAGCAGCACTTCCGAGACGCCGCTGCGCGACTGGCCGCGATGCGTGAAGACGATGCGGGCTTTCGAGGATTTCACCGGATCGAAGCGAGCTTCGTTCCATTGGCTGCCGAGCGGGTGCTCGGGGGATTTCCTCGCGTTGCTGACGTCACGCCACTCGGCGCCGGTCCAATGTTGGATGACATACGAGGTCGGAGGTTGCACGCCACCGCGGTCGTCGTAAATGGCGAGTTCGACTCGGCGGAATTCAACCTCGCGGCCGAAGTCAATCTCCAGCCAATCGGTGTCCGACTTCGATTCGTAGCTGGTCCAACGATTCATCGGCGACGGCAGAAACACCGTCTTGCCATCAATGGCACTGGCCGGCTTTCCGCCGAAACGATCCGTGAACGAGGCGGATGCCTGGGGATAACCCTCCGGCTTCGAGTTGTAGGCGAGGTTCCCGGCTGGAGGTGCGGCCGGTTCAAGCGGCAGTGGCACATCGCCCCAGGCTTCGATCTCGCAGAGTCCGGACTTGCTCTCGGCTCGGTGATGTAGGGTGACTCGCAGTTTCATCACCTCAATCGGATCGAAACGCACGACGTTGGCGCGGTGGCCAAGCGGCTGATCGACGACTCCGCTTGGCGACTTGATCGAGCGCCACTCGTTGTCGATCCAGGCTTCCAACTCGATCCGCTGCGGAGCACGCACGGTCGAGGCTTGCTCGCCGCTGTCGTCGAGCGGATAGAGCTTCACCGTGTGAATCGTCCGCTTCATGCCGAAATCAACCATCACCCAGTCGCGTTCGTTCGGCGAACCTTCGCATGTCCAGCGGTTGGGCGGATGCGGGACGTACCAGAAGTTACCGTCGTTCAACTTGCTGATCGACGACTTGGGCGACGAGTACGAGGCCGTCAGTCGCGGGTAGTAAGTGCCGTCGTTGTTGACCGCGAAGTTCGTCGCCACCTTCTCCGTATCCACACGCGGCTCGCGTGGGGGTGAGTTTGAATCCGGTACACTCGCCCCGTGCCTGACGAGGATTCGTTCCAGCTTCATCGACTTCGCCGTCGGTCGGCCATCCACCAACACAAGCAAGCCGGCTCCGAGCTTGTATCGCTCACCGGTCTTGTCCCAGACGACGCTGACTCGGTGACCGCGATACGGGACGTCGTCAAGTGCGAAGTAATCCCAATCGGCCGGCGCGAGCGGATTCACTTCCAGGCCGTCGTCGTCGCGCGGCGTCAGACCGACCAGTCCCGTGATGACGAGATCGCAGTAGCCGGAATGGAAATAATGCTCGGAGTGGTTGTAGCCATCGTGGCCCTCGAACGAGCCGGTGTCGGGATGCAGTGCCTCGGCGAGATAGGGCTTGCCGTTCTTGCGGTGCGACTTCGCATAGATCGCCATCAGCTTCACATAGTCCGCTCTTGTGGGCATCGCAGCTCGAATCTCACCGACATCATTACGGACCTCAGACTTGCCCAGCGTTTCCAGCAATCCGATCGACGCCCAGGCAGTACCCCAGTAATGATAGATCTCGTCGCGAGCCTTCAAGCGTTCGGGCTCAGTGGACTTCGACAAATTCTTCGCGGGTGTCGGCCACGAGCCATCAGCGTGTTGCGTCGAGAGCAGGAGCTTGCGGGCGTCTCGAAAGACGGCGGAGTCATCACTGCTTCCAACCTTCGCCAAAACATAGATCGCTAGACCCGTCGTGAAGGCATCGCTCGCCACGCCCTTTTCCCAACCCCAGCCACCATTCCCATTGCGAACTTCGAGTAACTGCTGTCGCAACTTCGCGACTTCTTCCGCCGTACCGAAGGTCTTCTCAAACAGCAGCCGTGTCGCGAGCCACTCGTAGTTATCGGGCGCCGGAGTCTGTTGCCGCTGATAGGAGATCGCTTTCTCGATCACCTCCGATCGCTTCTGTCCCGGCGTGTCGTAAGCGGCCAGAGCCAGTGTCGCCCACATCGTTGTCGCTTGATTCGCGGTCGGCAGCGACCACCGTCGCAACGTTGCGAGCTGGTTTCCGGGAGTCCAAGAGCCATCGGGAAGCTGCACTTGATGCATGAGATCGATGACACCATCGCGAAATTCAGGCTTCGTCAATTCGTTCTGAGTCCCCTGACTGCCGAGCAGCAACTGTGCGATCACATCCAATCCACCGCCGGTGCGATCGTTAGCATTTGCCTCGCGTTCGGCGGTCTTCACGACGATCGCCTGGTACGACTTCAATTCGTCTTCGGTCAACAGCGGTGTCAATTTCGTGAGGAATTCAGCCTCGGTCTTGAAGGGCTGTTCGATCAACGGCTTAAGCTTGTCCCTGATGACCATCGGCAACTTCTCGACATCGACTTTGCCGAGCTCATAGTTTTGCAGCCGATGCGAGTTGCGATGCGAAAGCGAATTCTTCCGAGACCAATCGTCCCACTCCGCCAGTTTCTGACCATCGACCTTCAGCCCCTGACTTTGAGCCGCTCGATGCGACCACAGCATGAACGGCACATGATGGCACGACATGCAGCCACGATCGTTCATCCAAGCGACCCCCTCTCGTTCGAGAAATGGCAGACTTCGGGTCACCGCATCGCGCACTGCTGCATCAGTCACGGGAACGTTCGCTTGAGCGTCTCGCCCCTCGCCCGCCTCACCGCCGCTCTGCACGACATTCGCCAACGCCTTCAACATCTGCGTCGTCGCATACGGCCACGATTGGCCACTCCACCAGCAGCACGACTTCTGCAACAGGAACATCGGGTCGTTCCGCTCGACCGTCGATGGCCCGAAGTCCGCATTGAAACCGTCGCGGTCCATCAGCTTGACCCATGCCGCTTCGTAACCCTTGAGCCGCAGGGCGCTAGCCCCCGGTTCAGACGTCCCGTTTAGACTCGAGCCGGACGCTAAAGAATTCCGGCTGATCTTGGGATCGAGCATGTGGAACTGCCACGGCACATAGCCGATCAGTTCGCGGCCATGCGAGTCGCCGGCGAACTGGCCGGTCTCGTAAGTCTTCGTCAACGCCTTGATCTTGTGACCATCGCGTTCCTCATCGTTCTTGTAGACCGGGAAGAAGAATTTTCGTTTGTCATCCCAGAGCAGTTGCAGCATCTTCGCCTTGAGCGAGTCGGCTTTCTTCTCGAACCGCTCCGCAATGTCATTCGTTTCTGCCAGCCGAGCGAGCTTCGCGATTGCGACCGCGTCGGCCCACATGTAGGCGTTGAAAGACGGCCGATAGCTGGGTGCACCCCGCAAAATGTCCTTGGTCTGGCGGCTGTTGATGTTGAACTCCATGCCGTCGTCGTGACCGGTTTGCCAAAACAGCCCGACCTCGGGGACGAAGTGGTGTTGCTCCCAGCCTTCGTAGTTCCTGACGAGGTCCGGCAGCAGGTCGATCGCGAACGCATCGTCGCGATGGACTTGATTCACCGCCCACGTGCTGTCCGCCAGCCACGTCGAATAGTTTCTCGGCTGAGCCCCCGGCGTGCGAAACCAGTACGTCAAATAGTCCCGAGCAATCCTCGGTTGCCGCAGCCAGCGCGCCTCATAAAGCTGATGCCCCGCCGGGCAACTGATCGCACCGTAAGCCCCCGACCAAAACGGCCGGTCGATGAACTCGGTGACCGAGTAACCGCTGTTGGGTGAGCCGTAGGTGAGATGCTTCGTCAGCAGTTCCCAGCGGTAGTAGTAAGTCGTCGTAATGTCCGCATCGGGGCACTCGAAGAACGGGATCTGCTCGGCGTACCAATCCCAATCGCGATTGTCCCAGAAAGTCTGGGCCTCAAGCTGCTTCTGCTTGTCGAGCACTTGAGCCGACGCCTCGTGAGGCGTGGTCATGGCTGCCGCGAGGAAGTACGCCAGCACAAGTCGAAAGAGTGTCACGGTATCTCCTCAGATCGGCTGCAGGTCACAGTTCGACGCTTAGCGGACGATCACGTTCTCGACCAAGCTGTTGGCGTCGAGGTCGAATTCGTAGGTCCGGTTGTCGATGGTGATCGACTTGATGTGGCCTTGTGAGTTGCGAGTGAGCGTGGCTTCAGTGCGGGCCAGGTGGACGGTGCCGTTTTCGTGGCGGTAGAGGAACGTGCGAGGTTGGTCCATCGAATAGACGTCGGCCATCAAGAGCCATTCGTCGAGGCAGCCGGGCGAGCCGCGTTTGAAGCGGTCGAGAGCGAACTGCAGCATGTGCTCGCTGTCGGTGAAGTATTGGTTGGCAAGCGATGCGATCGACTCTTGCCGCGTTTCGAGGAAGAAGGGAATGCCGAAACGCGGCGGCGTGTAGGTGGTCTCGTTGCGGCAGACATTCAACGTCCTCGATTTGCCGGGACCGGTCAGCCAGTAGTCGGCCCAGGCCTTGTTCCAGTTCTTGTCGTCGCCGTCCCACAGCTTGGTTTCGTCGAAGTGCTTCTTCGTGGCGTCCCAGTCGACGCCGATGCCAGTTGGCCCTTTGAACTTCACGTCGGCCCCGGCGATCTTTTGCATGTGATGCCAGTACTTCTGGTTGTACTTCGGGACGGCGACGAAGCGGGTCGCATCGACTCGATGATTCAGTTCGTGAGCGAGCACGACTCCGAAGTAATCATTGTCCTGCGGTTTGAAGTCTTTTGGAAACGGATTCTCCATACTCTTCGGCTTACCTGATTCGCTCGCGAAGATGTTCACGCCGCCGGCATGCAGTACGTCCAAACGTGGACCCAAGTACTCGGCGATCGTGATGACCTCGGTGATTGCCTGTACCGAACGATCGCCCAACAGCGGCTTCGGGATCTGCGAGAGATAGCTGTAGAGAGTCTCTTGCTGATTCGGTGTCGCTCGACCGTTCTCGATGATGAGCGTGCCGAACTCGATCAAGATGTCCTTGAGCCGACCTTGAAAGCCGATGGTTCCGGCGACGAACCGGCGATGCGCCGCGGCATCGGGATCACCGTCATGCAACAGCATGAGCAGCGTCCAAGTTTGATAGGCCAGCGACGGCACATACGGCTGAGCCTGATCGTCCTGCTTGCCGTGCTTCAGCCACTGCGAGTTCTCGGTGATGTGTTTGGTGTACCAATCGCGAACTCCCTTCCGAGCTGCGGGCGTATTCAGAAAACCTTGGCACAGCCGATACATGCCGTGATGCAGACCGATCAGCTCGGTGCGCAGTGCGTCGTCTTGTTTGAGAGCCGCTCCGAGATCTTGAGGATGCTCGCGCATGATGGCGGTCATGCGATCGAGCAACTTCGATGTCGGTACTCCGCGCAACCAAAACATCTTCCCGTGGCGACCTCCCGAAACGATGTCGAGCGTGCCGTCGCCATCCAGATCGCCAAACGTCGGAGTCGCATCGTCTCCGGCGATCGCTCGCAGGTCGATCGCCGTTCCCGTCGAGAGAACTGGGGCGACCTCGGTCATGATCTGCGGAACCGACCGGGCGTCCTTTCGCGAACTCGCGACGTCCGCTGAATTCATGAGGAAGCCCATCGTCCCCCAGTTCATGCCGTAAGCGACATCGACTCGGCCATCTTGATTCACGTCGAACAACATCGGATGCACGTTGTAGGAAAAGCCCTTCTCCGAGCCGCCAATCGTCAGTGCGATTCCCTCTGCAAACTTCGCCAACTTGGCCGACCCGATGTTTTGAAAGCAGGTGATCGGCCCAGAGAACGCACCCGCCACGAGATCAACGTCGCCGTCGCCATCCCAGTCGCGCGCATCAATTCTCCCGCCGCAACCTTTGGGCAATGTGAGTGGCTTCCCGTCTGGCCCTTCCAGCGGTTTCGGATCGGCAAACGCCGGTTGCTTCGCCGATCCGCGATTCTCTAAGACAACCACTTGCACGTCGGAGTGAGCGACCACCAAGTCCGGCCTCTTGTCGCCGTTCATGTCGATCAAGCACGCCGTCGTTGCTTGAGTCCCAAATTGCAGCGGCTGGCCATTCAATATGACCGCTTCGAGACTATCGAACCACCCCTGCCCTTGATTCCGCATCAACCAGACTCGCCCATCTCCCGCGCCGATCAGCACGTCGTCATCGCCATCAGTATCCCAATCCACCAGCCGAGTGACGGCGTGCTTCCCGAAATCATGCGCTACCTCTTTCGGAGTGATCTCCACGGGCGGCTCATAAGTCGTGGCCCCAGCCAACGGCGCGGCTAGCTTCTCAAGCAATTGATTGCTGACAATCGTCGGGCATTGGCTGTTGCCGACGAGCAAGAACTTGAGCGGCTTTAGGGGATCGACTCCCCAGGCATTCGTCATCCCCATGCCGATGAGAAAGAACGCAGCTAGCCACGTCGTTGATTTGGTCGTCATCGAAAATATTCTCTGTTTTATTCCGTTGTTCGCCCTGTCACTCGATGTCGCGAGTGCGAGCTTGGTACGCGTTACGACTCACCCGTCGGAAATGGGCATGCCGAGGCCACCAGCAGGAATAGCACAGACAAGTTCAGCCGCGATCGAGCGGATGGCATGGTGTTTGTTTTTCCCCAACTGGAGTCTGCGTCTACTTTCGCCATTCATCGATGGTTTGCCGGATCAACGGAGATTGCACGGAGATGGCCAGTCCCAATGAAGTGTGAAAAGTCCGCTCTTCGAACGCCGTCGAGGACTTATCTGTCTGTCGAAGCATGCCGATCACAAGGCCAACGACGATCGGTTCGTTCTCGATCCAAGTCACGACCGGTGCGCCGCTGTCACCACCAAAGTGCGAGTAATCCACGAACATCGTCTTCGCGCTCGCCAGCGGTCTGAGAGGGTGAGTCGCAACCGAGCCTTTGCGGAGGATTGGCCAGCCAGCGGAATTCGCTTCAACCCCGGCAGGGAAACAGGGAATGAAGACATCCTGCCCAACTCGGATCAGCCGCTCTTCCGCTAATCTGGCTTCGGCGATCTGATGTTCATCAAATGGTTTCACATCGACGCCTTTAGGCAGGTTCACGGCAATCACCGCGACATCGACATCAGGGTGACGTACCCACAATGGCGTGTCACCATTTCGGATCGCCAATTCTGCCTCCGTGCGAACGTACTCTGTCTCTTTGCTGAGCGTTCGGAAGACGATCTTGCATTTCTCCTCCGGCATTTCGCCGAATACATGGGCCGCGGTGACGAATAGATGCCGCATTCCTGTGTCAGTCTTGTCGCGTGCCGTCACGAAAAACCCAGTGCTCGACTTCGAACCGTTGGTGATCCGAACTGTCGCTCGGAGCGAATCCTCGGCCAATTCAGCGGCGACCGATGAGCGAGCAGATGCAAGAAACATCGATAGCAGCACGATCGAAAGGTGAAGTCGCAAGTTCCGGGTCATCAGCTGGGTCCTTTTCCGGGAAGGCATCGTGATCGTTGTTGTCCATGGTCATTGTGAAACCATACGGGCCGCAGTCGGCCAGCCCGTGAATGTGTTTCGAAGCCTACCACTCATCCGTTCGAAATGCTGCCGCTGGCAGACCATCGCGATTGTAGAGATTGGCTCCGGATGGGTGCATGCTGAAGGCGTAGTGGATCGCAACCAGGATATGATCCCACACCTTCGACCTACAGCACCAAGCCAACGTTTAAGTCGCGACCCCGATCCTCGTTTGCCCCGCACCACATGATCGCAGCCTTTCTGGGAGTCCACGATGTCTCAACGATTTTGCCAGTTGCTCGCCTTGTTCGTCGTCTGTGGTTCGATGCAGAACGCCGCTCGCGCTGCCGAGCCGCTCGAACTGCGCTGGGTTTATCTCCAGCAGAACCTCCAGGTCGCCGAGAACTTGCCGAAGATCGAGGCCATTCTGCGGCGGGCGGCCAAGTCGGGATACAACGGCGTCGTGCTGGCCGATTACAAGCTCAACATCCTCGACCGCGTCCCCGACCACTATTTCAAGAATGCCGCCAAGTTCCGCGAGCTCTGCCGCGAGTTGAGGCTGGAGATCATCCCGACCGTCGCCGGCTTCGGTTACAGCTCGGGGATTCTCGCGCACGATCCCAACTTGGCCGAGGGCCTTCCCGCGCGCGATGTACCGTTCGTCGTGAAAGCGGGCAGAGTGGTGCTCGATGTCGACGGCAAGAATCTGATCCCCGGCGACTTCGAGAACTCCAAGGGCGACACCTTCACCGGCTGGGGCTATCAGGACGAGCCGGGGGAAGGAACGTTCGCCGACTCAACGATCAAGCACGGCGGGAAGACATCGCTCCGCATCCAGAACGCCAAGGGCGTCGAGGGGAACCGGCGCGTGAGCAAGCCGATCAAGGTCCGGCCGTGGTCGCAGTTCCATGCCTCTGTCTGGATCAAGACAGAAGGATTTGAATCGGCGGGTGAGACTCGCATGTTCGCGATGTCTCCGACGGGTCGAGTCCTCTCGCACAGCAACCTCGGCGTCAAGCGGGATCAGGATTGGACGCAGCATCACGTCGTCTTCAACAGCCTCGAAAGCCGTGAGATTCGGTTCTACATCGGCGCGTGGGGCTGTCGCGGCGGCAAGCTCTGGATGGACGACGCGACACTGATTGAAGAGCCGTTCGTGAATCTGGTCCGTCGCCCCGGCTGTCCGCTGACGGTGAAGGATGACTCGGGCCAGACGACATTCGTCGAAGGCCGCGACTTCGCCGAACTGCGCGATCCGAAACTTGGCACGACCCCGTGGCCGGGCGAGTTCGACGTCTATCACGAACCGCCGACGCTAACGCTGTTGTCCGGCAATCGTAGCCGAGTCGCTCT
Source organism: uncultured Planctomycetaceae bacterium (assembly GCA_964589725.1). Taxonomy (GTDB): domain Bacteria; phylum Planctomycetota; class Planctomycetia; order Planctomycetales; family Planctomycetaceae; genus CAYSHJ01. The sequence continues at coordinate 9,497 of CAZPUJ010000095.1, forward strand.
GCGACTCGGATCGGCGTCGCGGAGCGACGCCGCTACGTCGACCATCAAGGAGGGCCAGAAGCTGCTCGTCAGCTACTACCACGCGGTCACGATCTACGACGGTCAGGTTCCCTGTTCGCTGACCGAACCCAAGGTCTTCGAGATCATCGAGGATCAGGTCCGCCGCGTCCAAAAACTGTTCGAGCCGCAGACGTACTTCCTCAGCCACGACGAAATCCGCGTCGCCAACTGGAGCGAGCCGGAGCGAGCCTCGGGCAAGACCGCCGGCCAGCAACTCGCCGACAACGTCCGCCGCTGTGCCGAGATCGTCCGCCGCATCAACCCGCAGGCGAAGCTCTGCATCTGGAGCGACATGTTCGACCCGCACCACAACGCCGTGAAAGATTTCTATCTCGTCAACGGCGACCTGACCGGCTCCTGGGAGGGCCTGCCGAAGGACACGATCATCATGAACTGGAACAGCGGCAAGCCGTCCCTCAGTCTGAAGCACTTCGCCGCGCAAGGCCATTCGCAAGTCCTCGCCGGCTACTACGACGCCCCACCCGACCGCATCCGCAACTGGCTCGACACCGGCAAGGATGTGAAGGGCATCCGCGGCGCGATGTACACCACCTGGCAAAGCAATTTTGCGGACCTCGAAAAGTTCGCGACCGCCGCGTGGAGTGGAGCGAAGTGAGTTCCGTCCGTCGTTTAACGGGGTGATTCAGCTTGATTTCACACTCAATCAAGGAACCAGGAACACCTTCGGGAACTTTTCGTCGTGTTGGAATCGTCGGAGGTTTCACACCTATCATTATTCGGGCCTCAAGATGATTTCCGATCGCAACGTTTTGGAGATCACCAACGAACGTGACGGCGTCTTCGAGTTGAATTGGGAAACGCTCGAAGTGAAAGCCATCAAGGGGCAGGCCGTCATTCAGAGTAAGCGATAAGGCGTCCGGCCACCGTTGGAACGCCTGACAGTGGGCCGCTCGAATCGTCCTATTTCTGAAACCGGAGCACCCCGTTGATCAATGCGGTTCCGCTCAGCGGCGCGGTTCGGCTCCCCACAAGTGGCGCACGAAGAAGTCTTGCCGGCGACGTGCGGCATACGGTGACTCGCCGATGCCGTGGCCGCCGCCGGGGATGATGAGCAGGTCGAAATCTTTGTCGGCTTTGATGAGTGCGTTGACGACTTGCAGGGTCGAGACAGGATCGACGTTGCGGTCCAGTTCGCCGACGGTCAGCAGCAGTTTGCCTTGCAACTCACGTCCTGAAAGGCTTTCGATCGGTTGCTCGTCCCCATGCCGTCGATCTGGACGATGATGAAACCCAGCTCGGCCAGTGTTTGCAGGTTGTGAAACGGCTGAAACCGTTTCGGCACGAAGGAGCCATGCAGGCCGGCGTAGATCTGCTCGATGACGGGATACTTCTGCTGGGAATCGAAATTGGTCGGTCGAAAGATCACGCCGAAGATGTCCGTCGCATCATCGCATCCCTTCGCAACGAATCGTTCGGGCGGCTTCCATCCAGTGGCGAGCAGCGCGGACCAGTCGGCCCGTTCGAGTTCGCAGACGCGCGATCCGTCTTTCGAGCGACGCAACTCGGTGACCGGCGGCAGATCGACTCGCGAGTACGTAATGAAACGAGTGCAGTTTCGGTTGCAGTTGATCGCCTGGCGACGATTCGATGATCTGCACTTGCCGATCATCACCGGATTGAGCGTCGCATACGCCTTGCGTCCCCCTTCGGCGTCGAGCCAGAAAACCTGAATCGTTTCTTTCATCCGATTGATGAACCGCAGCGAGGTCTCTTCGCCCGTCCGCTGCGACGGATGCGGTTCGTCGAGCATCGGCAGCGACTCGTTCGCCGCGTCAGCGGGACCGAGTTCACGCAACTCGAAGGTCGCCAGCAAACACTCCCAACCTTTCCCGCCAGCCGAGAACCGCAGGTTCGTGAGCTGATCGTCAAAGCCGATCTCGTCGAATGGCAATCGTTCCGCTGTGATTTCTTTCGTCAACACTTTGCTCAGCGCAGCCGCCAGTCGCGAGTGATCGAAGGCCGATCGCCGCTCACCAGCGATGGCATCAACGACCACCAGCCAAGATCGATTCCGCATGAGTGCTCCGTGATTTGTCTGACAATCAGCCGGAACGCGGTCTACTTCGACTTCAGGCCGACCGTATTCACCGAGATGACTTGGTACTGATGAGTCTTACCGGCTTCGGCTTTAGTGTCGGCGAATCGCATCTCGACGAGCGGTTGCGTGGGCGTGTCGCTGTAAGACAGGTTCTGGAAGATCGGACGACCGAAGGGGCTTTTGCCTTGGCCTTGCTCGGGAATGTAAGCGAGGAACTGTCCGTCGCGCTCGATGATGAAGCTGGCGAGACCGCTTTCGAGATCGGCTTCGGCGGACCAAGTCAGCACATTGCCCACGACTCGCAAGTTCGTCGGTGCAGGTGGTGGTGTCGTGTCGGTGACCGCTGAGTCCTTGGTGTATTGAGTCCATGCCGCAGACACAGACTCATTCGGCAGCCAGACGGATTTCTCCAACGCACCTTCGAACTTCGCTGCGGGTACGGGAGCAATCACATTCGCATCACCGGCATTGAGCGAAGCAATCCAGCCGTCTTGGCTCGACATCGGCTTCAACGGACCGCCGCTCTTCGCGGGCAAACGCGCGGTCAGACAGGCATCAAACCACGGCATCGCCAGATAGCGTTGGTTGCCACAGTCGTGGCTCGACAACGGATCGATCGACACGCCGATGAGTCCGCCTTTGGCTCGCACTGCGAGAAAGAAGGCTTCGTTACCAGGCCACACTCCGGCGAACCGGTTTTCCTTATCCGTGACACCTTCTTTCGTGCCGAGATTCACCATGACCGGCACTTGGCAAGCCGCCTCCGAAATGGTGTGCGGCACGGGCTTGCCTTCGGCGGCGGTGATCGGCGGCACTCCTGAACGCAGCCAGGCGGCGGCCACTCGATCGGGGTGCAGCAACGTCATGCCGCCCGCCCAATGTCCGCCGCCACTGTGTCCCCAGATCGCCCACGGCACGGTGGCCAATTCCGAATGACTCGACTTCGCGCCCAGCTCAGTCAGTGACTTCTGAAACGCCGCATCCGAGCCGTTGCGAGGATCACACCACAACTGACAGTTGGCTTTCTCCGGCTGCTCATAAACAGGACTGATCAACGCGCAGTCGTGCTTCTTCGCCAAGGCCTGCCAATGCAAATCGAACGCGCCGGTCTGCCCCGACTTGCACGAGCCTTCGCCGCAGCCGTGCTGATGTACAATCAACCCGCGCAACGTTTTGACCTCCGGCGGAATCCAAACGGTGAAGCTGACCGGATAGACCAATTCGCCCGGCAGCGTCGAGCCTTCAAAGCGCACTCGATAGTACGGCGGATCGGCGGCCAGAGGATTGACATACGGCGGCTCTGAGGCGATGCAGAACAGATGCTTTTCGCCGCGGATGAGGAGGCGGTTCGAGGCCGGGACGGGTGAGCCGATGACGGACTCGGCCATGTTGTTCTCCGACAACAATTCAAATTTGTCGTTGGCGATGCTCGCGACAAACACGGTTCCATCCTCGCGTGGCGCGAACAGCTTATCTCCGGCGATGACCGGCGAGGCGTAGAAGTTCGCCCGGTTCTTGGGAAACACGCCAGTCAAAATCGTCTTGCCAGTGACGGGGTCGATGCCCGCGACTTCACCGTGGTCGCGGACCAGAATGACTCGGCCTTTGTAGACCACTGGAGTTGGGACGAACGTCCCCACATCGTCTCGCTTCCACACATGATTGGTCTGCGTGACGTCACCGCTTCCCGTCAGCCGAATCCCATGCAGTCGCGGAATGCCTCGATCGTTGCGACCGTACGCGATCACCACCATGTCCCCCACGATCACCGGCGTCGCAATCGCAGGCCACAACTTGTTGCCGTCCGGATTGAAGTTGCCGCACGACCAAGAAACCTGCCCATCGGTCGCGTTGTGAATCGTGAGATGCTCGGCTCCCCAAACCAAGATCGACTCCTTCCCCTGGTGTTGAATGACCAAAGGCGTTGAGTAGCCGTGATCACATTCCGTCGGCGTTTTGAAATTGCGAGCGACCTTCCAAACCATGTCGCCGCTGACTTTATCGAATGCGGCCAGCCAAGACTCCCCTTGGTGCATGCGCACCATCACGACGTACTTCTCGGTCAGCACAGGCGAAGTGCCATGATCCCAGAACAAAGTGTCCTTCCCGAATCGCTCCACGAGGTCGGTCTTCCAACGGACCTTTCCATCGAGCTCAACCGCCGCGAACGTGCCGCTCTTGAAGAAGACGAAGACCCCCTTTCCATCGGTGACAGGCGACGCATTACTTCCTGAACCGTTACGGTGCTTACCAGCGTTCTCCTGACCGAAAACTTCCCGCCATTTCTCGGCACCTTGGGAGTCGTAGCAGAGCAGTGCGTCATTCCCGTCGGCAGGGGACGTTAGATAGATCTTGTCATTGAACAAGATCGGCGTGGAGCAACCCTTGCCCGGCAACGGAGTCCGCCAGAGATACTTGTCCGCGCCGAAGGAGACGGGATAGTTCCCCTGTTCGACGCTCCCATTCCCCAGCGGTCCGCGCCACGAGCGCCAGTCCGAGACATCCGCAGCAAATCCCAATCGTGCCGCGAAGAAAACCAACCCAGCCGTAGCAACCAGAATTTTGTTTGGCATCGTTGTCGAAATCCTTATGAATGGCGTGTGAGGTTGTGACGGCGCGTCAGAATATAGTCTCCTGCGGCTGTCTACACGCATCGGGTTATTTCCAAATCAACACTCGGCCGCTTTCGGCGGGAATGTCCAAGGCGATGATCCGTGCTTCACCATCTTTCGCTGCAAACACGTCCCAATAGCGGCGAGACTTGCTCAGGGGCAGTTTCACGGTTTTTGGGAACATTGTCGGATTCACAACGACGAGGCCCTGTTCGTATTCGCGAAAGTAGATTTCGCCCGACTTGGTGCCTCCGAATTGTTTTTCTTCGACGGGTTTACCCAGGCGCAGGTCGACCAATTCGGGGTACGTTCCGAAATGACCACCGAAGACTTTGTGTTCGGGATCCTGGTCGCCGAGACAAGCCGACCAGGGAAGCTGACACAGCTTGGCGGTGGCATAACAGAAGAAGGCTTCCCGTCGATCCCACGGATAGGACAGGACGAACATCCGTTGCGGTGGTGTCGCGAGCCAGCCTTTTTCCTCCTGAATGCTCCGCCGATAAACCTGCTGCCAATCATCGACATGCTCTTTCGGCGTGTTGTAAGAACTGCGCAGGAAGCTTTCCCAAAGCTGGCCGTCGCAGACATCTCCCAAAGTCAGACCGAAAAACGACGACTTCGGCGGCACGCCGCCGTTCACCATCACGATTCCTTCCGGATGGCGTTTCTTCACCTCGCATAAGACTTCGAGGAGGATACCCAGAAAGGCGTCACCGGCCGTCAGGCTGTCGCCATAGTAATGCTCGTGCTGTTCCGACTCGCAGACGGCATGGGTGGCAATATCATCTGGAAAGCCGTTGTCGACAAAGAAGCCCAGCGCGCCGCCGTCGAGTTGCGTGACGGCATGTGCCAGCACCATTTCGCGAAAGCGGGCGCTATTGGGGCAGATCGTGTATTGGACGGCGTCGGCTTTGTACTCGACATTCCCCGGCCGGCAAAACGTCGACGGAACGTAACCGGGCGGGCTGTCGGGAAACTTGAGCGACTTTCGATAGAAGCAGATCGGGGCAATTTTATCGGCGACCATTTGTGGTTCGGCGGAGTTCGGAAAAACGCCTGCCCAATTGTATGTTTGATAATACGTGACGTAAGGGAGCAATCCTCGCTGGTTCTTCACCAGATCCTTCGCGAACTCGGCACCAGGACCGATGACGATCGGAACGTTGCCGATGTACTTCAGACTTGGATCGGGATCGGTGGACGGTTTGTAGGGTTGATACCAAAAAGCAAACGTCTCGACGCGCGGTACGCGGGCGGCCGGTGGACGAGCGACGGCGGCTGCCAGATCAGACACCAGCAGAGAAACGTCCCGCGCATCAACGGCCTCCACGCGATAATAGCGCAGGCTCCAGTTGGGAATCTTGTCTTCATATTCGGTCTTTGAAGCGGCAAGAATCGCCAGCGGCTTCTCGGGAATGTCTTGTGGCTTCTCGCTGCGAAAGAGCTTGAACTTCACTGGCCGAATCGAGGGCGGAGCCTTCCATGCCAGCTTGACGGTACCGTCACCGGCAGTAATCCGCGGACGCAAGTCCCGTGTGAGGTCGGAGAAATCCCGGCCTTCGGTGACCCAGATTTCTTTCAATCCGAGCGACCATCCAGTTCCGTCGTTGACTCGCGCTGTTTCCAGACGGACATAGCGCGCGTCAACATTCAAAAGAATGTTCCCGTTCGGCTCCGGAACCGGCGCAACAAGTGGCAGTGGGGGCTTCGAGGTCTTGTCCTTCTTGGTAATGCTGCGGGGGGGGGGCCGAGTCGTTCACGACGGGCGTCCATTTCGAGCCGTCTTTGGAAACGAGAACTCGATACAGGCTCGGAGAGGATGCCGGATGAGGATCGCCTTCTGCCGCCAGCCAATGCAGCCGTGCGACCGACTTGATCCCCCGCAAGTCCAGTTGAAACCAGACTGTGTTGTTCTCGGGACTCGTCTTCAGATTAGCCACCCAGAGGGTGGCTTCATTGTCATCGTTGGCAAGTTCCGGCAGATGTCCCCCAGCAGATCTTTCCGCAGATGGGACAGCAGGCAGCCGTTTTCCCTCGGCAGCATCGACCATTCTTCCACCGGCACTGAGGCATAAACAAAGCATGAAAAGAGGCAGACAGCGGATGACCGTTCGCAGTCGGTGGGTGGCTTCGATCTTGGATTCAGGCATGGAAAACTCATTGGTCATGGAGTTGATGCGAAACTGAAAAACAATTGCGGGGAGTTTCACTCAACCGTGGGCTAGCGCCCAACGGCCGATGAATCGTCCGAGTTAGCGCGGCAGGTATTTGTCGGTCGATGGCTTGGGATCAATGATCGCATCGGCTTCGGGCAAGCCGACGGCTTGACGTTTTTCCGCATCCCAGACGATTGGCTTTTGCATCCGTAGAGCCAGCACGCCGAGCATCCCGACTTCGGTGATGCGGGCTCCGATCTCGAACGGCGAGTACGACTTGGCGTCGCCGGCACAGGCCAGCACCCACTCGAACATGTGCGAGTTATTGACTTGGCTCCAGCGCGGACGTTCCCCTTTCGCTGCGCGTTTGGGATCCCACTTGAGCACTTCGGTATCAATCCGAGGTTGAGTCTTCGCGATCTTGGCCACCTCGGGTTGATTGGCTCCCTGGAAGTCGCTGGCACCTTTCAAGCGGATGTTGCAGTCGGTGTTCCACAGTCCGGCCGAGAGGGTGCCTTCGCTGCCAACGACCAAGCAACCGGTCGAGCCGACCGGGCCTTTGGTGATGTGATCCGGCGGCACATGTTTATCCCCGGAGTAGAAGAAGAGTTTGACCGGCCCGCGCTTCCCTTTGGCAGCGAAATCGAACGTCACGGTGCAGCCAGTCGGGAACGACTCGTGTCCCAGGCCATCGCCTGTCGCTTCGATGCGCGTGGGGGCGTCGAGTTCGAGGGCTCGGTACGCCAACTGAAAACCGTGGCAGCAGAAGTCGGCCATCGAACCACCGCCGAAGTCGTACCAGCCGCGCCATTTGCCGGGGTGATAGATCTCTTTGTTGTAGGGACGCGCCGGAGCCTTCCCCAACCAGAAGTTCCAATCGAGTCCTTCGGGAATCGCATCGCTCGTGGCCGGACGATCGACTCCGTTGGGCCAGCCATGAGCCGGATGCCAAACATGGACCTCGGTGATCGTGCCTAGCAGGCCGGATTGAATGACTTCAAAGCTCCGCCGAAAACCTTCGGTCGAGCAGCCTTGATTTCCCGTCTGAGTCGCCAGCTTGGGGTGGCTCTTCGCCAACTTCTCCAAGGCGCGACATTCTGCGATGGAATGAACCAGAGGTTTCTCGCAATAAACATGTTTGCCGGCCTGCAACGCCGCTTGGCAAATGGAGACGTGCCAATGGTCCGGCGTGGCGATGATCACGGCATCGACGCCGGTTTCTTTGTCGAGCAACTCACGATAATCGTGATACGCCCTGGCGTTGGTCAGTCCCTTCACTTGCAGCGCACTCTCACACTGCCGTTTATCGACATCGCAAATGGCGACGATTTGCTGATCGATCTTGGCGAGTTCCGGGATCAAGTAACCCCGCATTTGGCCGCCCATCCCGATGCATGCAAACGACAGACGCTCGTTGGGCGATTGGCCCGCCAATAGGCCCGACGGCAAAATTGTGGGGAGGCCAATGCCAGCCGCAGCGGCAGATTGAATAAATCGACGACGGGTCATTTTGTGGGACATGATGAAGTCTGCTTTCTAGAGTGGTGAGGATCGGCGCATCCATGAGTGTCGTCTATAAGTGTCGTCTTTCGCTCCGCGAAAGAAAGTCCTTTCACGGAGCGAAAGGTGACGGTGCTCGGTCTGGCAGAACAATGGGGGCAGAATGATACAAAGCAATACGAATTCAGTGTCCTCATTATTCTGCCCCCATCGTTCTGCCAAATTCTGATTGTCGATGCCGGTAAGTTCAGCGCGGCAGTCTACACCCTCTCCAGCCCCGTGTTGGTGCCGGTGCTGCTGGCAAAAGTATCGCTCTCAATTCCAAGGCGTTGCAGCAGGGATACGAAGAGATTGCACAGCGGTGCGTTGTGATCGTGCTTGAAGGCGAGCAGGATGGGAAGGTTGGTGTTGTCGTGGGTGTTCGAGTCGCCCATGTTGCTGCCGTAGAGAATCGTCGTGCGGTCGAGCAGACGCTGGTCGCCGTCGCGTTTGGTCGCGAGGCAATTCAAAAGCGTGTGCGGTAGGGCCATCTGCCGGTGGTCGGCGTCTTCGAGTTGCTTCACTTTGTCGGCGGCCTGGCCGTGGTGGCTGAGGTTGTGGTAGCCGTCGGTCGTGTTCTGATCGGGGTGCAGCTTGAAGACCGGCGTGGCGAAGGCGTCGACCATCAGCGTGACGATCCGTGTCGAGGATGCTGCCTCGTTCTTCGAGTTTGCGGAGTTGCTTCTGCACGAACGCGGCGTCGGGCATGATCGCCTCTCGCTACAGACAGCTTCAGAACACTGGAAAGTAACTGGCAAGAAACCATATTAACTCAGCGCGACCGGTTGAGTGTGGCCGGTTTCCGCGGCCTTGTAGGCGGCGGCAATTGTCTGGAGCAGGTACAGGTTTTCTTCTGGGATCAGCACCGGCGCTTCCTTTCCCAGGGCTGCTCGCATGACGTGTCCGAGGAACCCCGTGCTGCCCTTCGGATCGCAGAGGTTGACAGAACCAACTTCCGGCGTCTTCGCCAAGGCCTCGATGTAACTGCTCAGGTGAGGTCCATCCTCATGCGTGAAGAGGGCGACGTCCGCTTGAGTTGCCGCCGGCTGCGTTGATTCGGCCTGCACGATCTTGCTCGGCTGAAACACCAGCCAGGCGGGGAAGGCCGCGGCCAATTGAGTGAATTTCCTGCGGTTCATGATTTGTCCTTCTTCATTTGGGCTAATTCGAGCCCTTCACGTTCAGCACACGGTTGTTTTGCTACCAACGCACTTCGGCCACGTTGCCGCCAGCGTGCCGAATGGTGAGTGGTCATCAGATGGGTTACAGAGAATATCTCCGCGTTGTCCCGCTCGGTTCATCTCGCGCGAAACCGGTCTGTGATTGGGATCAGATGGCGTCCAATGGAGCTCCATGAATCGTGTGCATGAACAGCAGTCCTCACGGGATAACAGCAGTCCTCACGGGATAACAGCAGTCCTCACGGGATAGAAGACAGCATTGGCCTCGGAAGATGAGTCATGCGAAACCATTGGACCAATTCCAGGACGATTAACTGATTCGTCCGGAATAGAGCGGGGCGATCACCTCGCCGTTGAGCAAATGATTCGGCCGCTGCAACGGGTCCATGAGCACCGCGTTGTGATCGACTCCGAGGGCGTCGAACAAAGTCGTACAGACATCAGCCAGCGACCAAGGCCGCGACACCGGGTACGCCGCGTTCGCGTCGGACTGCCCGACGACTTGACCACCTCGAACGCCGGCTCCGGCGACGAGTGCCGAGTACACATGAGCCCAATGGTCGCGACCGGGAACCGTTTGGCCGGGTAGCGTCGAGATGCGTGGCGTCCGGCCGAACTCACCCATGACGAGCACCAGCGTCTGGTCCAGCAGCCCCGTCGACGACAAATCGTCCATCAGCGCCGCAAGGCTCCGGTCCAATTCCGGCAGCAACGTGTTCTTCAATCGCCCCCAGTTGTCGACGTGAGTGTCCCACGTCTGCACGATGCCCATCGCCGCCTGCACGATCGGGACTCCCGCTTGCAGAAGCCGTCGCGCGAGCAACAATGATTGGCCGAATTTATTCCGGCCATAACAATCGCGAACCGGAGCCTCTTCGCGTTGAATGTCGAACGCTTGAGCGACTCGATCGGACGTCAACAGCGAGAACGCCAATCCTTGCTGTTCGGCGAACGAGTTGGGTCGGCCTTCCGCGTCGAGCGACATCGGGCTGCGATTCACGATTTCCAACAGCCCTCGCCGCGACAGCAGCCGAGGAGATGTGACTCCCGGTTGCAGGCTCAACGAATCGATGCGGAAATTGGGATCGTTTGGATCATGGTTGATTTGCCACGGATCGTGTTTCGGGCCGAGGAATCCGGCATGTTGTCCGGGCCATGTGAGTGGTCCTTCGATGAAGTAGTTCGGCAGTGAAACGCCGGTCGGCACGCCGTCGTTGCGGGGCCGGACGTAGTTGAGCGCCCCGGCAAAGTTCGGGAAGTCATTGCGAGACTCGACACGATCCAGATCGCTGCCACCGCGCGGAATCGGAGTCGGGCGGCCGGTCAGCGTGACGTGTGTCGCCAGCAGATGATTGTGTTCGAGATGAGCCAACGAGCGGAGCACCGACCAACGTCCAAGTTGCTGAGCCAACCGAGGCAGATGCTCGCAAACCTGCACGCCCGGAATGGCAGTTTCGATCGGCGAAAACTCGCCACGAATCTCCGCCGGAGCATCGGGCTTCGGATCAAGCATATCCAACTGGCTCGGCCCGCCGCTGAGATGCACGATCAACACCGACTTGGCTCGGCCAGTTGCCGACGAGGCGGAGGACGTCGTGTTCGAAGCCAACGGCAATGCCGTCCCCAAAACACCGGCCGCGCTAACTCGCAGCCAATCTCGACGAGCCATTTGGTAATGCGAAGAAATCATCCGTCGTCCCCCTGGGTTTCGTTTTGACCGAACGGCTGTCGGCCTCGGCCATTCTTGCAGAAACAATGGACCATCGCGATATCGTCCAATGCCGCGATCAGAATACAGCCGTGTTCCGCACTGGATGAGGCGCTGCCGAAACGTCGGTCGAATTCGATCCGCGTTCGCACGAGTCCTGCCGATTGTATCGCGCCCTCCCGCGCGAAGAACGCAAACTGATCCGATGCATCAGCGAGGGAGGTCGCTCATCGCAGTTGCGCATTGGTGCATCTGGCCGAGCTCGCGTTCCGCACGCGCGGCCCGCTCGGCTTCGATCCTAAGACAGAGCGATTCAACGACTGCGACGAAGCCAATCAACTGCTGAGCAAAAAGTATCGTCTGCCGTTTGGACTGCCAGATGTCGCCTGACATGGCGATGGCCGTTGGAATTTGCACAACCCGCCGGAGGCTCGGCGGGCTGCACTCTGAGGACGGGAAAGATCGGTTCCATATTGGTGTATCAGCGGCGGCCGATGTATTGTGGTGACGGCAACAAACACTCGGAGAACTGCGGAATGCTCTCGATCCTTGGCGAACGAAGTTCGGCGACCTGCGATGGGTCTCGGCGGCATTTTTTGAAGCTCGGCGGATTGGCGTTGGGCGGGCTGACGTTGCCGCAGATTCTGCAAGCGGAAGAAACGTCGCCGGTGACGCGGGGCAAAAAACTGTCGCACAAGGCGATCATCATGATCTACCTGTCCGGCGGGCCGTCGCATCAGGATATGTACGATTTGAAGATGGATGCTCCGAAGGAGATTCGCGGATCCTTTCGTCCAATCAACACGAACGTGCCGGGCATTGAAATCTGCGAGCACATGCCTCGGTTGGCGAAGATGATGGACAAGTTCGCCATCATTCGGTCGTTGTACGGTGGCCCGGATCAGCACGCGTCGGACATGTGCCTGAGCGGCTATCCGATCGGCCCGAATGGGCGGCAGGACAATCATCCGTCGCTCGGTGCCGCCGTCGCGAAAATTCAAGGAGCGGTCGATCCGGCCGTTCCGCCGTTCGTCGGGCTGACGACGAAAACCGGACATGCTCCGTATTCCAATCCTGGTTTGCCGGGATTCTTGGGGCAAGCCTACGCACCGTTTCAGCCAGACAGCGACGGGATGTCCAACATGCGGCTCAACGGAGTCACACTGGACCAGCTTCGGAATCGACAGTCGCTCCTGTCGAGCTTCGACCGTTTCCGCCGGCACGTTGACGCCAGTTCGAAGTTGCAAGGGGTCGACGCATTCACTCAGAAAGCGTTCGATGTGCTGACATCGAGCAAGTTGGTCGAAGCGATGGATCTCGAAAAGGAAGACCCCGTATTGCGGGATCGTTACGGACGCGGTGCCTCGTCCCCCGCATTTGGTGAGGACGCGGGTCCGCACTGGATGGATCAATTTCTGATGGCTCGGCGGTTGGTCGAAGCGGGCGTTCGTTGCGTGACGCTGTCGTTCGGCAGTTGGGATCGACACGGCGCGAACTTTGAACGGTTGCCCGAGCAACTCGGCAAGCTCGACCAGGGAGTGACCGCGCTGGTGGAAGACTTGCACGCGCGCGGACTCGATCAGGATGTCAGCGTCATTGCCTGGGGCGAATTCGGTCGTACGCCGCGCATCAATCCGGGCGGAGGTCGCGACCATTGGCCCCAAGCTTCGTGTGCGTTGCTCGCCGGCGGCGGCATGCGGATGGGGCAGGTGATCGGCTCGACCAATCGTCTGGGAGAAGTCCCACAAGATCGGCCGATCCATTATCAAGACGTGTTCGCGACGCTCTACCGGCAACTCGGCATCGACGTGAACACCGCCACCATCACTGATCCCAACGGCCGCCCGCAGTATCTCCTCGATCGCCGCGAACCGATTCGCGAACTGGTGTAAGACTTGGGGGCTCGACCGCAAGGTGATGGTGATTGTGACCGGCGAGTTCGGTCACACACCGCGAGTCACTTACCAAAAAGGAACCGGTACCGGAGTCATGCAACCGGGTCGCGACCACTGGCCGCAGGCCATGTCGCTCTTGGTTTCCGGCGGCGGTCTGCGAACCGGGCAAGTCATCGGTTCGACGAACTCTCTCGGCGAGCATCCCCAAGACCGCCCCCTTTCTCCGAATGAACTCTGGGCGACGGCTTATCGTCATCTGGGAATCGACACCGAGCGTTCGTTCCCCGACCACTCCGGCCGACCTATGCCGATCCTTCCCGTAGCCGACCATTGTGCGAAAACTGGTGCTGCGTTGGAAAGCGAGTTGTTCTAGAAATCCGCCATGAGTGCGGAGCTTGAAAAGGATGTCGAGCGTGAGCGGCTGGCGGCTGAGAATGTGGAGCTTCGTCGGCGGAATGA
>CAZPUJ010000096.1:0-18010 GCA_964589725.1 uncultured Planctomycetaceae bacterium
TTTCTTCTTGGCCACCGTAACACTCCTTACAGAGCCAACTGTGTGACCCTCTTCTCCCGCTGGCTAACCGGGCTCAGAAACGGGTTGGAGCAGTCACCACCTTGATAACGACTTACCAACCGTGATAAGTCGTGGTGAACACCTGGCTCGAATGATCATTGTCACGGTAACGAACTGAAGTGAGCGTTAATCTCATTTCGATTCGTGGTAGTCACAACTTTCATCCGATCCAAGTTGCTCACACTCTGACGCGACTCATGGTTACGTCTTTTGCGATTTCGTGCAACCCATTTCTGACAAGAATCATGAGTTTGAAACAAGAGCATTGATCGCGCGCGTCGTCAGCCGCGCGCGTTCGCGGCGCGCTGTTTCATCACCGAACATCATCGCGACTACCGCTGAAGGTGCCATCTGTTCTTGAGAGCGCATGTTTAGTTCGCGGACAATTCATGAAGCACTCGCCGCATGTAGGCGAGACTGTCGTTCGCGATTTTCTCCGCGCCGGGTCGATAGTCAAAGACTTCGACAGAGACCCAACCCGCGTAGTTCGTGCGTTGCAGTGCGCGAAAGATCGGGACGTAATCGGTCGGCCCCATGCCAGGTCCCAACAGATTCACATCGTTCACGTGAAAGTGACCGACGTGCGGTGCGAAGCGTTCGATGAGCGTCGGCAGAGATTCTGATTCCGCGCCGAGCATCGCTTTCACATCTTGATGCAAACAGAGGTTTGGCATGTCGACCATCTGAATCAATCGCATCGCGTCCGCACAGGTGTTGATGAAGTTGGTCTCCTTCGTGGTCAGCGGTTCCAAGCAGATGCGGACTCCACGATCCTGCAGCGCGGGTAAGCAACCGCTCAGGACTTCGGCCGCGTGATCGAATGCTTGATCGAGCGAGACACCGGGTTCGAGGTTTCGTTGTTGCGGCGAGCCGAGCACCATCAAGGATCCCCCCATGTCCGCGCAGGCGTTGCCGAGTTCAGTCAAGTATTGACTGGTCGCCCTGCGGACGGTGGCGTTCGCGGTGGTCAGATGCAATCCTTCGGTCTTGGCCAGCAGCCAGTGCAGGCCGATGATCTGCATGCCGTGGGATTCGGCTTGTTGTCGCAGCATGAGGCGACGTTCCGAAGTCACGTCGGTGATACGCGGTGCTAATGTAAAGGGCGCAACTTCCAGGCCGGTATAGCCCAACTCGGCAGTGCAGGCACATTGACGCTCCCAGTCCCAGTTCTCGAACAATTCTTGGCAAATTGCGAATTTCATGAGCAACCTCGTTGATGGACGACCCAGACGCGGATTACACAATCCAAATCTGAGCCGGTGTTCCTTGCTCAGACTTTAACCGATGCCGGCACACAAACTTGCAACACTCGGGGCATGGCTTTAGATTCCCTCGATTCGCGAACCTCGAATTTTCGGCCCATTCCACGGCATGCCGAGAACTGTCCAACACTTGCGACCTCGGATGACGTACTCGCGGGCGATCCCTTTTTGTCTTTGGCTTAGTCCGCTGTTCGGCGGGGCGAATGTTCTCATTTGATCCGCTTTTTCGTGCTCGCATGACAGGCTTTTCGTGTTCGCATTACAGGATGAGGATCGATGGAGAATCAACCGGTCATTCAGATTAAGAACCTGACGAAGATTTATCGCGACTTTTGGGGTCGGAAAAAAGTTCGAGCTCTCAATTCGCTCAGTCTGGAAGTCCACAAGGGCGAAGTTTTTGGACTATTGGGTCCGAACGGTTCCGGCAAGACCACCACGATGAAGTTGCTGCTCGGCCTGTTGTTTCCAACGGATGGCGAGATCAATATTCTTGGCAAGCAAGCTTCGGATGTGTCCAAGAACGAGCGGATCGGCTACTTACCCGAAGAGTCTTACCTCTATCGTTTCTTGAACGCGGAAGAGACGCTCGACTTCTATGGCCGCCTGTTCGACATATCGGCTCAGCAGCGGCGCGAGCGCACGAGCCAGTTGATCGAGCTCGTCGGTCTGCAAAACGCCAGGAAACGGCAACTCAAAGAGTATTCCAAGGGTATGACTCGCCGCATCGGCTTGGCGCAGGCGCTGATCAATGATCCCGATCTGATCCTGCTCGACGAACCGACGAGTGGTCTCGACCCGCTCGGCACGCGTGACATGAAGGACTTGATCCTGAAGTTGAAGTCTCAGGGCAAGACCGTCGTGATGTGCAGTCACCTGCTGGCCGACGTACAGGATGTCTGCGACCGCATTGCGATTCTGTATGCCGGCGAACTGAAGGAACTCGGGCGTGTCGACGACTTGCTGAAGGAGCAAAACGAGACGCAATTGCTCACGACAAAGTTGAGCCCACAAGCGATTACCGAGATCGAGGTCGTCTTGGCCAAACACAACGCGAAGTTGATCGAGCACGGCCATCCGACAAACAGTTTGGAAGATCTCTTCTTGAAGACTGTGCAGAAGAGTCAAGAACGTCCGGGTCAGCGCTACGTTCCGACGAGTACCGAGAAGACTTAATTCATGCCCAGTAAACTTCGCTCACCGATCGAGAAGCGACCATGACGTTTGATCGTGCTCCGTTTGTGTTCGGCCCGGCATTGCTGGAGTGGCTGCGGGTCTTCGGCAGTTTCGCGGGAATCATCTTCGCCATCGCGACGGTGACCGCATTGGGGGTTTATGGTTCTGCCGGCCCGGTCGCCGTGATGGAGCGCGTGCGGCACGGGCTGCATGACTTCGCGAATCTTTCGTTGCAACGGATTTGGGCGATCGCGTGGTTGACCTTCATAGAGGCGTACCGACGCAAGGCATTCATGTTCTTTGTCGTGTTCGTCTTTTTGATGATGTTTGCGGGATGGTTCTTGAGTACCAACCTTCGAGCCGACTTGCAGGTCAGGAATGCCGTCAGTTTTGCGCTGACGACGATTTCCTGGTTGGCGATACCGGTTGTCTTGTTGCTATCGTGTTGGGGTATTCCCGAGGACATTCGACTCCGTTCGCTGCACACCGTCGTGACAAAGCCGGTCCGACGGAATGAAGTGTTGATGGGCCGCATCCTGGGTTTTTCAGTGGTGGCCTTGTTGGTTGTGGCCATCATGGGCATCGCTGGTTTCGTGTGGGTGAATCGACAAATCCCCGACAGAGCGAAACCTGGACTGATCTGTCGCGTGCCAGTTTACGGAACACTGACTTTCCTGGATCGAGAAGGACAACCAACGGATAAGGGAGTCAACACGGGAGATATTTGGGAATTTCGCAGCTACATCGAAGGAGGCACCAAAGGCGCGGCGATCTGGACTTTCCCCATCGACAGCGAGGCCGACCATCTCAAGCTAGAGTCACGCTTTGAGGCGTTCCGGACTCACAAGGGCCGGCTCGGCCAGTCGCTACAGGTTCGCTACGTGCTGATCAACGAGACCAAACAACTTCGCGTTCCGTTGGAATCTTTTGAAATCGCGGAATTCGCCCTGAATGAGCGGGACGTCGCTCGACAGATTTCCTACTACGACGAAACCGCGAAGGCGAAGAAATCAATTGATCTGTTCAAGGATCTCGTCGATCAAGGAAAGCTTACCATCGAAGTGCAGTGCATGGATTCTGGACAATATCTGGGCATGGCTCGTCCGGACTTGTTCGTGCGCCTGCCGGACCGTCCATTCGCGGTCGGGTATTTCAAGGCGGTGTTGGGAATCGGTTTGCTGGCGGTGTTTGTGGTCGCGATCGGTGTGACAGCCAGTACCTTTGTCAAAGGTCCGGTGGCGACGTTGCTGACTTTCACCGTGCTCATCGTCGGGCAGGGCTTTCGAGAGTTCATGCTCAAGCTGATCACGGGCGAGCAAAAAGGAGGCGGACCCGTTGAGTCGTTGTATCGGCTGATCAGGCAGATGAACGACACGGTGGGACTGGAAGACAACATCGGAATCAGACTGATGCAAGGCATCGACAGCATCTTTTTCGGTGGTTTGTGGTTGCTGCAACACCTCATCCCCGACTTGAGTCCGTTCGTGATGTCGCCGTACGTGGCCAACGGATTTGACGTGCCGTGGTCAGTCGCGCTGGCACGCTGTCTGTTTATGACTTTGGGCTATCTCATTCCCTGTTTGTTGGTCGGCTACTACAGCCTGACGCTGAGGGAGCTGGAAGCAAAATGATCGAAAGTTTGACCGCGCGGCAGCGCAAGTTGGCGTACTTGGTCGGCATTGTCGTGTTGTCGTTGCCCATTATTGGGCTGGGTATGCCGGCCAGTGACGAAGAGAACTCGGGCGGCAGGTTAGCGCACCTGCGGCAAGAATATGATTTGGGCGAAAGTACTCTGGGAAAGGTGGACCCCACCAGCGCCACGATGAATCTTGTCTTGCTGGGCATGCGCGGCGTCGCCGTCAACCTGCTGCGGATGGAACTCGATCAGCAAAAGGACAGGAAGCAGTGGGCGCAGATGCGTGCCACCACCGAGTCAGTCATCTTGCTGCAGCCGCACTTCATTCAGGTCTGGCGGTATCTTGGCTGGAACTTGGCTTACAACGTTTCGGCGGAGTGGGACGCGGTCGAGGATCGTTATTTTTGGGTCAAGGAAGGCGCGAAGTTCCTCATGCAGGGAGCGGACCGAAACAAGAAAGATCCCGAAATCTATTGGGAGACCGGCCGCACGCTGGGCCAAAAGATCGGCCGCGCTGACGAATGGAAGTTCTTCCGCAAGTTCTTCAAAGTTGATCCCGATGAAGAGCGTTTCAATAAAGGACCGGACAACGACATCAACCCCGAGGGCAAGGATAATTACTTGGCCGCCAAGGATTGGTATAATAAGGCCAACGCCGCCGAGGATAAACACGAACAGCACATCATGATGCAAGCGTTGTTCCGTTCGTATCCGGCGCGCTCACAATTGGATTTCGCCGAGGCGTTGCAGCGAGAAGGCATCTTCGACGGAGGAGCCCGCGACGCTTGGGAGAAGGCCCACCACGAGTGGGTTGACGGCTTTGGGCGTATGCGCTTTTTAGCCGAAGTGAACCTTGAGATTTCCATGGAAGCCGACGACAAAGAAATCGAATCGTTAGCCAAGTCGAGTGGGTTCGATTTGGAAAGGGTACGACGGGAGATCAACTTCTATCAGAACACATGCAATTACCGATTCTGGCGGACGAAAGCCCACTCGGAGATGCAGCCCAACACAGTCGACGTGCATCGCGAACTGTACGAAGGGGAGCAACTCTTCAAGTCGGGCGAACTTGAGACGGCTCAGGCCACGTTGGAATCGGGACTGAAGAAGTACGAACGTTTGTTAAAGGATTACACGGACCTTGAGAACGATGATAACACTCTGGAAGAGGGCTTATGGGCCGTCATGCTTTGGCAAAAGATCTACCAGTTGAATCACCAGATTCAGCCCGAAGAGTTCCCGCTGAAATGGATGTGGGAAAAGGAAGCCAATCGGATTCCGAACTTGCAGCAGGACTTTGATCGTTACAGCGGTCGCCGAGTTCGGTGAGGCCGCTGGTCGGACCAACGTCGACACGACGTGAGGAGATGTCCTATCGCCATCGCTTCTGTTTCATCCTCGCCTGCACTTCCCGATCTGGCGGAACGTCGTCATGCCGGCTTGGAACGGGCGTGTCTGGCCGCGCAGGCGGCCGAGGATCTCAAGGGAAAATCCACGGTTGTGCTCGACATGACGCCGGTCACACCGATCGTCGATTACTTCGTCGTGACGACGGCGACAAGCGGTCGGCAGATGCGCGCGATCGCGGAAGAAGTCGAGGCGATGCTCAAGTCGCGCGGCAACCGCCCGCGTGTTGGTGTCGAAGGTCGCGCGTCCGAGACTTGGATTCTGCAAGATTATGGCGACATCGTGCTGCACGTCTTCTCACCCGAAGGTCGCGCTCTATACGATCTTGAACATCTCTGGGCCGACGCTCCGCACCTTGATTGGAAGGCACATTTGGTGTCGCTCGCCGGTTCGTCGCCGCCAGCCGCGCGCTTGTGAGCTTGCGGATATGAAGTTGCCTCGGCCCACTGTCGATCGTCGCCGAGCTTTTGGCTCGATCTCGCCCGGACTAGAATCACGAGCCGATTCACCGTCCCGCACAACGAGGTTGAAATGTCGGAAGGCACCGCACCGCCAGCGTCCAATAAGATGAGTTCGGTTCAGTGGTTGATCTGTGCCATCGCGGCGATCGGATTTGCCTTCGACATTTATGAACTACTGATGCTGCCGCTGATCGTGAAGCCGGCGTTGGCCTCGTTGGGAGGCTTGGGACCGGACGGCGTGGCCCCGTTGCTGGCGCCGGGCAGCGAAGGCTATGTGAAATGGGCTCGGATGCTGTTCTTCGTACCGGCGTTGGCGGGTGGCGTGTTCGGCTTGCTGGGCGGCTACCTGACCGACCGTCTTGGCCGGCGTCGCGTGTTGACGTTCAGCATCTTGTTGTATGCGTTCTCGGCCTGCGCGGCGGGATTCGCTCAGACGCTGCCGCAGTTGCTCGTGTGCCGTTGTTTGGTGTTCATTGGCGTCTGCGTCGAATTCGTCGCGGCAGTCGCCTGGCTGGCGGAGTTATTTCCCGATCATCAGCAGCGTGAGAAAGTGCTCGGCTACACGCAGGCGTTTTCGTCGTTCGGCGGCTTGCTGGTGGCGGCGGCCAACGTGTTGGCGGCCAAGTTCGCAGACAGCTTGCCCGGGATTCATGGAGCTCACGAAGCGTGGCGTTACACGCTCATTTCCGGCGTCCTGCCCGCTCTGCCGCTGATCATCATTCGTCCGTTCTTGCCAGAATCGCCCGAATGGCAACGCAAGCGCGATGCCGGGTTGCTCAAGCGAGCCAGCATCGCGGAGCTCTTCAGTCCGCAACTCGTCCGCGCCACGATCTTCACGACCTTGGTCTTCGCGGCGAGTTACGGGATCGCCTTCGGAGCGATCCAGCAGTTGCCGCAAATCCTGGGCGCGCCGAAGGGCGGACACAGGGAAATTCTGGCGATCGCCAAGACGGCTCAAGACAATGCCATCGAGGCGGCGAAAGCCACTGGGAAGCCGGTGCCGAAAGAAGGTCGGCTCAAGCAGATTGCCGGCAACGCCGCGGACGCCGCGGTCGCGAAGGTCACATTCTGGCAAGAGATCGGCGGCTTGTTCGGACGCTTCGCGCTGGCGATCCTCGCGCTGTCGATCGTCAGCCGTCGCCAATTGCTGCGCATCTTCCAACTACCGGCGTTGATTTTTGTGCCCCTCTTCTTCTGGTGGATTTCCAACAACCTGCAGACGGACAGTTTGATGTCGATCAAAATCGGCATCTTCGTGGCTGGCTTGCTGACCGTGGCTCAGTTCAGTTTCTGGGGCAACTACATTCCGCTGGTGTTTCCGTTGCACTTGCGGGGAACCGGCGAAAGCTTCGCGGCCAACATCGGCGGACGAGTCATCGGTACCGCCGCGGCGTGGATTACAATCACGCTTTCGGAAGCGAAGCCGCCTCAGCCCGGCAAGATCGCGTTGATGGGCGCGTGCGTCGCCGGTGCGTACGCGCTGCTGGGAGCCATCCTGACTCAGTGGTTGCCCGAACCGCCGAAAAACCCGACTCAAGAGTCCGCTTAAATGAAGTCAACGGTTTCACGGAGAAATATGTTCCGACTCGCTGTAGCCGGGGCCCTGGTGATCGGCACAAGGCCGGCAACCACCCGGAAAAACTTCGGAGAGGGAATATGCCGCCATCGAATCTGGCAAGGACGCTAGGACTCTGTTTCGGTTTCGTGATCGCATTCGTGGCGTCGTGTGTGTTGCTCGCCCAGACGCCCGGTTCTGGTGATTCCTCGTCACCGGATTCGATGCGCGAACGACGTCTGGTGCAGCGGCTGCAACAGGCGCGGCAGCTTCTCGCTCCCGACGATTCCGCCAAGAAGCCCGATTACGCGCAGGGCGTGCGGCTGCTGCAGTCGTTGCTTGATGATGGGCGAGGCGGCGACGAGGACGCTGGAGCGGAAGACCTTTTTCTGGAACCGGGCGAAGTTGTTGCGGCCGACCTTTTGAAAGGGAAGTCGCCGGCGCGGAGTGTGAAGTCGGAAGCGCGACGAATACTCGGGAATCTTTCGGCCGAGGGTCGGCAGGCGTACGAGTTGTTGATCGCCAATACAGCACGCTTGCAATTCGAGGCGGCGCGGACGCGAAGCGACTGGCGAACCGTCGAAGATGTGGCGCGGCGGTACTTTCATTCGGCCGCCGGTTACGAGGCCACACACGCGCTGGCGCTGCGAGAACTCGATTCCGGTGAGCCGTTGGCGGCGGCTCGGCGTCTTGAGGAACTCCATGAATCCCCGCGAGCTCGCAATCCGCGAGAACCGCAGTTGTCGTTGCAGCTCACGCTCGCGTTGCGGCTGGCGGGACAGACGGAGCGGTGTCGTGAAGTGCTCATCGAACTGAAGCAGTCCTTCGGTGATCGGCCGGTGACTCGGCGAGACGGTCGCGAGACGATGCCGCTGTTCGTTCGCGATGAAGATGCGCTCAGTTGGCTCGATCGCTGGGCCGGAGCGCCACTCAAGCCGACGAGCGCGACCCGCGAAGTGCGGACAGAATGGGCAATGGCCTTTGGTGGCGCGTCGCGGAATGCGTTGGCAGCGCCGGCCGTGCCGACGAAGCACGTCGATTGGTCGCACTCGCTGTTGGACAACGACGAGGCCATGGACGACGACGAGGAGTCGCCTCCGGCTCCGGAGGCGAATGCGACGGAAGAAGATCGGGCGGAGAAAAAGAATTCGCCGCAAGCTGGTTCACCGTTGAAGGCGCTTGGGTCACCGACGGTGCTTCGCGGCGGATGGGGCCGTGTGCGCCAGGAAGTTCGCGGCACGCTCGATCAGTGGCGACAAGCCGAGCAGCCGATCGTACCGGCGGCGCAGCCGATCGTCGTTGGCGATGTCGTGCTGGTGCGCACGTTGTCACAACTGCGCGCGTTTCGGTTGTCGACCGGCGAACCGTTGTGGCATTCGGCCTTGGTGGACGCCGAGCTGAGCGAATTCCTGGCGGAGACGCCGCGCGGCCGCTCCGCTCGGTCGATGCGGCCGGAGTTGGGGCATTGGTTGAATCATCGGTTGTGGGACGATCTCGGTTCCGGGTCGCTCAGCAGCGACGGCGAATTGGTCTTCTCACTGCAAGAGCGCGGCGGCGGGCTGATGTTGCCGCCGCAGATGGCACGGCGCGGGATGTTCTTGCCGCAGGAATTCAATAAGCTGATCGCCGTCGAGGTGCGCACCGGACGATTGCGATGGGAAGCGGGCGGGCCGCGCGGCGATCACGAGTTGTCCGGTGCGGGCGCATTCATTCTTGGGCCGCCGTTGCCGTGGCGTGGCCGGTTGTGGGTACTGACCGACGATGGTGCGGAAATTCGCTTGAACGTCTTGGATCCACGCGATGGCCGATTGCTGTGGACTCTTGCACTTACGGACGGCAATCCGTTTTGGTCGAGTGTGCCGGACGACGCAGGCTTCAGTCCGTCGATCGCCGGTGATTGCGTGATCTGTCCGACCGGCGCGGGATCGATCGTCGCAGTCGATCCGGTGCGGCGCGAGTTACGTTGGCAATTCGCGTACGGCGCGATTCCGGTCGAGCGAACTCCGCAACGGAGGTTTGAGTTTCACGTTCCGGCGGTCGAAAAGTGGTGGCGACAAAGCGTCGTCTTAGTCGCAGGAGACCGTCTGCTGGTCGCTGCACCCGATCATGATGAGTTGCTCTGCTTGAACTCGGCCGATGGACAAGTGCAATGGCAGCGGCCTCGCGGCGACGGACTGTTCTTGGCGGGAGTGACCGATGAAAGCGTGTTGGTCGTCGGGCAGAATGAAGTCCGCTCGCTGCGGCTGTCGGACGGATCGCTCGCATGGCCGCAAGCGGCGAAGATCGCGCCGCCGTGCGGGCGAGGAGCGCTCATCGACGGCGTGCTGCATCTGCCGCTGATCACAGGCGAGGTCATCAGCGTGGAGGCGCGGTCGGGCCGGCTGTTGGCTCGCACCGAAGTCGGCGTGCCGTCGCTGCTGGGCAACTTGATCGCGGCGGACGGGCGGTTGGTGTCGCAATCGGCCCAGCACATCGCGGCGTTCCCGGCGTTGCGTGAACTGCAACAAGACCTCGCGCGGACTTTGGAAGAAAACGCCGACAACGCGCTGGCGCTCGAACGGCGCGGACAAATGCACCTGCATTTGGGGCGTCGAGAGCGCGGGATGGAGGACTTGCGTCGCGCGGTCGCGTTGCGGCCAAAGTCGGATGCCAAATCATTGCTCGTCGCGCTGTTGTTGGAGGAATTGCGATTGGAGCATGGCGATCGGGAGAGCACGATTCGCGAGTTGGAGCCGCTGGTCGATGACCAGCGACAGCGATTGACGTTTGCTCGCTTGCGAGCGCACAGCTTGCAGCAACAAGGAAAGTCGTTGGCGGCCGCGCGCGAGTATCTCAAGCTGGCCGATGCTTGGGAGAAGTCGAACGAATTGGAAGACGTCGGCAGCAACATGTCGGCTCGATTGGACCGCTGGATTGGCGCGAGACTGGCGGAGCTACGCGACTCGCTCGCGCCGACGGAGCGGTCGTCGTTGGACGACGAATTACAGCAGCGACTCCGCACGGCGCTCGAAGAGCCCGGAGTGTCGTCGCTGCGACAATTCGTTTCACTATACGGCTGGAACGACATCGCCGCGACCGCTCGCCGAGCGTTGATCGAGCGACTCGATCCAAAGAAACATCGGCACGAATTGGAAGCCGCGCTGCTGACGTTGCGTCGCGCGGAGGACAAGCAACACCAAGCGTTCGCGACCGCGCGGCTGGCTCAGCAGTGGATCTTGCTGGGACAGGTCGCGCCATCGCGGCCGTTGCTCGTTGAGTTGGAGACGCGCTTCGCCGACGTGCCGTGTCTCGGAAAGCAGACTGGCCGGGAATTGGCGGAACGCTGGCAAACGGAGTTCCGCAATCAGCTCGACACGAAATGGCCGACCGAGCCGTTGCGCGTGGAAAAAACGCAAGTTCAACAGGCGATCAATCGGACGTTTCATCTCGACTGGGATGAATCGCTCGATCCGTTTCACGACAACTGGCAATTAGAAATGGACGCCTCAACTCGATCCTTGGTGGCGCGCGACAGCTTGGGCCGCGTGCAGTGGCAATCGAAGTTACCGTTTGACGAACAATCCGGCCCTCATGTGGTCGGCAATTCGGCGATTTGGCATGGGCGATGGCTGGTGCTGATTCTGGGAGACCGCTTTCAAGTGCTGGACACGATTTCGCCTGAAGGCACGACCGATCTTTCGCCGCGGTTGCTGTGGCAACACGTGTTGTTCGATCCGCGGCTGGAGCAAGTCGTCACTCCGGTGCCGGCTCAACAGTCGACGCCGATCCAAGGGAGTCCGACCAGTTTCGCGATGACTTCGTCCGGCCGTCGCTTGGGGCGCGCGGTGATCATCGGTGACGACGTCCTGTGTTACCAAATGGGCACTCGGCTGGTGGCCGCGGAACTCGACAGCGGCGAAACCTTGTGGACCTTCGACGGCTTGCCGACCGGTTGCGAAATCTCTGGCGACGATCGAGCCATCGTTGTGACTCCGGTCGACGGCCGCGAAGTGATCGTGTTCAGCACGCTTGACGGTCGCTTGCTCGCTCGTCGCGAAATCGGCTCCGCGAAATGGCTGACGAGTGTCGGACGAAATCTGTTGACTTGGTCGTCGTCGGAGAGAACTTGCGAGCTGCACTTGACTGATGCACACAGCGGCGCGAACCTGCTGAAAGAACAATTCACCAACGGATCGTTGCCGTGTTTGTCGTTACGAGACTCTGTCGCAGTCTTAGAACCGTCGGGCCGATTGCGATTGTGGAATCTCGTCGACGGACGGAAGCTGCTGGAACACGCGCTGCCGCCGCTTGAGCATCTGACGCACTTCGTGATACTTCGCGATCGGGAGCGCTGGTTGTTGCTGACCAATGTTGACGAACCAATCGCGCCGGGTACGGCCAAACCGCGCGTCAGACTGATGAACTTCGATCATTGGCGTGTCCATGGCCCGTGCTTCGCCATCGATCGATCCACCGGCAAGCAGTTGTGGTCCGCGACGCTCGACTGGCAGGGAGTCAACGCCGCTCAACCGGCCGATGTTCCTATCTTGGTGCTGGCCGCGAAGGTCATGCTGCCAGCCGCCGCGGAGCCGCGAATCGTTGACACCGAGAAGTTCAAAGTCGTCGACACCGCGAAATTCAAAGTCGTCGTCCTGGACAAACGCAACGGTCAGTTACTGCCACTGGGCGAGGAACTGCAGTCCAATCCGCTCAACCACCACAGTGAACAGCGTCCGAACTTCGAGGGCAAAACGATCGACGTGCAAGTCGAACGGAGCGTGTATCGTCTGTCGTTCATCAAGTAGGCACGGATGCTGATCGTGAAAGTTGGCTTTCGCACACGGATGCAAGAGAGTGACACGGATGAAATTCAGGGGCATCTCTGGCCGCGTGCGCTCAAGAGTATTGTCAAAACGGGTCGGCGGTTCGGTCGGGGTGACGTTCCATCCTGTTCCTCATCCGTGTGCCTCTCTTGCATCCGTGTGCGACAGCCGAAGGCACTGGATGACGGGTTCGTTCAAACTCTTCACGACTCATCCCAGCAAGAGCGATCTCAGTGACCAAGGCGTTGTCACAACGGGCTCGACAGACGGCCAAAGGCACC
Source organism: uncultured Planctomycetaceae bacterium (assembly GCA_964589725.1). GTDB lineage: Bacteria > Planctomycetota > Planctomycetia > Planctomycetales > Planctomycetaceae > CAYSHJ01. The sequence continues at coordinate 12,638 of CAZPUJ010000096.1, forward strand.
ATGATGACCAAACGATTGAACGTGTTAGCGATCGCTTTCGCAACAATAACGCTCGCGGTGATCGTCGCGACGACGTCCAATTTTTCCAAGGAGACCAAGATGACCGCTCCACCAACATTATCCAACGCTACAGGAGACGATGAGTCGACCGACAACGACCCTGGCTTATTGCCTTTGCCGGCGAACGACGATGAGTGGCGACAGCGGCTGACGCCGGAACAATTCCGAGTCTCTCGCCGTAAGGGGACCGAGCGGGCCTTCAGCGGCGTTTACTGGAACAATCACGAGCACGGCCTGTACCGCTGTGTCGGTTGCGGTCAGCCCCTGTTCAGTTCGGACGCCAAATTCGAATCAGGCACCGGCTGGCCCAGTTTCTTTCAGCCGGTGGCTTCGCACAAAGTGCGCGAGGTGTCGGACAACAGTTTGTTCGCGACTCGCACCGAAATCGTTTGCAGCCGTTGCAACGGGCATTTGGGCCACGTGTTCGACGACGGCCCCAAGCCGACCGGCCTGCGGTACTGCATGAACTCCGCGGCGCTGACGTTCGAGAAGCAAGGTGAGTGACGCTGGGCGACCGTGCCTTGGACGTTTCATCCGGTTTGCGCACCAAGTGGTAGCTGAATTCGCCAGAATTCAGAGTGTCGGTGGACGTTGTGGCTGAATTCTGGCGAATTCAGCTACGACAGGACGTCACCGATTCGTGAGGAGCGTGCATAATACGGGCTCAAGCTTTGAGGAGGATCGGGCCTTATCGCTTCACGCGAGACTTGTCAGCCATCAAGTTGTCTGACGACATGCGATCCCATCTCGGACGTGCTAATGCTCTTGCCGCCGACGGCGATGTCGGCGGTGCGGTGGCCGGCGTTGAGGACGGTGTCGACGGCGGACTCGATCGCGCGGGCTTCGGCTTCCAGGTTGAGCGAATGCCGCAGCAGCATCGAGGCGGCCAGGATCGTGGCGAGCGGGTTCGCGATGCCCCGGCCGGCGATGTCGGGCGCGCTGCCGTGAATCGGTTCGTACAGGCCCGGGCCTGAATCGCCGAGAGACGCGGAAGGCAACATTCCCATCGAGCCGGGGAGCATCGCTCCTTCGTCGGTCAGAATGTCGCCGAAGAGGTTTTCGGTCACGATGACGTCGAAGGCCTTCGGCTTGGAAATCAAGTGCATGGCCATCGCGTCCACCAGCACGGCCTCGTAGGTCACGTCCGGGAACTCATCGCGCACGACTCGCTGTGACACCTCGCGCCACAGCCGAGAGGCTTCGAGCACGTTGGCCTTGTCGACCTGCGTCAGTTTCTTGCGGCGACCGCGCGCGGCTCGCGCGGCCATGCGTGTGATGCGCTCAATCTCGTGCGTGTTGTAGATCATCGTGTTGAATGCTTCTTCGCCCGACGGATGCGGACGACGACCCGACTCACCGAAGTAGATGCCGCCGGTCAGCTCGCGGAAGAACAGGATGTCCACGCCCTCGACGATTTGGCGCTTCAGCGGCGAGGCATCGACGAGCACCGAATATGACTTGACCGGCCGCACGTTCGCGAACAGTTGCAGCTCTTTGCGAATCTTTAGCAGCCCGGCCTCTGGTCGAGTCTTGGCTTTCGGGTCATCCCATTTTGGACCGCCAACCGCTCCCAGCAACACGGCCGACGATTTCTTGCAGGCTTCGGTGGTCGCGTCGGGCAGCGCGGAGCCGGTCGCATCGATCGCACAACCGCCGATCAAGCAGGTGTCGAACTCAAACCGATGTCCGAACTTCTTCGCGACCACGCGAAGGATTTTTTCGCCCTCGGCCACGACTTCCGGGCCGATGCCGTCGCCGGGTAACAACACAATCTTAGCGTCCATCTGCGAGTGACCTTTCCTGTCGGGAATTCCCGGAGCCCATTGCTGAATTGGGCCTATCCAAACAATGCAACCTGCCGTGCCGAATCAGCGGCGAATCGGGTCAGAAACTGTAACGACGCGACGGAGTCGATACCACGTTACTCGCCACGAGCGAATGACGCTGCTCGCGAACTCGCGGGGCATCTTTCGCGGCCTCACCATACAACCGAAATGATCGACGCAACACAGCTGACTCCGCGAATCGGTTCGACACGCAAGTCCGTCCGTGTCGCGAAACCTTGTGCAACCCGCCCGGTCGAAAATCGATTGTCGTCCACCGGCAATTTCCGCCGTTCGGAATGGAGACAGCCACAAATTGGCTCCGATAGATCGGGAGAGCTCACACGCCACGACCTCGGCACGGTGCTGTGAACTCCGGCACGTCACCTGTTCGCGGACCGGACCCGCGTTTCGCTTCCCTCGATTACGAAAGTCACAGCGATGCTCCGAGCCTTCTTCTTCGCCGGCGGTTTGTTCATTGCCATGTGGGGAATCACGTTCACGATGGTGGATCAAATGGTTTTCACCTGGAAAGAACCGCCGCCGCAGCGTGACCCCGAGTTTCGCGGGTTTTTCACGAAGCTGAACGATCAGCGTCAGCCAGTACTCAACCCGCCGCAATGGGCGGCGTTCACCTTGATGTCGATCGGCACCGTGACGATGTTGTACTCGGTCGCGTTGCCCAAGCCGCGGCAGAATTAGCGGGTGCGGACAGCGACAGACTCCGCCACGAGGTTCATGAGCGTGTCGGCACGTCGGACGCCGTTGGCTTGCGCCAGCGACGGCCGGAACGGGCGAGGAGTTGGTCCGCGCGAGCCGGACCCCAAGTGCCGGCGGCGTACGGTTCCGGTGCGATGGCTTGCGACTCCCAGTGCTCCAGCACGGGAGTGACGAATTGCCAGGCCGCTTCGAGTTCGTCACTGCGCGTGAACAGCGTCGAGTCGCCGCGCAACACGTCGAGCAACAGTCGCTCGTACGCTTCGGGGAGTTCAATGCCGAAAGCGGCTTCAAATTGGAAGTCCATGGTCACCGGATGGATTTGGTACTGCATGCCGGGACGCTTCGACGAGACCGACAACAAGATCGCCTCGCTGGGCTGAATGCGAAAGACCAGCGTATTGGGCTGCGCGGTCACGAATTGGCACATATCTCCGTCGCATTCGACCGTACTGAAAAGGTGCAGCGGCGGCTGTTGGAACTGAATAGAAATCTCGGTGAATCGTTCGGGCAGGCGTTTGCCGGTGCGCAGATAAAAAGGCACGCCGGCCCAACGCCAGTTGTCGATTTGCACCTGCATCGCGACAAACGTCTCGCGGCGCGAATCGGCAGCGATGCGTTCTTCAGACAAATAGCCGGGCAGCGATTTGCCGTTGAATTCTCCGGCTGTGTACTGGCCGGGGATCGCCCAGTTGTCGAGCGAGTCATCCGCGGGGGAGAGGGCTTGCAGGAGTTTCAGTTTCTCGTCGCGGATCGCATCCGCTTCGAAACGAGCGGGCGGCTCCATCGCGACCAGGCAGAGCAATTGCAGCACGTGGTTCTGCAAGACGTCACGCAACGCGCCGGCTTTGTCGTAGTAGCCACCGCGGCCGCTCTCAATCCCTTGTGACTCGGCGACGGTGATTTGCACGTGGTCGACGTGGTTGCGATTGAGCAGCGGTTCGAAGATCGAATTTCCGAAGCGATACAGCAAGATGTTCTGGACCGTCTCTTTGCCGAGGTAGTGGTCGATGCGGTAAATTTGATCCTCGCGCAGCAGCCGTCCGAGTGATTGGCTGAGTTGCTGCGACGAACGCAGGTCGCGCCCGAACGGCTTTTCGAAGACGACTCGCAGCCGGCACTTCGACTCCGGCGGCGGAATCATTCCAGCTCGGCTTAAAGATTCGATGGACGGCAAAAAGAGACTGGGGTCGGTCGCCAAATAAACGACGCGCGTGCCGCAGCCTCCCGGCCGCTGTTCGATCCGTTCAACCGATTCGCGGAGTTGGGTGAAGTCCGCCGCTTCGTCCAGATTCGCGCGGACGTAATGAACTCGTCGCGAGAATGCTTGCCAGTCCTCGTCGGTGATGCCGCCGCGCACTTGTTGCGAGACGGTCTCACGCACCTCGGCTCGGAAGGATGCATCGGTTTTCTCACGGCGTGCAACGCCGATGATCGGGATGTGCGGCGGCAAGAACTCTTTCTTCCAGAGCGTGAAGAGTGCCGGCACCAACTTGCGCGCGGTGAGATCTCCCGAGGCTCCGAAGATCAGAATCGACGCATCGTCCGACGGCAGCATCGAGGGTCGGGAAGCTCGAAAACGTGCGGAATCGGCGGGGTTATGTGGGAGGCTCGACATGGCTAGTCCGGCGAATACGGTGGTTACGGCCGCGGCACTGCCGCGCAGAACGGGTGTTTGAACCCGTCGGGCGACGACAGCAGACGACAGCAACGCCGTCCAGAAGGGTTGAAACTCCGCGGGGGCAACATCATACTCTTCGTTTCAATTTCGGGACACGCTAGCAAGATTCTGTCTGCAAAGGTGCGAACTGCATGACGAGGCTCACGACAACGGAAATCAAGAAACGCCGTAAAAAGAAGTCGCGGTTGAAGAAGAAGCTGACTTGCCGTTTCTGTCCCGACGGGTGCGATTCACCGCCTCGCCCCATTTACGTGGACTACAAAGATTTGAAGACGCTGCGTTTGATGGTCAGCCGGACCTCCACGGTGATTGGGCGCCGCCGCACCGGCAGTTGTGCGAAGTACCAACGAGCTGTTCGCGAAGCCGTGCTGCGATCTCGCTTCATGGCGCTGCTACCTTATGTGCCGGAAGAGTAACCCGGAAGTGTCACACAGCCACACGCGTTGATGGTTGCTGTCCGCCGGATTTCGTCTGGATCGAGACCGAGGCGTGCGACAAATTTGCTCCTCGGTCCGTTTTGTTGTTTGGTGAACCTAAATGCCAACGTTGACAACGCCCAAAAGTCGCGAGGGGGAAAGCATCTTGTCCCCTCGTCCCATGATTGACGTGCGCCACACGGCGCTCGAAGCCACGCCATTTGGCCCGGAGCAAGTCAAGCAACTGCGGACCGCGATTGCCGGATCTCAAATTGGAGATGTCCGTCAGACGGTCGCCGAGTTGCAAAACACCGTCGAAGACGGTGACGCGTCGAAACGCAATCTGCTCGCGTTAGGCGTGGCGTTGTACTTGCTGGCCCGACATCGGCAGGCGGAGCAATATTTGTCGAAGGTGCCTGGCGACGCACTGGCGTCGTTTTATCTCGCTCACACGCTGGCGTCGCTGGGTCGATTTGACGACGCCGCCAAGAAGTTCGAGCACGCGGCCGAGCATGGCTGGGACAACATCGAATGCGTGCTGATGCGAGCGGGTGCGATGCGTCAGGCCGGTCGGATGGAAGAGGCCGAAACGCTGATTCGCAGCACTGCGCGCGCGGGAGCCACGCGTGCCGAGTACTCCTTCCAAATGGGCTGCATTTTGGCAGACCGCAGCGAT
>CAZPUJ010000097.1:0-9580 GCA_964589725.1 uncultured Planctomycetaceae bacterium
TTTCGCTCCGGGACGAATCGCAGCGATGCCGGCGAGTTGAGCTTTCAACACAACTCCATGAAGCTCCTGAAGTTTGGCAGGGACGTTACCTGTCACCAAGACACGGGTCAAGTCACTGTGATACCCGCTGGACGTCACCGCGCCCCAGTCCACTAGCACGAAGGAAGCGGCGTCCAAACGGTGATCTCCCGGCCGATAATGCGGCAATGCAGACCGGTCTCCGACGGCGACGATCGGCTTGAACGCCGCTCGATCCGCGCCAATCCGCCGCATCGCGTGCTCCAATTCGTGAGCCGCCTGCCGCTCAGTCATCGAGCCCACCAGAATCGCTTTGAACAACGCAAAGCCTTGCTCCGCTTGAGCAATCGCCAACCGAATCTCGGCCACTTCCTCGGCGTCTTTAACCTTCCGCAGTTCCTCGACCTTGCCGGTGAGCAGCTTGATCTCCAGCGGCTTCACGGCATCCGTCAGCTTGGCGAAGTCGTCAACTGACATAACGTGCGACTCGATCGCCAACTTGCTCAGCCGTGCGCGACCGATGACTTCCTTGACCTGATCCTCTTGTTTCGTCTTCTGCGTCCGGATGTCGGCTTCCAGGCCGGGGCACTCCTCAGCGATCTGCGTCTGATACCGACTGTCACTAATGAGCACTCGAACGCTCGGCCCGATCAGCAAAAAGCTACTGTCGCCCGAAAAGCCGGTGAGGTAGCTGACGTTGACGACGCTCGTCACCAGCAGAGCATCGACCTCGGCCTCGCGAATCAGCCGCAGCAGGTTTTCCTGCCGAGTCAAAAAACAGTCCGGCGACATCCGTGCCTCCTCAACTCTGCAATCAACTTGGTCACAACAGCTTCAGCGATTGCAGGACGCCGAGCGTACCGATCGTCCCCAAAAAAAGAATTCATGGTGGAGTTGAGGTCGACTCGAATCAACTATGGCTCATCTGAAAAAATCTGCAACACTAACCCGACGCGCCAGCGAGGGGAACCTGCGAAGTCGGCGTCCCTCGCTTGCACTTCGGGCTAATGTCCGAGTCGCGAATGTTGCAAATTTTTTCGGATGAGCCATAGTGCGGGTGAAGTCGAGACGGCAGCCGCCCGCCCGGATTCAGATCCTCCCCAGTTCCTTCAACAGTGACAGTGATCCCAACAACCAGAAGAAGATACAGGTCAGCGCCAAACCCACGCGGATCAGCCAGTGCGGGCGTAGCGGTTTGGGGAGCAGCCAGGAATTGACCACCAACACATGCGCAGAGCTGAAGCCCAGCGCGAAGTTGTACAGCATCGTGCTGATCTTCAGGAGGGCATCGGGCTTGTTCAACCACAAGCCGATGGCGCTCAGTACGGCGTATGTGATCAGCACTCGAAAGTAGAGGACGCGCACGAAAGTCTTGTCGAGTTCGCGCAGGCGGGCGCTGGCGGTCCAGAAAACGTCCACCCAACGACGGATCACGCCATCGATGGTAGATATCAGGCTGGTGAACAAGACCAGGAAACCGATGAACAGCGTCGCGCCCCAGAAAAATCGCCTGGCCGTTTCACCATGTATCAGGCTGGACAGCCCGATCGTCGTGGCCAGCACGTCGGGACGCGGATTGGCGACGTGCTCGGCGACTCCTCCAGCCGTCAGTGCGGCCGTGCTCCATTCGTCTCCCGTCTGCGTGCCGCGACGCAGAAATTCGACCGACAGCATGCTGGGTAACGCGACACCGATAAAGCACGCCAACATCCACACGCACATCTGGTCGCGCGCCACGTGACGAAACCACCGCTTCCAACGCGGCAGCGATTCGTCGTTTACCTCGAACACCGCTCCGACGTGCGACAGGGTGATCCCCTGGCCTCCGACCATGCTAGGGATCGCCCCGACCTGATGCCCCATCCCCCAACCCTGATCGCGCGTGAAGTTGCTGATTGGCGTGTTCGTCAGTCCGCCGTTGCCCGAAATCGCCGCCAGAGCCGCGATCATCGCCATCAGTGAGAAATCGATCTTGGGAAACGGCCGATTGGTCCAGAACGACACGAAAATGTTTTCGACGTTGTCGCCATCTCGAATCCCGTCCTTGTCCACGTCGTCAAACTTGATCGGCTTTCCCTCGGCGTCTTTCGGCCAATCATCGGGCTTTCCGTCGCCGTTCGTGTCCACCGATTTGTCGAAATTCCGCTCGACCACATCCAGATGTCCGTCGCGGTCCCAGTCCTCGCCGGGATCCAGTTGCCCGTTGCCGTTGGTGTCCTCCTGAGACTGTACCGGCACGTTTCCGAATTTCACGAACCCGGTGAGAATCTGCCACCACGTGTCGCCGTGGGAGTACAGAATGCTCAGAAAAAGGAGAAAGCCGAGCACCAGAACAAGCTTGGCCGACATCACGATCTTCAGCGAATTCAAAACCTTGCCGCCAAAGACCAGCGGCACAATCGCCAATAGAAACAGCAGGCTGCCCGTGATCTTGTTCCACCACCAATGCGAGGCGATATGTTCCGGATCGGGCAGGTGACCGAGAAACACGGCCTGCACCAACCCTGCCGCATTGCCAGCGAGGTACGGAAAAATCACCCCCATGTCCAGGGCCAGGTACACGAACACCCACAACCACGGACCGGGCGGAATGCGAAACTTGCCGGAGAAAATCGGCTCGCCAGTGTACAGCGTGTAACGGCTGATCTCGATGTTGTACAGCACTTGACACAGGATGCTGATCGCCGCCAGCCACATCATTTCGCCGCCGTAACGAGCGGTCACTCGCGGACCAGCCAGCCATTCGCCACCGCCGATCGCCGACGCGCCCATCACCAGACCCGGCCCGATCATCGCCAGCCAATTCTTCGCCCTGAAGGCCGGAGTGTCGATCAATTCACCAACGCTCCACCGCGGCATCTGATGGGAGCCTGGATACGGAGCCAGTCCGGAAGACGAATTCGGCGCGTGGTCGGACATCGGGAATCACCTCGCTGGGGTCGAGTTCGAAAGCCGCGTGACGATATCCCTGTCCGAGCTCTCTTGCCAGCGTGCGTCTCCGGCGAAAGTTGCCGACTCGCTCGTGGACGACGCTTGCCACTTCATTCTCAAAGCGAACCGAAACTATCAGGCCAAACACGACTTCGAGTGCTCGGCCGTTTTCAGTTCAGCCCTTTGTGAAACTGCGTCGATGTTAAGGGTCGTAGCGGTTGAAACGGCGAAGGCGTTCGGTTCGTTCGTTGCGCAGGCGATTTGCCTGCCATCGAATCACAGGCATGCCGCCTGTGCCACGGAGAGCTTCACGATCACGAGGGGGGAGCATGACGCAACAGCCACCCGCCACCACGTGGCGGCCGGACGACGATGTCGGCTGTCCGCGAGTCCGGCAGGTTCGAGAAAACCCGGCACGCCCTCAACGCCGCCATGCATCTGCTGACAAACCGAGTGCCGTCGCGAGCCGCGTAACTCGACTGTCCCCTGACCCCTAACCCCTGATCCCTGCCCATGAGCCGCCGAGCGAATGCGACGACGACCGGACTTTCGCTGTTTCCGTTCCTGGACGTGCTGATCTGCACGATGGGGTCGCTGATTCTGTTGTTGATTGTCATTACCAAGAAAGTGCAGCCTGCCATCGCCGAGAAGGTTCGACAAGCCGCTATGACCACGGCGATCGAACCGCCACGGTCGAATTCCTCCGCCGAGAACTCGCCTGTCGTGGCTGAGAGCGATTCCGTTCCTGATGACGACTCGCCTGATGACGACTCGCTCAACCTGTGGCGAACGCAAATCGAGTCGCTGGCCGCCGAACGAGACGATGCTCGCGACCAACTCGACGGGCTGGAGCGTCGGCTCGTCGCGGCTCAGTCAGCCATGCTGAGAACGCAGCAGCAGGCGGCCACCAAACAAGAACGGCTGAAGGCCGCGCGCGGCACACAGCAACAAGCCGAGACGGATTGCGAGCGGCTGCAATCCGAAGTCGCCGCGATGCGCGGAGAATTGCTCGCAGCGGAACAACGGTTGACCGAGGCGAAGGAACGGCACAGGACCGCGAAGAGCAAGTTTGCTTTCGTGCCTTTCGACGGCCGCACCGGAACGACTCGCCGGCCGATCCTCATCGAATGTACGGACCAATTCATCCGCTTCGTTCCCGAAGATGTCCGGCTTACTCCGGCAGAGCTCAACGGATTCACCTCCGGCTTCAATCCACTGCTGATCGCGTCGCGCGAATTGATCCATTACTGGAATGCTTACGACCGAATGTACGCTGACGAGGCCGATGCGTCAGCGAGCGCCGACGCCAGCCAGGATTCGCTCAACAAGGATTCGCTCAACAATGGCACTCCGGGCAAAGAGCCATATGTGCTGTTGCTGGTGCGACCCACGGGAGCAGTCTCATTTCACATTGCCAAAGGCTTGCTCACTCAGCTCAAAATCCCGCACGGCTACGAATTGCTCGATGACGACATGGAATTGGAACTCGCCGAGCCAAGTCGGGATGCGAAAAAAATCTGTCAACAGGCGATCGCTCAGACGCTTGCCGAACGGGAGAAGGTGTTACAGGTACTGGCAGGGAAACGCGAGTTGCAAGCCGAGCAACTGCAACTCGAACCGGACTCGCGTACTTTCGTGCCGGTCGAACCAACAACGGGTTCGCTGAAGCCGACGTCGAGGGAACGGACACCAAACGCGTCCCTGGCCGCGCGTCCAATGCCGGCGGGGAACTCGACCGGCAACTCCGCCGCGACCCGGCTGTCTGGGGCCACGAACACGCCACGTTCGGCCGCAGCGACGGGACGCGACGAGCCGCCGGAAGAACCATTGCCGCAACAACTCGCTCGGCGTTATGAGAACGACGACTCGAAACCGTTTCCGCTGCGACGTGCGGATCGGACTACTTCCACGTCAACAGCAACGGAGTCCGCTGCCAATCGTGTGACGAATGGTTCCAGCGGCGAATCGGCGTCGGGATCGGCACGCCGCTCGGGCAGTCCCGCGGCCGCAAACCCGGGCATGAGCAGCCAACGCGTGACGAGCGGCAATGATCCGCGGCACCACAAGCGACGATACTCAATGCCGCGAGCGGGCATTGGAATCGAGAAGGCCATTTCGATTCGGGTGTGGCGAAACCGCATTCTGGTCGGCGACGAATTCGTCATCCCGGTTGAAACCGGCGTACGCACCGAAAGCCTGGTGGAACGAGTGTTGATCGCGATGGACCATGTGCAAACCGGTTGGCCCAGCGCGGGCGAAGGTTTTCATTGGGTGCCGACACTGAGGTATGAAGTGGTTCCCGGTGGCGATCAAGTTCAACAGCGGCTGAACTCGGCGCTGTTTGACCTCGGTCTGGTTTCGTCGGTGACATATCTCGATGCCGATCCCAACAAAGTCTCGCCGCGCGAGACACCCCGCTCTCGTGCGGCGATCGCGCCGCCGCCTCTGTCGGGTTCGCTCGCTCCTTCGGGACGAGGACTCGGCAGAGACGTCGAGGAAGGCCGCACTCGCGACAATGCGAACGGCGTCGGCACGAAAGCGAACGGAGGTGCACGATGAGGCGCCGTCGCCCACCCCACCCCGAACAGCACTTCGGCTCGGACTCGTTCTTGGACGTCGTGGCCAATGTCGTCGGTATTTTGATCATTCTGATGGTCCTCGCTGGTATCCGAGCCAGTCGCGTCGCGGCCATTCAGGTGGCCCAGGAATCCGCCGTCGAAGCCAACACGCTTGCACAGGCCACTGCCAACGTCGCGTCCACCATTCCGCCGAGCGATTCGCTCGCACTGCGACGCGCGGGACTCACCGCCATGCAGGCTCAGGCCGAACAGTTGCAGACCGATCTGGAACAACTTCGTCACGTCGCCTCCGAACGTGAGATCCGTCTCAGCGAACTCGATTCGCAGGACGCCGCGACGCGGAATCGTGTTCTCGCACTTGGTTCCACTTTGGAGGGGGAATTGGCGGCGCTGGCACAAAACCGGCGACAAGCGGAGCAACTATCGGCGGCCGCTCAGGCTGTGCGAGTCAAACTGAAGCAGCGGCAGGCAGAACTCGCGACCGCCGAACAACAGACGCAGCGCGTCGAGCAACTCGAGCATCGCATCACACCAGTCAGCCGAGTGCTCAGCGAGAACGAGACCGAACTGCACTTCCGTTGCCTAGGCGGCCGAGTTGCCTTCGTTCCGCTCGAAGCATTGATCGAGCGGATGAAAAGCCAAATGGAGCGACAGAGGGACTTCATCATGCGCCACCGCAAGTATTCCGGCTCGGTCGGTCCGGTGCGCGGCTTCAGTCTGAATTATCTCGTCGAACGCGAAGACGGGACGATGCTCGACCAAATGCGTCTCGGCTCCGGTGTCGTCAGGATCATTGTCAGTCAGTGGGAGATTATCCCCGAAGCCGACCTCGACGCCGAATCCACCGAGGCCGCATTGCGTGGCGAGTCGGCGTTCCGCAATGAACTCCGCAAAACGGAACCCGGCTCGACAGTGACTTTCTGGGTCTATCCCGACAGTTTTTCGCTGTATCGCCAACTGCAAACAATCGCACACCGAGAAGGCTTCACCGTCGCGGCCCGACCCATGCCGGACGGTGTTTCGATCCGCGGCTCGCCAAAGGGAAGTCGTTCCGCGGCGCAATGAACCCGAATCGCATACCGTCGCCTGACTCTCTGAGTCGGGGCTTCGGAGTCGGGAGCGTTTCTGAACCCGACTGGGAGAGTCAGGCTACGAAATAGAAACAGGAGAGACGTCAATGTTTCAGAATCGCAAGGCATTTCGTCTGCGGGCCGTGGACCCGTCCTTCATTCTCGGAGTGATCGGCACGATCGTTTTTTATGCCGTCATGCTCCAGCCCTCGATGCACGAGACGATGTTGTATCGCTACACAACGGAACACGCCGTCGAGTATGTCATCGTCGCGCTGTTCATTTGGGGCATCATGGATGTCGTGCTGAAGTCTCTGTCGTTGCCGAAAGAGAGACTGGCCCTGCGAGAAGATTGGATCCCCCCGCGCCAAGGGCGCGAGCCGGTGGCAAATGCGAACGTCTTGCTGGACCGAATCCGCGCACAGCCTCACTGGTTACAGGAATCAAAAGTCGGCAAACGTTTGGTCCAGGCATTGGCCTTCGTGACGGAGAAAGGCTCCGCGGAAGAATATCGCGAACACCTGCAATACCTGGCCGATCAGGACGAAGACGCCGCGCACGCGAACTACTCACTGATGCGGTTTGTGATCGGCGTGACGCCGGTGCTCGGATTTCTCGGTACCGTGATTCACTTCGGGACGGCGCTCAGCGGCATTTCGTTTGACGAACTGGTCGACCGATTGCCGGGAGTCGTCAGCGAAATGGGTTCCGCATTCAACACGACCACCGTCGCGCTCGCGGCAGCCATGTCGATGATGTTTTCACTCTTCATTTGCGAGCGCGTCGAACGTGGCATCTTGCGGTCGATCGATCGCCTTGTCGAACGCGAATTGTTGAACCGGTTTGAAATCAAAGATCCGAGCATCCTCCCGTTCCTGTCGGTCGTGCAGTCCGCTAACCAAGAGGCGTTAATCGCCATTGGCACGACACTCAAAGGACAGACCGAAATCTGGGGACGGACGCTCGATGCCCTCTTCCAGCGCTTCGATCAGCGTCAACAGCATGAGCTACAGTCTTGGCAAGGCGCGCTCGATGTGCTGCAACAACGTCACGAAGCCTACGACGCCGCCCAGGAAGAACGGCTGCGCGAGTCACTGGCTCTGGTTGATCAGAAACAGGAGCAGCACCTGGCTCACATCCAGGCGACGCTCGAACGAGCCTTCTCACTGCGAGACGACTTCGCTGCGTTTATCCAAACATTGGCCAGCATTGCACGCGGCGAGGGCAAGCTAGTCGAACTGCAAGGCGTACTCAGCGACAATCTGCGAGTGCTCCGCGAAACGCAACAGATCGACGAGGCCTTGCACGGGCTCACGGCGGCCATCCATCTGCTGACCACCCGCCATTACCTGCCGGGCACACGCGACGCCGCCGCGGCTTGATCAATTGCGTCCCAGACGTGTGACGATCTCAATACCACGCGGTCGCCAGCTTGCGGCGGTACTCGCCCGCCAATTCCGACGCGGGGCCGAGCATGCCCAGAATCTTGACCATCGCCTCTTTGGCCTGCGGACCGCTGCCGGCTTTGTCGCGAGCGATTAAGTTCAGACACAGCTCCAGCGCATCGACATGCTTGCCCGCAACGGCCAGTGTGTCAGCAAGCTGAATCTGCAACGACAAGTCGTTCGGGTTCGCAGCCACGGCGCGGCGAGCCTCTTCGACGCCGCCTGACTCGGCAGCGGCGGCTCGCAGTTCCAATTGGTCTTTGAGGTGCTGGGCTTCCGGCTCCAGATACCCCCGTTCCTCCAGCTGCGCGATGATCCGGCGCGCTTCCTCATCGCGATTTTGAGCCAGGATCACCCGCGCCAACGCGATCTTGATCACGTCGGCCTTCGGTTCCAAGTTCGCGACTTCGCGGAACTTCGCCTCGGCGGTCGACGGATCGGTCGCTTCCAGCTTAAGTCCCTCGGCCATCAATGTCTGTGCCGGCGAAGGCAGGAATGTCTGCAGCCACTGCCGCAACTGAGGCTCCGGCATCAGGCCCGTGAATTCGTTGACCACCTGCCCATCGCGCAAAGCCACGACCAGCGGAATCGACTGAATCTGAAACGCCGTCGCAATCTGTGGTTCTTTCTCGATGTTGACCTCCACGAGGAAGAACTTGCCGGCGTACTCGTTGGCCAGCTTCTCCAGCAGCGGCGTGAGCTGCTTGCACGGCCCGCACGACGGAGCCCAGAAATCGACGACGACCGGTGTCTCGGACGATTTTTGAATGACGTCGGCTTCGAAAGTGTGAGTGGTGGACTCTTTGATCCAAGAAGAGGCGTCAGGCATCGGTGGGCTTCGCGAGGAATGGACTATCTGGCCGCAGTATCACGGAGACACGGAGACGCAGTAGACCGAGCTGGATCCCGGGAAGCAAGGAGCGAAGCGGCTAGGCCCTTGTTCTGGTCCTACAAACGATTGTTTTCTTCGCAGCCCGCTAAGAAATTTGGGCCACGGATTGAACACGGATTGAACACGGACAAGAAAATCCAACGCGACGAGTGTGGCCATCCGTGTTGAATCTGTGTTTCATCCGTGGCTAAAAAGCCTTCCTTAATCCCACCACCAGCGTTCGGCCTCGATATCGGTCGGTGGCGAGGATTGTTGGCGGCGGCTGGCGACTTGGCCGGCGTTCTCGGAAGTGGTGCCCGTCTTGTCGACGATCTGCTGACTGTCAATCAGCACGCCGCCGCTGAGCAGTCCGATCGCCACGCCACGAGTCGTTTTCATGTTGAGCAACGTCTTCGTGTGCTTCGGCACCGGACCGCGGAGCACGGGAGCACGTTGCTCGTCGAGAAACAGACTCGGCTGCCAATTCGCCTTTTGCGGAAGTTGTTCGCGCTTCATCAAAGCCACGAGCACAGCCATGTCGAACAGGTTTTGCAGCTCGGCGAAGACCGGCATCTTCTTGGCCAACTCGGGAAACTTTTCCGTGAAACCCTTCCCGAAAGCTTGCGTGGCCAACTGCGTGAATGCCGCGTCGGATCGCTTGCCGTT
>CAZPUJ010000098.1:0-5001 GCA_964589725.1 uncultured Planctomycetaceae bacterium
CGATGAACGTCGCCCTCCCGACCCCTGTTTTTCTGCGGTTCGCCGCCTCCGGCGGCGAACCGCAGAAAAACAGGGCACTCAACGAGAGTGCCGCCGGCGCTAGCCAACCATCAGATTCACCATCCGGGCAAGCCGGATGGAGTCTTGCCCAATAGCCACGATTCCTCGATGAAAGTCGTCAGGGCAACCACAAACAGCGCAAGTTCAAAAAGCGCAAGCGAGTCTATGTCATGGTCCGGCCCTCAACTGCGCTTCGGGTTGATGTGGGCCGGTGCATAATTCGGGTTAAAGTCGGGAACTCGCGGTACGACAGTTCACTTGGCAGCGGGAGTTGCCACCGTCAACCACAGCTCGCTGATTGAGGTGTTAAAGGCCGCCAGCGTCGTGAACGCGGTTTTTTCCAGCGGCTGCTCACTTTTCGCTCGGCCGCGAATTCCGATCGGCCCGGAAAAGCTGACTCCCGACTCGGCTTTCAGCAGGAGTTTGACCTCCTTTGATTTGTCGCCCGTTTTTTCGGAAACAACCAACTCGGCCGTCACCTTGTCGGGGAGGCCGACCGCCACCACGTCAATCTCGTCTGCGAAGCCGCGCTGACGATCGACCGTCACCGGAATCTCCAGCGGTTTGTCCGAGTTCAGCACGAACGCATCAGCCGCGACTCGCAATTCAAAGCTCGGCTGAGAGGGCAGGGCGGTGAGCCGATAGAAGAATCGTGGTCCGCCTGCTCCGAAGCGATCCGTGATCGCGACGCGATACTCCCCGTCGGCCGGAGCCGTGAAGTTTGCGTCGGGATCGAAATCTCCCTTCGAGCCGTCATCGACTTCTTGGATCAGCGAGCCGTCCGCTTTCAGTATTCGCAGCAGCGGATCGAGCGGCGAGTTCGCGGTGCGAGCGTCTGCCCGAATCACGATCGCCTGATTCGCAACCAGCTTCACGCGAAAGACATCGACGTCTCCCGCCTTGCCGATCACGCCGGTCATCGACGACGGCAACGCGAGTTCCTGTGGTTCGGCTGACGGCTCGGCCGGTTCAATTTCCACCATCGAGGGCTGCGGTTCGACCGGCAACGTCAACGTGTTGCCCAGCCGTGCGTGCCGGATCACGAACGAAGACTCTTCAGCAACTCCCGCGGGGAATTCAGCCAATTCGGGTGGCAGATTCCAACCGTGCAGCCGCAGCGTGGTGCTTGGTCCTCGCAATACCGACATCGGCAGGGCGTGATCGACGAACGGCCCCGTGGTCAGCGTCAGCCGATAGATGTAATTCGCTCCGCCCGCGAACTGGATACTTGAGTCCGCTTGCTCAGGGAACGCGAAGACGCGCACGCCGTAATCTCCATCTGCCGGAGCCCTAAACACAATCTGCGGATCGAAGGCGTGATCGTCGTCGTTGTGTTCGAGCACAAACCCGCGAGGTCCGAGCACTTGTAGCACACCGTCCATCGTCGAACCGAGTGTTTGCTTTGCGGTCAACGACGCCACGAGTGTTTGTCCCGCCTTCAGCGAGAGCGCGAACGTGTCCACATCGCCGCTCTTTTCCAAGACACCGTTCACGACCACTTGGCTGCTCGCCAGTTTCTGAGCCTCCTTCACGGCGTTGTTCGGTTCTTTTTCGGCAATCTCAGGCAATGTGCCGATCACAAACGGCCGCGGAACCGACACTCCTTCGGCGTTGAAGATTCGAATCCAGCACGCCCCCGGAGCGGCATTCTCGGCGACCGTGACCTTGAACTTGTTGCCGGGTTCGGGGAACTCAAGCTTCAATCCCTCGCGGCTAACCCACACCTGCGGCTTCTCGCCGATCGAGCCCTGCGCCACGACTTCCACCGACTGGCCCACTTGGCAACCGGAAGGAACCAACGCCGTGATATTCGGCGGTGCGGCGACGACAGTCGCGGCGAGCATGATCAGCGCAGACGTCACGACATTAACTCCGCGATCGGAGTCGGATCGCTGACTAAGTGTGATGGCCTGCCTTGCGCTGTGTAAACCACTTTATCGGGGTTGATGCCGAGCTTTGTGTAAATCGTCGAGACGTAATTCTCCGGCGAGCAAACGCGCTCAATCGCCGAGTAACCGTACTTGTCGGTCGAACCCACGACGACACCGCCGGGCGTGCCACCGCCGGCCATCAAGACGGACATCGCGCTCGACCAGTGATCGCGGCCGGCCTTGGTCTGGCCAGGAAGTGTCGTGAGCTTCGGCGTGCGTCCGAACTCGCCGAGCGCGGTGACGACTGTCGTGCTCAGCAGGCCGCGTTCTTCGAGATCTTCAATGAGCGTCGCGACGGAGTTGTCCCATGCTGGAAGACGATTCCTACAGGCTCCGAAAAGATCCCCGTGATGATCCCAGCCGCCGTCATTCACCGTGACGAACGGAACTCCCGCCTCGATCAATCGCCGAGCCAGCAGCAGCCGCTGGCCGAAGGAATTTCGGCCGTACCGCGCTCGGACCTGTTCCGGTTCCTTGTGGATGTCGAACGCGGCTTGAGCCTGTGGCGAGGTCACCAAATCGAAGCCTTGTCTGTAGTACTCATCGAGCGCCAGCGCCGGATCGCCCGCCGCCTTCTCGTTCAGGCGCGGCAGCGTGTCGACCAGTTTTCGCAGATCACCGCGCCGATGAAATTTGTCGTCGGTGAGTCCCTTCGGCAACGCCACGTCACGAACTCGGAAGCCGGCCCCGTTCGGGTCGTCACCAACGACAAACGGGGCGTGCTTCGCTCCGAGGAAATTCGGACCACCAGAGCGTGTCATGGACGGAATCGAAAAGTACGCGGGCAATCCGTTCGGCCGGCCTAATTCATGCGAAGCGACCGCACCCATGCTCGGATGAAAACTGACGAACGCCCCGCAGCCGACTGGGATGCGGGTGGGAGCTCCCGTCATCATGTAATGATTGCCGGCCCCGTGATTGTTCTGATCGTGCCGGATCGAGCGAATCATCGTGAACTTGTCCAAGATGCCGGCCAGCCGCGTCATGTGCTCCGAGAACTGGACGCCGGGCAGTTTCGTCGCGATTGGCTCGAACTCGCCGCGAATTTCCATCGGAGCCGCCGGCTTCGGATCAAACGTTTCGAAGTGCGTCGGCCCGCCATCCATCCAAATCAGGATGCAGCCTTTGGCCTTCGCGGCAATCGGAGTGGCATCGTCCGCCGCCCCGGCCCGCGCGGCCAAAGCCGACACGAACCCGGTTCCAATCCAACCACCGAGACCAAGCTTCAAGCAATCACGTCGCGCGAACCCTTCGCAGTTCAATCGGCGAGCCATCGAATGTTCCTATTTGGCGGGACGAAGTCAGGCAGGGCACATAGAATAATCGGGAAATCGGCGACGCAACAGGCAAACTTGGTAAATGCAGGTCTCCGGCGCCGGAACTGCCGCGGTAGTGGCCCCAAAGAAAAACATCGCACGGCCGAGGCAGAGCCAATGCTCGCCGGTCGGCAACGGGCGGAGCAGTTCCAGCCGGTGTTTTGTCTCTACCTCTAATAAACCGACCGTGTTTGTCGAAGCCGACCGTGTTTGTCGCGGAGTGACATCTGATGGTAGCCGTGGGTTTCAACCCACGGATTCGGGGGACGCAAGAAGGATTCGTCGCGGAGCGACGATTGAAACGTCGGTTGTGAATTCGGCCTTTCGTGGCACCTTGGTTCAATCGTCGCTCCGCGACGACAACATTTCATGCGACCACCCACCGTGGGTTGAAACCCACGGCTACCTTCGGCGGTCGCTCCGCGACCAAAACGTTGCCGCGTGAGCAGACGCTGATTCGAAACCGATCGAGTTCAGTCCCAGAGATATTTCTCTTCGTAATCAATCTCGTGCCGGCGGAGCAGCTCGACGAACTCCTCCTGAAACGTCTTTGCCGTGTGGTGCTCGCGTTGTTTTTGGATGTAGCCGATCACGCCGGGAATGTTCGATTTGCTGACGGTGAACGCGCCGTAGCCATCTTGCCAGGCGAATGTTGAAAGATTGGGAAATGTGTCGTGAATCCAACTTGAGGAGCCGCCCTTGATGAGCTGCGCGGCCTTGGCCGGCACGATGGTCGGCGGTGCTCCGAGCAGCAGGTGGACGTGGTCTTCAATCCCGCCGATGCACAGCGCCTTCATGTCGTTGTCGCGAGCGATTCCGCCGAGGTAGGACCAGATGCGTGTCTCGATGTCCTGAGTGATCCAGCGCTCGCGGCGCTTCGTGCTGAAGACGATGTGGTAATGCAGAGCGGTGTACGTGTTGGCCATCCGGGCGTCTCCCAAGCGATTGGTCACAGAGCTAAATGTCATCGACCACCAAGGCCGTGTCCCGTGCGGGGTCATCATGCCGCAGTGCGGCATTTGACGGAAGGCATCGCGTGTTATCTTTGTCGTGAAGCGTGTTGTTCTTGTCGCGGAGCGACATCCGATGGTAGCCGTGGGTTTCAACCCACGGATTCGGGTGACGCGCAATTGGTTCGTCGCGGAGCGACGAATGAATCGTCGGTCGTGGTGTTGGCATTTGATACGGTCGCCTTCGAATGACAGCCATTTCAATCGTCGCTCTGCGACGAAATGATTTGGCGCGATTGCCCACCGTGGGTTGAAACCCACGGCTACCTTCAGCGGTCGCTCCGCGACCAAGGCAAAGACCGAACTCCGGCGGAGGCTCCGTTCTCCCAGAACGAGGTCGCCAGACGACGACCATCGGGGGAGAACGCGACGGTCCAAGAGAACCTGTGACCGAATACGGCCTTGTCGCGGAGCGACATCCGATGGTAGCCGTGGGTTTCAACCCACGGATTCGGGCGACGTACGAAGGATTCGTCGCGGAGCGACGATTGAAACGCGGGCGATGACACGCATGAAATCGGCGGGCGAGGGCGAGGCGATGGTTCAATCGTCGCTCCGCGACGAATTCGCGTTGCCGGTTCACTAACCGTGGGTTGAAACCCACGGCTACCTTCAGCGGTCGCTCCGCGACCAAGGCAAAGACCGAACTCCGGCGGAGGCTCCGTTCTCCCAGAACGAGGTCGC
>CAZPUJ010000099.1:0-2804 GCA_964589725.1 uncultured Planctomycetaceae bacterium
CGCCGCAGTGAGGGACGCCAAAACGGTTGAGCCACGATCGACCCCAATCCCCTGTGCTCCCGCCATTCCCCAAGGGGTTCCAGCGGCAGACTCGTTCCAGGTGGCGCTGCCTTCCGTCCAGCTCCGCAAGAGTTCGTAAAGCTGATAGGTCGTTTTGGTGCCGTTCGTCACCCACAAGGTGATCGAGGCCGATTGAACGATGCTCCCCGTGGGAATCGAGGGCAATTCCCAACGCAGGAGCGATCCCCGATCCGGGTTGTCGAGAGCTTCAACGCTCGCGGCCGACGCACCCGTCGTCGCTGTTGGATAAGAAGCTTTAATGGTGGTATCGATCGTCCCGGCGTAGCCGTTGACCCCGTCCTGCAAGGAGACCGTCGTACTCGTGCCTCCGCCGGGATTGATCGTGATCGTAACGGCCGCGATGTTGCTCTGGTTCGTTCCGTCCGAGGCGCGGTACGTGAAACTGTCGCTGGTCGCACTGTCGTTGTTGTGGGTGTACGTGAACGTTCCGTTGGCGTTCAGCGTCAGCGTCCCATGCGTTGGATCTGTCACCTTCACGGCCGTCAGTGAGAGAAAGTTGTTCTCCGGGTCCGTGTCGTTGACCAACAGGCTGTCGTCGTTCGTTCCTCCCACGGCGCCGGTCGCGTCGTTGGCGTTCAGCGTCGCTCCCTGATTCACCGAGTACGCATTGCTATTGGCCGTCGACGCGTCGTTGACCGCCGTCACGCTGATCGTCCGAGTGGCGCTGCCGGTCAACGCGCCGTCGTTCACCGAGAATGTGATCGTCCGATTCGCCGGGCTGGGATTCTCGCTCGTGTTGATGTACGTGACCGAACGCAGCGCCGTCTGGTAGTCGGCCACACTGGAGGTTCCCGACAGGGTCATCACGCCGGTCGACGCGTTGTACGCTCCCGAAATTCCGTTCTGATTCGCGAATCCCAACACATCCTGCCCCGACGCGAACCCGCCTGTGATCGAGACCGTCGCCCCCACGTAGTTCGCGCTGTCCAGATCCGACGTCGTCAGTCCGACGTCGATCGACGTCGCCGGGTTATTCTCCGTGTAGGCCAGCGCCGCTGCGGTTGTGGTGATCGTCGGTGGATGACTGACCGGTCCATCGGCCGAGTACGTGATCGTGAGTTTTGGCCGGTTGGCGGCGGTGGTCGCTTCGCTGGAGGCAAAGCTGACACCGTCGCTCGTCGTACTCGCGTAGTCCTGAATCGTGACGCCGTGGTTGGTTGACGGTGTGTCGATCCATTTTTGGACCAACGCAATCCCATCCGCATTCAGAACGATCATCAGAACGCCGGTGTTCGGCGAAGTGAGGGAGGCCAAAACGGCTGCGGCACGATCAACGCCAATCTGTTGTGCGCCCGCCGATCCCCACGAAATTCCCGTGCTGTACTGGTTCCAGGTGGCGCCTCCTTCCGTCCAACTCTGCAACAGTTCGTAAAGCTCATAGGTACTCTTGGTACTGTTCGTAATCCACAATGTGATCGAGGCTGATTGGACGATGCTGCCCGTTGGAATCGAGGGCAATTGCCAACGCAAAAGCGTTCCCCTGGTCGGACTGCCATCAGCCTCAACGGTTGCAGCCGACGAAGCGGTCGTCGATGTCGGACGATCGCCCTTGATTGTCGTATCGATCGTGCCGGCGTAACCATTGATCCCCTCCTGTAAGGAGACCGTCGTCGTCGTGCCGGCGCCGGGATTGATGGTGATGGTGACTGTCGCAATGCTGCTCTGGTTCGGACCATCGGAGGCCAAGTATGTGAAGCTATCGCTGGTCGCACTGTCGTTGTTGTGCGTGTACGTGAACGTGCCGTTGGCGTTCAGTGTGAAACTGGACGCATGCGTCGGCCCAGCCACCAGGACCGCCGAGAGCGTGTTGTTCTCCAGGTCCGTGTCGTTGACCAGCAAACTGTCGTTGTTCGTTCCGGCCACTGTGCCGGTTGCGTCGTTGGCGAAAAGCGATGCACCACGATTCACCGAGTACGCGTCGCTGATCGCCGTCGGCGCGTCGTTCACGGCCTTCACATTGATTCCGCGGTCGAAACTGGCGCTTTGGATTCCATCATTCACTGAGAAGTTGACAATGCGGTTAGCCGTGCTGGGGTTCTCACTGGTGTTGACGTAGGTCACCGACCGTAGCGCTGCCTGGTAATTGGCCACGCTGGCGGTCCCTGCCAGCGTCAAGACGCCTGTGCCCGCATTGTATGCTCCTGAAATCCCGTTCTGGCTCACGAATCCCAGCACATCCTGCCCCGACGCGAACCCGCTGGTGATCGACACCGTGGCCTCGACGTAGTTCACGCTGTCCGGATCGGACGTATTCAGGCTGGAACGGATCACCGTCGCCGGGTCATTTTCCGTGTACGCGAGCGTTGACGATGACGGCGAGAACGTCGGTGGGTCGTTGACTGCAATAACGGTGATTGTCCGGCCGGCACTGGCATTGAGTCCTCCATCGCTTACCGAGAAGGAAACCATGCGGTCGGCAGTGCTCGGGTTCTCGCTCGTGTTGACGTACGTGACCGACCGCAGCGCCGCCTGATAATTCTCCACGCTGGACGTTCCTGTGAGCGTCAGCACGCCCGTCGCCGCGTTGTATGACCCCGTGATCCCGTTTTGGTCCACGAAACCCAGCACATCCTGCCCCGAGGCAAACCCGGTTGTGATCGCGACCGCCGCACCCACGAAGTTCAAGCTGTCCGCGTCCGACGTCGCAAGATCCGGATCGATCACCGTCGCGGATGCGTTTTCGGTGTATGACAATGCTGTTGCGGTGGTCGTCAATATTTGCG
>CAZPUJ010000100.1:0-2876 GCA_964589725.1 uncultured Planctomycetaceae bacterium
TTGACCTCGACATCGCGTTTTAAGGCGCTCACTAAGCCACTGGTGGCCGTATTTTCGTAGCCGTAGGCATTGCCGATCGCGAAGACGGTCTCGCCCAGCATCAAGTCCGACGACGTGCCCAGTGGCATGACCGTGAGTGGCTTCGTGGCGTCGATCTTGATGATTGCCAAGTCCTGCTTGCGGTCGTAGGCGATGACTCGCGCGGTATAGACGCTGCCGTCCGACAGCGTCGCTCGCAGTGACTCGACTCCCGCGACGACGTGATGATTCGTGACGATATAGCCGCGTTCGTCCAGAATGATTCCGGTTCCCATGCCGTTGATCTTGCGATCCTTGCCGGTGAGCAAGCTGTCGGCGTCCTCGGCGGATTTCTCACTGTGGATGTTCACCACGCAAGGCATCGCACGCTGGATCGCCTTGACGGCGGGAGTATCTCGGAGAGGTGAAGCCCAGGCTGGCAAACTGGCCAGCAAGGCGATCGAACACAGGCAGGCAGCAAGGTGTCGACGCATCATGGGAGGCGGATTCTGGTCTGGAGACTTGGCGGACGATTCGCGGGGCCTGTTGCCTCCGGCATGGACCCGACCAACGGCGGAGTGCGATCCTTCAACTCTCCGTACCGCCAGCATCGGCGGTCGCGTCGTAACTGCTTCAGGCCTCACGTCGGAACGCGCACAGCTTGCCCAACACGAACGAGTTCCGGTTGTGCCGCCTGTACCGTTGTACGACTTCGGACGTCGGAATTCTCCCGGTAAGTTAAGCGTGTCCGATCAAGTCAAAAGTCGGGCCGCGAGGATCGCCGTCGAGACAGCACGATCACCGGCGAGCGGTCGCTTCCGCGAACCGTCAGGACACCCTACAACTGGACCGGTGGCGTCGATTTGCCGCACGCGAACCATTTCGACTCATGTCGTCTCGCTCCGAAGTTCCGATGTTGTCGATCCACGATCGACTCACCCCGCAAGGTTTCCTTCGATGACGCGACGTGCACAACTCGAACAGCTTCTCGCCGCCGAGCCAAACGATCCGTTCCTGCGATACGGACTGGCCATGACCTGCGTCTCTGACGGCGACTTCGCGGCCGCGCGCGCTCACTTCGAGCAACTGCTCGAAGAAAACGCGAGCTACGTCGCCGGGTACTTCCAGTTGGCTCAGTTGCTGGCTCGCCAGGGAGACTTCGAGGAAGCGAAGCCGCTCTTGCGGACCGGCATCGCCGCCGCGGTCAAAACCGGCGATGACCACGCTGCCGCCGAGATGACGGCATTTCTCGATTCGCTGTAAGCCGGGTCGCTATACCGAACGCGGCCGAGCTTGACACGAACCCGAAGCGTCAGCGAAGAACTGTTACCTCAGCCCTCGCTTACGCTTCGGGTTAGTGTGGGTGTCTTCCAAATGCGTCAGACTTGGCCGTGCGAGGTAGAATCGCGGCTCGCTTCTGAATTCTTGTGCAGGCGAGCACACTGCCTCACGGGAGGTGAAAAGAAACTCGTCATTGACCTTCCTGGTACTTGCCGATACATTTTGATGCGTCAAAAACATTTTTTCTATGTGTCGGCAATATGGAGAAACGATGACACACCCGTTCCGTAACCTGCTGTTCTGCCTTGGGGTTTGTCTTCCGCTTGTGTCAGGTTGCGGGAGGGTCAGTTCGCACGAAAGGACTTCGCCGCCAAGCGATCAAGAGCACAAGGCTGGTTCGATCCGTATTGTCACGACGGTTGGCATGGTCACGGACATCGTGCGGCAGGTCGTCGGCGACCGAGCGGAAGTGCTCGGCCTGCTCAATGAGGGGGTCGATCCGCACCTCTACAAGCCGACTCGTGAGGATGTGAAACAGCTCAGTGATGCGGACGTAGTCTTCTATGGTGGGTTGATGCTCGAAGGCCGGATGGAGGAAGCACTCAAGAAATTGCGGCGGGCCGACAAACCTGTCGTCGCGGTCGCTGAATCGCTCGATCAATCAACGCTCCGCAAGCCGGCTGAGTTTGAAGGACATTTCGACCCGCACGTTTGGATGGACGTGAAGTTGTGGAGCCAGTGCGTCGCTGCGGTGGCGAAGGCGATGTGCGAGTTCGACGCCGATCACGCTGATGAATACCAACAGCGCGCGGATAGCTATCAGAGGCAACTCGAACAACTCGACGCGTACGTTCGCAAGGTCATTGAGTCGATTCCCGAACAGCAGCGTGTCCTGGTAACTGCGCACGATGCCTTCGGCTACTTTGGTCGCGCGTACGGTATGGAGGTGAAGTCGGTTCAAGGCATTTCGACGGAGTCCGAAGCGGGCGTCGCGGACATCAACGCCCTGGTCGATTTTCTGGTCGGTCGGAAGATCGGAGCTCTGTTCGTCGAGAGCAGCGTCTCCGACAAAGGCTTGCGTGCCGTCAGCGAAGGAGCCGCTCAGCGCGGATGGAAAGTGAAGATCGGTGGCGAGTTATTCTCCGACGCGATGGGATCCGCGGGCACCTACGAGGGAACATACATCGGCATGATTGACCACAACGCGACGACGATGGCTCGCGAGTTGGCTGGGCAAGTTCCCCAAGGTGGAATGAACGGCAAGCTGTCGAAAACCAAGTAGCCGTCGTTGTGACTGACGCTGCCGGCGTCGGCAGTCGACGCCAGCTGCGTCCGCCACGGAAGGAAACCATGAGCACCTCGTCGGTCGTCGATCACGAAGCAAGGCTGGAACCGCCGACTCGGATGGTCGCGGTCGGAGCAGCCAAGGCCGAGCTGATGTCGCCGTTGCTGATCGAAGATGTCACCGTTGCGTACCACCGGCGGCCGGTGCTGTGGAACATCGACTATCAGGCTCCGGCGGGAAAGCTGATCGCGATCGTCGGACCGAATGGATCGGGCAAGACGACGCTCATCAA
>CAZPUJ010000101.1:0-2618 GCA_964589725.1 uncultured Planctomycetaceae bacterium
AATGACGAATGACGAATGTCTAATGACGAAGGGAGGCATGACCAACTTCGCAATCGCCAATCGCCGATTCCCCTCAATCCTACCAGCCCCCGATGACATTCACCTAGCATAAATCTGCCCGGAATTCCGGGTTTTTTCCAGCGCGCGACGAGACGACTGCACTTAGGACAACGCGCGGGAAGTAGGGGCGCGGCGCTGTCAGATTTTGCCCCGTTGGGCAGCGCCGCAGCGCAATGGTGCGAAATCGCCAACCTTCCTGAGCGGAATGGCGCTAGCCACCAGTGTGAGCGGAATGGCGCTAGCCACCGGTCCTTGCGGCGGACCCAAGGCAGAACCGGCGGCTAGCGCCGTGCCGCTCACGGGTGAACGCGCGTGCTGCTCACGCCTCAGAGGTTGTGAATCAATCGAATCAAACGCGACGACTGATCGTAACTCGTTATTTTGCGTCGTCGCAAACGACGAGAATTAAGGACTTACGTTACTGCGACTCCGCGCGGGTCAATTGATTCACAACCTCTCACGCCTCAGAGGTTGTGAATCAATCTACCTTCGGCGGATGGGGTTGGACAGGGTTTCGTGGCGGCGCTATTATGTTGCCAGCTTGGCTTGGGCTTCATGGATGCGGAGCAATTGCGATGAATCAACGGACGTTCTTCCAGACGCCGGACGAGCCGGAACGCTTGGACTCGCGGGGGCCTCGCCCGCCGGGCGAGGGTGGCACGCCGCGGCTGCGATGTGCGAATCGGAGGCAGGTCGTGCTTCGGGGGGCGGCTTTGGATGATCTCTTGCCGCCAGACCATCCCGCTCGTTTGGTTTGGGAGTATGTCCAAGGCTTGGACTTCGAGCCCATCTTCCGGCAGATTCGCTCGGTCCAAGGCCGCGCCGGCCGCCCGGCCGCGGATCCGAGGATTCTCATGGCCCTGTGGATGTTTGCCACGATCGAGGGCGTCGGCAGTGCGCGGCAGTTGAGTCGGCTTTGCGAGCTGCACGCCGCGTATCAGTGGCTCTGCGGCGATGTGACGATGAACCACCACGGGCTGGCTGATTTTCGCACCGCGCACGGCGAATTTCTCGATCGGTTGTTGACCGAAAGCGTGGCAACGCTGATGCACGAGGGTTTGGTCACGCTCAATCGAGTTGCTCAGGATGGCATGCGCGTTCGAGCGAGTGCCGGCGCGGCTTCGTTTCGGCGGGAACCGACGCTGCAGCAGTGTCTGGCCGACGCCCAGGAGCAGGTCGAGCGGCTTCGCCAGGAAGTGGAGGAAGACCCGGCGGCGGCGAATCTTCGGCAGCAGGCGGCCCGCGAGCGTGCGGCCCGCGAGCGAAGCCAGCGGATCCGAAACGCCTTGGATCAATTGGAGGAAGTTCGCGCGAAGAAGAAGCCGCAGGACCGCGACAAGGCCCGCGTCAGCACGACCGACCCGGACGCCCGGGTGATGAAGATGGCCGACGGCGGCTTTCGTCCGGCCTACAACGTGCAATTCGTGACCGACACGGCAAGTCAGGTGATCGTGGGCATGGAGGTGACCAACTCCGCCAGCGACCAAGGACAAATGGCGCCGATGGTCGAGCAGATCGAAGCGCGGTATGGCAAGCCGCCCCAGGAGATGCTGGTCGACGGCGGCTTCATCAAGAAGAGCGACATCGACCGGGTAAGTGCTCCGCAGGGCCAAACCACGGTCTACGCCCCCGTAATGAAATCGAAAGACCCCGATCGCGACGAGCACACGCCGCGCAGCGATGACTCGGCGGCCGTGGCCGAGTGGCGGCAGCGCATGGCCACCGACGAAGCCAAGGCGATTTACAAAGATCGCGCGTCGACCGCCGAATGCGTCAATGCGATCGCCCGCAATCGAGGCTTCTGGCAGTTCCGCGTGCGCGGCTCTCCGCGAACCAGAGTGATCGCCCTGTGGTATGCCTTGGTGCATAACGTGCTGCGAGCGGTCGCACTGCGCGCGGCGTCAGTGGCCGTAGCGTGTTGAGGACCGAACGAAGGAGATCTGCGCAGTCTGGGGCATCTTCCATCACCGCATAACGACCCAACCACGCCGTCCTCGCCGATCAAGCCTCGGCGGCAAGAAAAAACCAAGCCTCTCCCCACTCCCAGCCGCCCCTCCACCACCAACCACCCCCAGCAATTCCTTCACAGCCTCTCACGCCTCAAGCCTCTGGGGCATGTCGCACAATGTCGCGGAATGTCGCACTTTGGCGCGATTGCTCCACCACTCGGGGGGGATGATGTCGCACAATGTCGCGGTTTGTCGCACTTGGCGCGTTTTCGCGCACCACTCGGGGGGGGGTGTCGCACGTTGTCGCGAAATGTCTCAGTTGGATTCGATGCGCCGTCGTTTCCGTTTGCAAGCGGAACGCACTCGCAGCGCCGAGGGGAACGCGCGAACCTGCGGTTCTGCGGCTAAGCGTCATTCCCGCGCAGGCGGGAACCCAGCCGCGCGATAGGGATTACCCGCCGAGCGTTGAGAGGGCACGACCTTGGTCACTGAATTGCCAACGTCCACCAGTTCTCTGGATTCCCGCCTGCGCGGGAATGACGGCTGCGCGGGAATCCTCCCCTTAGCCGCAGTCCCGCTGTCTTTGCTTAGCCGCAGTCCCGCAGGGAC
>CAZPUJ010000102.1:0-6099 GCA_964589725.1 uncultured Planctomycetaceae bacterium
GGCGTCGATGCGGTTCTCTCCGAAATCGAGCACGCCGGAGTGCGGAAACCCTTCGTCTGTCTCCAGGGCGAACCGGAAGGGAATCTTCAAGTCCTTGAGCACGGTTGTCCGCGGGTCTTGCGAGCCACTGTGGGCCTTGCGGTAGCGGTAAAGCGCCCGTTCATCGACGTTGAAGTACACATGGATTGGATGAAGCGAGACGATCGTCGTGAGCAACGGATCACTGCCGCCGGCGTTCACGAGGTTACCTTCGGTGAGTTGCGCACGACTGATCCGGCCGGCGATCGGAGAGGTAACCGCCGAGAAGTCCAAGTTCAGCTTGTGCCCCTTCACCTCCTCCATCTTCGCGTTGATCTGAGCGTCGAAGGCCGCGGCGTCGGCCTGCGCCTTTTCGAGCTGCTGCCGCGATGCGCCGCCAGTCTTGACGAGCTCCGTGTAGCGGGCGACGTCTTTTTCCGCGGCCTCTTTTTGCGCCTCGAAGGCGTCGGCTTGAGCGATCGCCTGGTCGATGTTGACCTGGAACGGGCGCGGATCGAGTTCAAACAACGACTGGTCGGCCTTGACGAGATCGCCATCCTGAAAGTGGATCTTTTGAATGTGGCCTCGCACCCGCGCACGCACCTCGACGGTTTGCGACGCCTGCATCCAGCCGTTGAAATCGTCCTCGTCGAGCAGCTCTTTCGTGACAGGATGATCGACGGTGACCTTCGGCGGCGCTGGCGACGCGGTTTGGGCCGGTGCTCGGTCGCAGCCCGCCGCCGCAAGGCCAAGCGAAATGACGAGTGCGAAGCTTTGAAATTGAGATGGAAACGACATGGGAGATCCTCCGCGCCGCGGCAGTTCATCAAGAATCTTCAAGAAAAAACGCAAGTGGCGTCGATGATATGCGCAAAGTAGCGGATTTTCCACTTGCGCCGTCGGAAGCTACACGGCTGGCTAATTCGTCATTTTGGGCAATCTGTAGCCCCGGCCCTTGTGGCCGGTTTGATTTGAATTCATCGAAAAAAAAGGCGGGAGCGGGAGCGGGAGCGGGAGTAGCATCTCAGGCCACAAGGGCCTGGGCTACAGGTTCCGTAGATTCAAGAATTAGCCAGCCGTGTCGGAAGCTACGGAAACGACTATGCGGACTATGTTGCCAGAATCCGGAGCAGAATTAGCCGGTTTTTCACCTGGTGGCGGAACTCGCCCGAGTCCGGCAACTTTCCAGGTTGGCCTGAATTCTGACAAATTTAACTTTGGACAGACTTGGCGGCTTGGTCTGCTGTCCTGCGTGGTCATGGCTGCTGTGAGCGGGTGCGGACTGCGGCATTGGGCACACAACGGATTCCTGCTTGGACCAAACTACTGCAAGCCTGAAGAGCCGGTGGCGTCGCAATGGATCGATTACGCCGACCCGCAGATCAAGAGTGATCCGATTGACTTGAGCACCTGGTGGACGGTGTTCAATGACCCGAAACTTGACACGCTCATCGCCACCGCGGCCGAACAGAATCTGAGCCTGCGGGCCGCCGGCTGGCGGATCATGCAAGCGCGGGCGATCCGGGGAATTGCTGCGGGGAACCTGTTCCCGCAAGAGCAGCAAGCCAGGGGCGGCTTCAACCGCACCAAGCTCAGCGAGCAAAATGTCGGCGGGCCGCCGCCGGAGGTCTGGTTCTCTGAATGGGAAACCGGATTCAATGCAACATGGGAAATCGACTTTTGGGGCCGGTTTCGCCGAGCCATAGACGCGGCCGACGCGGAACTCGATGCATCGATTGCCAACTACGACGACGTGCAGGTTTTACTGCTCTCGGACGTAGCGGCTAGCTACGTGCAAGTCCGCATCTTCCAGGAGCGGCTCGACTTCGCGCGTGAAAACGTTGAGATTCAAAAGGGAATGCTGGCCATCGCCGAAGACCGCTTCAAGAACGGCGCGACGACCGAGCGCGACGTGCATCAGGCCAAGACCGTCCTGGAAGAAACCCAGGCGTTGATCCCCCGCCTTGAGACGGGCTTGCGTCAGGCCAACAACCAACTCTGCGTCCTGCTCGGTTCCCCGCCGCGTGATCTCATCCAGGAACAGCTCGCCGCCGGTAAGATTCCTGCCTCGCCGCCGGAAGTCGCCGTGGGCATCCCGGCCGATCTCGTGCGACGCCGGCCCGACATCCGCCGCGCGGAACGGGAACTCGCCGCTCAAAGTGAGCGGATCGGCATCGCCGAAACGGACCTCTATCCGCACTTCAGTTTGAACGGCGTCATTGCGGTGCAGGCCGAAGATTTCACTAACCTGTTTCGCACGCCCGCAAGCGTCTTCGCCACGGTAGGCCCCGCGTTCCGCTGGGACATCCTGAACTACGGCCGGCTGCAAAACGCGATTCGCTTTCAGGACGCTCGCTTCCAGGAACTGGCATTCGCGTATCAGAACCAAGTCCTGACCGCGGGTCGCGAGGCGGAAGACGCGATCGTCGGCTACCTGCGCTCGCAGCAAGAGGCCCGCTCCCTGGAAGCCGCCGTGCAGGCCGCGAACCGCACGGTTGAGATCGCCCGGGATCAGTATGTCCAGGGCGCCGTTGATTTCACGGCCGTATTCCTCTTCGAACAGACGCTCACCGCCGAGCAAGATCAACTTGCCATCGCCCGCGGCAACGTCGCCCTCAATCTGATCCGCATCTACCGCTCCCTCGGTGGCGGTTGGCAAATCCATCAGACGCAATAAGCCGAATCGGTCGAGGCCGAATACTCGCAGCTTGAAATCCACAACTCTACGCAATCCCCAAAGCCACGCCGGTTTCGAATGACGAACGCGGGCGGTGCCTCAGACCACCGCTCAGAAACTGTAATTCGTCCGCACGCCGAACACCCACGTCGTATCGACTCGCGGAAGGGCCGAGTCAATCACCTGAGCATCCAGCGTGACGTGGAACGACGGCGACAAAGCGCAGTTGTAAAACAACTCGCCCCCGAGCTCGTCTCGAACGTTCAAGCCTTTGAGTAAGTCTTCGTCACTCATGTCCACGAAGAACGCGCCGAGTCCCCAGCGATCCCGTTGGCGGCTCGGCAACAGGCCGATGCCTCCCACGCCGAGCGCCGCGTTCTGCTTCACGAAGTTGGGATTGCCGTCCGAAATGCCCCAGCGAGCGAATACGCCCCAGCCGCCGTTCGCGTCTCCGTGCAGGAATTGGTGAGCGTTGTAGTAGAACGCCCAGGTGTCCGATTCGGTCGTCGGGATCGGCAGCCCCAGCACGATGCTGATGATGACCAGTCGCGGATCCGCGGCGATGTCCGTGCGCCGCTCGTTGATGCCGTACAAAAAGCCGAACGTCTGCGCTCCCGGCCGTTCCGCCAGCGAGTGAGCGAAAGTCCATTCCGTGGAAAAGGTCGTGCCATGCCAGCGGCGAAACGGATTCTCGCCCGCCGTCTCAGCGCTCCCGAAAACTGAGAACGATCCGGAGGCATTCTCATTCGGTGCGAAATCCACGCCGCCGCCGAGCGACGCATGGGGCACTGTGGCATTCTCGACCACGGAATACAGCATCCCGGAGTTGAGAAAGTGCTGGTGCGACAATGCCGACCCCGCGATCGCGTTTTCATCCCCCAGCGCCGTGTTGAGCAACCCGCCGTAAATCCCCACCTTCTCGCCGAGCGCGTGCCGGTAGGTCAGTTCGGTGATCGCCAGCGCGTTGCCATCGAACTTGTCGAGGACGTTGGGAAACAGGGCCTCGTTGTTGACCGCCGCGACGCTGCCGGCTCGCTGCACGACCGACTGCCCCGTGCGCGCCTGTAAACGAGTCATCCACGTCCCGCCCTTCCACCAGCCGAGCTTTTCGGTGTCGAATTCCGCTCGCAGATCGCCGGACAACGTGTGCCCGATATCATCTTCATCGGAAAAGGACCGAAACAGTGGCCCGGTGAATCCACCCGCGGCGACCCCTTGAAACACATAGGTCGCGTCGAAATTCACCGTCACGCCGGCTGCAGCCCATCGCTCGCGCCGCCCGGTCCATTCTCCCGCAAATTCCTCGGCCGACAGGAATTCGAGGTCCAGCTCGGAGGGCGAAACGTCTTGCCCACACGCCCAGCCGCTTCCCAGCCACACACTGACCAACACAACGAACAGCTTGAATTTCATGGTCTTCGGCGTTGAGTGTCTGCGTGGCGGACGCTGCCAGCGTCCGCGCCGCCGTGAGCTGCGTCGGCCACGTTTCGTCACCGTTCTATCGACCAATCCACTCGCGTTCGCTCAACATCCGTCCGGCAAATTCGGCCAGTGCGATTCGGAAGTCGATCTGATATCGCATCGTCATCTCTTTGCGGATGGCGGCAGTGACGTCTTCGATCTCTTTCCGATTGTTGAAGCGCACGAGGGGTCAAGATTCAACAGCTCGCTGATCGGCCACGACGGTGGCGGCAAATGCTGCGGAAGTCGCCGTCATTGGAGGCGATGTCGTAGTCAGATTCGGCAGATAGCGTCGCCACCATTCGCGGGCATCAGAGTCCGTCCAGGAACCCGCCGTTGGGAGTTCATCGAGCTTCGTGATGATCTCGTCAGCCGATGCCGGTCGGTCGGCTGCGGCTTTCGCGAGGCAGCGCATCAACAAATGCTCCATCTCCGGGGAGACCGGTTGGCCGCCACGTTGCGATGGCGGTTCGGGAGGCGTCTTGGCTTGATGCTGGAGAATATCGAGCACGCTGTCGCCGAAGAACAACGGAGTGCCGGTCAGCAGGAAATAACCGACAGCTCCGACGGCGTACAAATCACTGCGAGCATCGACTTGTTCCGGCGACTTGCAGGCTTCCGGCGACATGTACAGCGGTGTGCCAACGACTCCGCCGGCTCTGGTGACGAGCGCCGCGTTGGAATTCTCCGACACCTTGACCAGTCCGAAGTCCAGCAGCTTGACGAAATCGAACAGCCCACCACGCGCGTTGAGCAAAATGTTCGCCGGCTTCACGTCACGATGGATCAGGCCCGCGGCATGAGCCTCGGCGAGTGATCCGCAAACTTGCTTCAAGATGCGGATCACTCGCCCTTCCGGCTGCGGTCCGTGTCGCTCGACAAAGTCTTGAAGGTTGATGCCCGGTAGGTACTCCATCGCGTAGTAAAATACGCCCTCCGGCGTGCGACCATAGTCGTAGATCGCGATCGTGTTCGGGTGATTGAGCTGGCTGGTGAGCTGCACTTCACGTTCAAACCGCGCGATCGCTTTTTCGTTGGTCTTGGTCGCGTCGAGGAACTTGACCGCCGTGGGGCGATGCAACATCGCGTGCCGAGCGCGATACACGACGCCCATGCCTCCTTCGCCCAGCTTTTCTTCGAGCGTGTACTGGCCGAGCCGTTTGAGTTCGATGGCGGTACACCGAGCTTGTTCCGCGAGTCGATCCGCGCGCAGCATCGAAGCCAGCAAAGCCAGTGTCGCGACTCCCAACAGGGCGAACAAACTCCAGAACGCATAGTTGATCGTATTGAGCGTTTGGTGCGATTCGCTGACATCGACTTCGGTCACGATGCCGAAGCCGTCATCCGACAGCCATTGCCACGCGCCGACGACCGGCACGCCGCGATAGTCACGATAGCCATCGACGTTGATACCATCCCGTTGGGCGATCGCTTCGGCCACTGCGAACGTCAGCGGCTGCTCGGATCGCGGTGAATTGGGCCGAGCGCCCTTCGTCAGATCGACGCCGGGATCGCGCAGCGAAACATTCAGCGTCGAATCTGCTCCCTCCGGCAGCAGTCCGATGCCTCGAAGCTGCTCGTCAAACCGGCTGTTGCTGAGCATCAGGCCGTTGCGGTCGAAGGCATACGACTCGCCGGTTGCGCCGATGCGAGCGGTCTCCAGAATGTTCGTGAACTCCACTTCCGGTTGGATTCGCAGTCCGAGAATCGCGACGACCTTGCTTGATTCGTCTCGCACCGGAGCGACCGCGAACATCGTTGGCACGCCGACTCGCACAACCCCGTGCCGATCCGGCAGCGCAACCTTGCTCGACAGCGGCGGCAACATCATCGACTGCCCGGCGAACGCGACCTGCCGCAGCGGCTTCATCTCCGCTTCCGCGAGCTGCCAGCCCACGAGCTCGCTGCGGTACGACGCGACGACTCGCCCGCTCGGCTCGACC